>JBOHWH010000018.1:0-34203 GCA_050736695.1 Binataceae bacterium (SeqCode) | reverse complement strand
CAGTGTCAATCGCGGCAAGCGCAGCGTCACGATCGACCTGCGGCTCCCCGATGGCGCCGCGCTGTTCCTGGAACTCGCGGCCAAGTGCGATATCGTGGTCGAAAATTTTGCGCCCGGCACGCTCGAGCGATTCGGGATCGATTTCGATCGTCTCAAGGCGGTCAACCCGCGCGTCATCCTGTGCTCGATTTCCGGGTTCGGGCAGACCGGCCCGATGGCGTCGTCGCCCGCGTACGATATCGTCGCGCAGGCTCTGGGCGGCACCATGAGCGTCACCGGAGAAGCGGGCGGCGACCCGATGCGATGCGGAGTCTCGGTGGGCGATCTGTCGGCGGCGCTGTACGGAGTGATCGCGATTCTGGCCGCGCTGCGCGTGCGCGAGCGCGATGGCGGCGCGCAGCATCTGGATATCGCGATGCTCGATTGCCAGGTCGCGATGCTCGAAGATGCGCTTGCGCGCTACTCGGTGTCGGGCAAGATTCCTGCGCCGCTCGGCACGCGGCATCCGTCGATCACGCCGTTCCAGCAATTCCGCGCCTCCGACGGATTCTTCGTCGCGGGCGCCGGCAATGAAGCGATCTGGCAGCGGATGTGCGATGCGATCGGGATGCCGGAGCTGAAGGACCACGCCCACTTCGGAAAAAATTCGGATCGGACCGCGAATCATTCCGAGCTCGAAGCGACTCTCGCGCGCAAATTCGCGACCGCCCCGCGCGCGCATTGGCTGGCGGTGCTCGGCGCCGCGAGCGTGCCATGCGCTCCGATCGCCAACGTCCAGGAAGTCTCGCGCAATCCGCATCTCCAGGCGCGCAACATGATTCTGCACGCGCAGCATCCCGGCTTCGACAGCCTGCTCGTTCCGGGCTCGCCGCTCAAGATCGCCGGCTCAAACGCCACGCCCGACACGCACGCTCCCGACTTGGGGGCCGACACGGAGACGGTGCTGGGCGAGCTGCTGGGATGCGACAAGTCGCGCCTTACAGAACTGCGGCGAAAGAGTATCATCTAAGATCGGATCGCGTCGAAGCGCGAGCCCGTCCTGGCAGGTAAGATGCAAACTCAATCAGACAGCATGTGGCGCACGGCGATCGCCGCGACATTCGCGGCGGTAATCGTCTTGTGCGCGCCCGCGATTTCGGAGTC
This sequence comes from Binataceae bacterium (SeqCode), assembly GCA_050736695.1. Lineage (GTDB taxonomy): Bacteria > Desulfobacterota > Binatia > Binatales > Binataceae > JBARDN01. Next base: position 33,060 of record JBOHWH010000018.1, on the reverse strand, counting down.
GCCGCGCAGCGTGACTCTCGTGCAGGCTCGCGCGCAAGCCTCCGAACCGGGCGACAAACCGCTCGACTTCCAGCTTCGCACGCTCGGCGGAGAATCGATGAAGCTGAGCCAGTTCCGCGGGCATCCGGTGATCGTCGATTTCTGGGCGACCTGGTGCGGTCCGTGCCGCCGCCAGATTCCCGAGCTGGAGACGATCTATTCGCGTTATCACAAAACGCGCGGCCTGGAAGTTATCGGCGTCGCGTGCGACACCGTGCAGGGCGAGGGCGTTCGCGCCGTGGCACCATTCGTCGAAGAATTCAAAATCAACTATCCGATTCTGATCGCCAACGAGATCGTAATTGACGCGCTCGGCGTCGAGGCGATTCCAACCACGCTGTTCATCGGACCCGACGGACGGGTCGTCGCGCGTGTGATGGGCGCGGGCCATGCGGGCGAGCTGACCGAAAGCGCGCTGGCCTTGATGAACGGTTCCACCAGCGGAAAAGCTCTTACCAAGCCCGACAGCAATGCGGTTGATCTGTAGGATCGGTGGATTTGTTTCGGGCAATCCCAATAGAATAAGTGGATAAGATACGGCTATGGATGCGAACGAAGTTCAGGGGCTGATCGCAACAGGAATACCGGGCGCGCGGGTCGAAGTCCGCGACACCACCGGCGGCGGCGATCATTTTGAAGCGACCATCGTGAGCGCGATGTTCGAGGGCAAAGGCCTCGTGCAGCGGCATCAGGTGGTTTATGCGGCGCTGGGCGAGGCGATGCGCGTGCGGGTGCATGCGCTCACACTCAAAACGCTGACCCCGGCTGAATCAGAAAATCGGAGGTAGATGCCGACAATGGCTAGCGTGACCGAACAGATCGAATCGGCGATTCGCGAGAACAAGGTGATGATTTTCATGAAGGGAAATCGGAGCTTTCCGCAGTGCGGATTCTCCGCCGCCACCGTCCAGATTTTCGAAGAACTGGGCGTCCCCTTCGCAACTGCCGACGTGCTCGCGGACGCCGAGTTGCGCGACGCAATCAAGCGCTACAGCAATTGGCCGACGATCCCGCAGGTGTACGTTGACGGCAAATTCGTCGGCGGATGCGACATTGTGCGCGAGATGTACGAAAGCGGAGAACTCGAGGCGCTGGTGAAAGCCGCGGTCGGTCAATCCGCGCAGAACTGAAGAATAGCTTTCGATTCGAACGGGCGCGGCCGGCAGCGGCCGTGCCTTTTCGTTTTGGGCTCGCGATCACGCCGCTACGAACGCCCGCGCATCACATCCATGCTGAACGCGCCCGGACCCATCGACGCGACCATCAAGAGCCCGCCCATGATCGCGAGGTTCTTCATCGTGTTGACCTGATTCATCATCCCGCCCGGCATGATGTGAAACAGGATCGTGACCGGGATCAGGTACAGGAAGAGCACGATTGCCGCGATGCGCGCGCGGAATCCGAACACCAGCATCAGGCCGCCGGCCAACTCGATAATGCCGGCGACATAAACCAGGAACTCCGCCATCGATCCGGGGATATGATGCGCGGCCATGTACCCCGCCATCCCGGCCGCATGGCCAAGCTTGGTAGCGCCGCTCAAGATGAAGATCGCGGCGATCAGAATGCGTCCAACCAGCGCCCCCGTCTTGTCGAGTCCCTGCATAAGCGAGCCTCCTTTTGACGAATGGTCAATAGCATCCGCGCCGCTCAAATCCTACGCGTAGAAATCCGCGGAATCCTGTGAGAGGTGGAATCGATCAGCCGACCCACCAGCGGACGCGGCCGGTGTCGACGTGCACGAAATTCGAGTGCGGATAGTAGCCGACTCCGCCGCGATGCAGCGACAGCGCGGCGAGCCTTAGGGTTCTCAGGCTGCGGCCGGGGACGTGGATGTCGATCGCTTTGCCCTCGACGTGCATGCTGTGCAGCGCGACGCCCTCGGTCGTGGAATGCAGCATCGCGTTTGTCACGGGCGATCGGTATCCGGAAATCACTTCGTAGGGCTCACTCGTATGCAGTCGCGTGCGCAGCGCGATCAGCAGGTCGAGCAGGTTCGGATCGATCGGCTTTACTTCGTCGCGGCGGTAGTCGCGCAGGATGTAGTTGATCTGTTCGAGTCCGCCGGGCACGTACCCGCCATTGCGCCAATAGATCGCGTGCAGTTTTTCGCCGGTATGCAGATTGTCGAAGCTGAGCGAGCGCGCTGTAGCCGTCAGGTGATGATGCACCCGGCGGCGCACATGCATCCGCGCCCACGCCGGGGCGGGAATGATCATAGGCGCGGCGCCGACGATCCCGGCGCTGACGGTGCTCTTGATAAAGCGCCGCCGCGTGATCGATCCGTGCTCGTCGTCTCTGTCTTTCATTTTCCGCTGCCCACCGCGGGTCCCGCCGTGACGTCGCGCGCGACTGCGTCGGCGCGGCCGGTCACATCGCTCGCACGCGACCAATCAATTAGATCGCTCAAATGGTCGGCGTCCGCAAGCTTGTGCACGTAGCCGATTCCGGCGATGCCTTTGTTGTACGCGTCGCGATTGACCTCCAGGTAGATGCGCCCGTCGCCGGTTCGTGCGAGCATGATTGGCTGGTAGATGATCACGCCGCGATCGCCCTCGTCCACCGCCTCGAACAGCGCCTGCGATCAGCAGGATCGAGCCGGATACATCCGTGCGTGTAGAATCCGTAAATCCCCATCGGCGAGTTGGTGCCGTGGATTCCAAGCGAAGGCAGACTGATGCCGATCCAGTAATCGCCAAGCGGATTGTCCGGGCCCGGCGGCACGCGGCTTACGGGCACCTTGCCGTTGGCGAGCATCTCTTCGCGCACCGAATCGGGCACGCGCCAGGCCGGCGCCTCGCGCATCTGGACAATCCTGAATTTGCCGATCGGCGTGCGCCACCGCGGCGCCACGCGGCCGACCGCCGCGGGATAGAAGCCCTTGAGCACGTAATCCTCGAAGTAGAACAACATCCGCTGCGGAAGATTAACTACGATTCCATCGACGAACTGAATCGGCACGATATGCCGATTGTCGATGCGCAGGGTCTTGCCCGCCGTGATCGTCGAGCCGAGCGCGACGCCGTTGTCCAACGCGATTACCGCGGCGCCCTCGCCAAAGCGCGCGCCCAGTCGAATCCAGTTGTCGCCCTTCTGGATTGTGTAGTCGGTGCTCTTGCCGACGATCTGATTCGACAGCGGGGCCAAATCCTTTGTAGCCAGATCTTGCGGATGCGCACGCAACGAAATTCCAATCAGCGCGGCGCATGATAGCGCCGCGATCATGAGTAGCTTGCGCAAGCGGAATGACGCCCCCATTACGGATTGCAGTATGCCGCGACGATGCGGGCGTGTCGAAAGCGCGGCTGGACGCTACTTGGTGGTTTTTTTGAGCGCCTGCTCGACCCCCGCCATCCGCTTCGGCAGCTTGCCTTCCTCGGCGCCGTGCAGAAATGCGCCGACGCCGAGCAGCATATGATGCGAGTGCGCGTTGCGCACCGAGTTGCGAAATCCCATCTCGTCCTGCGCGTTGTTGACCGCGAACTTGAGCAGCCTGAGCGTCATCCGATCGCTCTGCGCGATTCGTCCCGCCAGCGCCATCGTTTCGGCCTCAAGCTTCTCGCGCGGGACCACGATATTGACAAAGCCCAGCCTGCACGCCTCCTCCGCGCCGACGAAGCGGCTCTGAAACAGGATTTCCTTGGCCTTGCGGATCGGCAGGTCCCACGGGATCGAGAAGTACTGCAGCAGCGAGGGCAGGAACTGCGCGTCCTCGGAGGCGACGATCAGGTCCATCGCGGCCGCGAACATCCATCCGCCGAAGATGCAGTAGCCATGCACCATCGCGATCGTCGGTTTGTCGAGATCACGCCAGCGCATCGTGTTGTCCAGAAACAGCTTTCGCGAACGCGAGTAGATCGAGCGCAGCCCCTTGCCGTAGGGACGGCCGGCGGCATCCGCTTTTTCCTCGGGCGTTCCGAGGTCGTGGCCGGATGAGAAGTGCTCGCCCTTGCCGGAGAGCACGATCACGCGAATCTCGTCGTCGTCGTTGGCGTCGGCGAATGCGTCGTCCATCTCCTCCAGCAGCACCCGCGATTGCGCGTTGCGCCGCTCGGGCCGATTGAGAATCACGCGCGCGATCCGTCCGTTCTTCTGATATTCGATCTGCTGGTATGCCACCGCCGATACCTCCTCGCGCGCGGCGCGCCGCCGCCGCACAGGTGTGCCTAACTTAGGACAAGCCGCATCGCATGACTATCGGCGCGGGCCCCCGCACTTTGCGTGGACTCGCCACGTGGGTTAGCTTCAAAGTAATTCGACCGAAGGCGGTATTTGACGATGGCGCTGTGGAAACCTGATCAGACTTTCTATCCGTCCGCCAAGATGGCGATGAATGCGCCGCGCGAGAAGCTCGGCTACCTGGTGAGTTTCAATCCGGCGCCGGAGAACGGACGCAAAGACGCGCTGTGCGTGCTCGATCTTGATCCTGAATCCAAAACCTATGCGCAAGTCGTCGGACGCACCGAGACCGAGTTTGCCGGCGACGAACTGCATCATTTCGGATGGAACGCATGCAGCGCCGCGCTGTGCCCGTATGCGCCACATCCGCACGTGGAGCGGCGCTACCTGCTGGTGCCGGGGCTGCGCTCTTCGCGCATCTACATCTTTGACACCAAGCCCGATCCGCGAAAGCCAAAGATCGTCAAGATCATCGAGGCCAGGGAAATCGCCGAGCGCACCGGTTACAGCCGGCCGCATACGATCCACTGCGGTCCCGATGCGATTTATGTAAGCGCGCTCGGCGCACCGAACGGCGACGGTCCGGGTGGAATCTTTCTGCTCGATCACGAAAGCTTTGACGTGCTCGGCAGATGGGAAGTCGATCGCGGGCCGCAGTACCTCGCCTACGATTTCTGGTGGCATCTCGGCTACGACGTCGCCGTCACCAGCGAATGGGGCACGCCGAAGATGATCGAAGGCGGCGTGGTGCCGGAGCTGCTGCTCGGCGGCAAGTACGGCCATGCGATCCATCTGTGGGATTTGCGCAAGCGGCGGCATTTGAAGACGCTGGACCTCGGCGCTGAGAATCAGATGGCGCTCGAACTGCGCCCCTCGCACGATCCAACCAAGACGTTCGGGTTCGTGGGCGTGGTGATCTCGACCAAAGACCTCTCGGCGTCGGTCTGGATGTGGAGCCGCAACGGCAAAGGCAATGGCGAGGACTGGTCGATCAAAAAAGTAATCGAGATTCCCGCCGAGCCCGCCGACCCCGCGATTCTGCCGCCCGCGCTCAAGCCCTTTAAGGCGGTGCCTCCCCTGGTCACCGATATCAACTTGAGCCTCGACGATCGCTTCCTGTACGTTGCATGTTTCGGCACCGGCGACTTGAAGCAATATGACGTGAGCGACCCTGCAAACGCGAAGCTCACCGGTTCGGTGCGCCTGGGCGGGATCACCTCGCACGCCGCGCATCCGAAGAGCGGTGAGCTGAACGGCGGCATGCAGATGATCGAACTCAGCCGCGACGGACGCCGCGCGTACGTCAGCAATTCGCTGTACAACTCGTGGGACGCGCAGTTCTATCCCGAAGGAATTCGCGGATGGGTCGCCAAGCTCAACACGAATCCGGCGGGCGGGCTTGCGCTCGATCCAGAATTCTTCACCAGGTTCGACGGCGAGCGGCCGCATCAGATTCGCCTGGAAGGAGGCGACACCTCTTCCGACTCGTTCTGTTATCCGTGAGCGGCGCGTGGCCGTGGGTCGCCGTCGCCGCGCTTGGCGCCTACCACGGCATCGACCCCTCGATGGGCTGGCTGTTCGCGGTCGCGCTGGGATTGCAGGAGCGCCGCCGCGCGAAAGTGGTTGGCGCGCTGATTCCGATCGCGATCGGTCATCTGGTTTCGATCGCGGCGATCGTCGCGACAATCTCCGTCCTTCAGTCTTCGTTCCCGTTCGCAATGATCCGGCCCGCTGGCGCCGGAGCGCTGATCGTCTTCGGGCTGTTCAGGTTTTTCTGGCCCCGAGCGCATCCGCGATGGGTCGCGATGCGCGTGAACTTCGGCGAGCTGGCGCTGTGGTCGTTCCTGATGGCGTCGGCGCACGGCGCGGGTCTGATGCTGTTTCCGATCCTGCTCGGCATGAACGCGCCCGCCGGCGCGCGGATGCATCACACTATGCCGATGCTGCCGCAGGCTCATCCGGTGCTGATTGCCGCCGCGGTCGTGATCGTTCACACCGGCGCGCTACTGATTGTAATGGGCGCGATCGCGATCGTCGTGTACGAAAAGATCGGTCTTGCGATTCTGCGCAGCGCCTGGATCAACCTCGATACGATATGGGCCGGCGCGCTGGTGGTGGCGGGCGTGCTGTGCTGGTTTATCTAAACGTCCTGTAATTGAGCCGCTTTAATTGCACGCGCGCCCGTGCCAGCATCCAGGGGTATGCAGTCCTTGCGCGTGCTGCTGATTGAAGACGAAGAACGCCTGGCCGGCAATCTGCGCCAGGGTCTTACCGAGGAAGGTATCGCCCTGGATTGGGTGAAGTCCGCCGAAGAGGCCGAGCAGATCCTCGTGCGCCAAAACTACGACCTGCTGGTGCTGGATATCGGACTCCCCGGAAAGAGCGGCGTCGATTTTCTGCGCGAACGGCGCGCCGCCGGCGACACCACCCGAGTCCTGTTCCTGACCGCGCGCAGCTCGGTCGAAGATCGCGTGACCGGACTCGACAGCGGCGGCGACGATTATCTGGTGAAGCCGTTCGCGTTCGCGGAGCTGCTCGCGCGAATTCACGCGCTCGCGCGCCGGCGTCCGGCGGCGCAGACTCCCATCTTGAAGGTCGGCGAGCTCGAGTTCGATACGGTCAAACGCCGCGCCAAGCGCGCGGGCAAGCCTGTCGCGCTGTCGCCGAAGGAGGCGATGCTGTTGGAGTTGCTGATGCGGCGGGCGGGTGAAACCGTCACTCGCGATATGATTGCCGAGTCAGTCTGGGATTCCGACTACAACGTCTTCACCAATCTGATCGAGGTCTTCGTCAACCGGCTGCGGCAGAAAATCGACGCCGACCCAAAGAACTCGATGATCACCACCGTGCGCGGCGTCGGCTATACGATGCGCATGGGCTGAGCCGCCGCGGACCTTAGACGCGATGAGTATCCGGCTGCGGCTCACGATCTACTGGGCGCTCGTGCTGGGCGCGATTTTGCTGATTGCCGCGTTCGCCGCGCTCAAGCTCTTCGAGCGCGAGCAGTATGGCGCGCTCCACGCCGCCCTGGTGGAAGAAGCCGATACCAGCTCGCATGAACTGTCGCTCGCGGATAAACCGCGCGCCGCGGCGCTTCTGCGCGGACTCAGCCTCGAACGCGATCTCGGGCCGCGCCGGCGCGTCGTGCTCGTCACCAGCTCCGGAGTGGTCGCCGACTTCGGCGCGCAATCGGTCCAACTCCCGAAAATATCCGTGGCTTCCAAGTTCCGCGGCATCTCGCGCGTGGCCAGGGACAATTTCAGCTTCGCGATCAAGCCGCTGGTGTTCGCGGGCGAAAATGCGCTGCTGATGGACGGCGCCGACGTCGCGCCGATTCGGGAGTCGGTCGACCGGCTGCGCACCACGCTTTTGCTGGTGGTGCCGAGCCTGCTGATCCTGTGCGTGGCCGGCGGTTATCTGCTTGCGGGCCGCGCGCTCGCGCCGGTCGCATCGCTGGCCGCCGCGCTCGCCGACATTACCCCGCACGATCTGAATCGCCGCCTGACCGCGCCCGAAGCCTACGACGAGATCGGACGGCTCACCGACGTTATCAACGCATTGCTCGATCGGCTCGAAAGCGCGTCGGTGACCGAGCGGCGCTTCGCCTCCGACGCCGCCCACGAGCTGCGCACTCCGCTGGCGGTGCTGCGCACCGGACTCGACGTGGCGCTGGCCCGCGAACGATCCGCCGCGGAAAATCGCGCGGCGCTGGAAAATGCGCATCGCGAAGTTATCGGCCTGTGCAAGATCGCCGAGGAGCTGCTGATGCTGACGCGGCTCTCCGGCGAAGTCGCGATCGAGCGCGGTCCGGTCGATCTGCGCGCGCTCGTCGCCGAAGTTATAGCCACCGTCGAAGCGCTGGCCGCCGGGAAAAACGTCGAGCTTCACACCGCCGAGCTGGCGTCGGCGATTATCGAAGGCAGCGCGACGCATCTGCGCCGCCTGGTGATCAATCTGATCGACAACGCGCTCAAGTTCACGCCCGCCGGCGGCCGGATCGAAATCGGCCTGGTGAATCTTGACGGCCGCGCGATACTTCGCGTCGCCGACACCGGGCCTGGAATCGAAACTGCCGAGCTGCCTTTGATCTTCGAGCGCTTTTTTCGCGGGGCGCACGCCGGCGGCGAGGGCAGCGGACTGGGCTTAAGCCTGTGCCGCGAAATCGCGCGCTACCACGGCGGGCAAATCGCCGCCGCGAATCGGCCCGGTGGCGGGGCGGTATTCGCGGTCAAATTGCCGCTTCGCGGAACCCGCGCATTGCAGCCCGCTGAAAGTGCGCAACTCACTGCCAGCGCGCAGGTTGCTTAAGATTTATTCACTAGGCTCGCTTACGCCGCCGATGTTACTTTTCCGGCATGATTCATCCGCGTTTTCACATTGGCGTGCTCGCGGTGTCCGGGTTGATGCTGCTGCTAGTCAGCGGCACGGCCGCGGCGGCGCCGCTGACGCTAAAAGACGCGATCGATCAGGCGCTGCGTTTCGCTCCGTCGATCGCGATGGCTTCGGGAACCAGCGACCTCACTGAGGCGCATGCGCGCGAAGTGCGGGCTCCCCTGTTTCCAAGCCTCATGGCCGGCACCGAGTACTACCAGGCGCCAGGCTACAACGTTGTCGTCACCAACCGCGGCGTTTCGAGTGGATTGCTCGCGCTGAACTACACCGCTTTCGATTGGGGACGCCGCGCCGCGCGTTATCGCGCGGCCCGCTACATTAGCGAAGCGGCTACGCTGGGCGTCACAGCGGCACGCGCGCAGATCGCCTTCGATACTCGCGCCGCTTTCTACGAACTGGTGCGCACCCGCGCGACCCAGCGCGAAATCGCCGCCAGCGTCAATCGCCTGAGCCGCTATGTCGCCACCGTCGAGCAACTGCACAGCACCGGACGCGCGATCGCAAATGACGAGCTCAAGATTCGCACCTCGCGCGATTCAGCCGAGCTCGCACTTGCCAATGCACAGGGCGACGTGCGCCGAGCCTCGGCCAACCTGGGCTCGCTCATCGGCAATTTCGACGCGACCGATATCGCGATCGCCGAATCGGATGCGATGCCTTCGCCACCGGCCGGAGATGTCACGCAGAGTCCCTCGATAGAGGTGGCGAAGCGCGCGATGTCGGCCGCGGCGGAGCAGGTGACCGCCGCGCGCGACGAACATCTGCCGACTTTTCAGATCGCGCTCACTGCCGGAGCGCTCGGCATCGATCCGCCCGCGACCATCAACCAGGAATATGGCGCGTCGTACGACGGCGTGATCTCGGTGCCGGTGTTCGAGGGCGGGCTTATCGAAGCGCACATCGATCAGGCTAAAGCGAAGCAGCGTACTGCACAGGCGCAATTGCGCCAGACCGCGTACCTGCTCAAGCGCCGGCTAAAGGACGCCGCCCTGCGCTACCAGCAGGCGATCGAGCAATTGAAGATCCTTGAGCGCGCGCAGCCCACTTCCGACGACGCGTTCGCTCTGACCTGGACGCGCTTTTTGGGCGGCGGCGGCGCCACCGTGCTCGAAGTAGTCGATGCTTTTCAGCAGGCCGAGCAGCTCCGCTTGCAACGCTTCGCCTATGAGTTCGCGGCGCGCGAAGCAGTGGCGGAATCGCTCTTGCTTGTCGGCAGGGTGCAATGACCGCGCGTGATTTCAAATCCGCGCGTGCTGCAATCGCTCTCGCCGCGGCTCTTTCAGCCCTAATCGGTCCGGGATGCGGCGGTGCGCATTCCGGAGATGACGCCGCCTCCGCCCCTGCGCCCACTCCGGTGCTGCTGGTGACCGCCGCTTCCGCGACGATCGAGCCGATGCGCCAGGAAGTGAATGTGATAGGCAGTACGGTCGCACTCACGCACGTGACCATTCGCTCGCCGACGGCGGGGCGCGTGATCGATATTCATATTCGCAACGGCGATACCGTCCGCAAGGGGCAAGTGATCGCTCATGTGGTTAATCGGGAGATCGAGGCCGCGCGGGCCGGACTCGCGGTCGCGAAGCGACTCGATCCGCAGGACTCTGCCGCACTGGGGAAGTCGGTCGGCCGCTACGACCAGGGTCCCGGAATTCCAATTGTCGCGCCTGAGTCCGGTATCGTTTCCAAACCGCCGATCGTCAGCGGCCAGATGGTCAGCGACCTCGATACGATAGCCGAACTGGTCAATCCGGCGAGCATCTACGTCAATGCCGACGTTCCAATCGGCGAAGTCCATCTGATCCATCCTGGAATGGCCGCGATCGTCACCTCGCCGCTGCGCCCCGGAGCAGAGTTTCCCGCGCGCGTCGTTTCCATCTTCCCGAACTTCGACTTGCAAAGTGCGACCGCGCCGGTCCGAATCGATTTCACCCGCTCTCAGGGAATTTACGAGACCGACGCTCCGGTCGAGGTGCGCATAACCGTGTCCGAAACTCCCGACGCGATCGTGATTCCGTCCGCGGCGCTGTATCAGGACGCGGGCGAGAATCGCTATCACGTTTTCGTAGTTGGCGCCGGCGGTCGCGCCCGTCGCGTCGAGGTCTCGATTGGTATCCGGCAACGCGGCCGCGTGCAGGTGATTGGCGCAATTAAGTCGGGCGACGAAGTGATCACTTCGGGCGGCTACACGCTGTCCGACGGCCTGCGGGTCAAGGTCGGAGGCGCGCAGTAAACGATGCGGCGCGTCAACGCGACGCTGGCGGTCCTGACCGTCCTCGCGCTGAGCGCACTGGGCGTCATCCTTGCCTTTTCGATTCCAAGCTCGGTGTTTCCCGAGATCACTTTTGATCGCGCGATCATCCTGGCCGACAGCGGCGATCTTCCCGCCGAGCAGATGCTGGTGAGCGTCACACGCCCGCTCGAAGAAGCCGCCTACGGTGTTGTCGGTGTAAGTCTGGTGCGCTCCACGACTACACGCGGCAGTTCGGAGATTGACGTCACGTTCACCTCGTCGGCCGATCCGACCACGTCGTATCAACTGCTCAATGCCGCGCTTAGCGAGGTGCGCGTCCGGCTTCCCGCCGGCAGCGTCATCGCGACTCGCCTGCTGACCAGCGGCACTTTTCCGATAATTGACGTCAGCATGAGCTCGAAGAACCGCAGCCTGGCCGAGCTTACCGACATCGCGACCTACGACGTCGTGCCGAGCTTCCATCGTGTCGCCGGGGTTTATCGGGTCGAGTTGGTCGGCGGAAAATACCGGGAGTTCGTGGTCCGGCTGGATCCGGCGCGGATGCTCGAGCATAGGCTTTCGCCGCAAGAAATCGTTGACGGCCTGGCCAAGGCTAATATCGTCGCTTCCGCGGGCCGCGTCCTCGATTCGCATCGGATGCTCCTGACCGTAGTCACCGCCGACGTGCGCGAAGCCTCCGAACTCGCCGCGCTGCCTGTTGCCAGCGCAGGCGGCACCCCGGTCCGGGTCAGCGACGTGGGCAGCGTCGAGCTGGGTATCCGGGAGGATTACATCCGCACCACCGCCGAACACGGCCCGGCGGTTCTGATTGGAATCTCGCGCCAACCCGCCGGCAACACCGTCACGATTGCGGCCGAGACACGCGCGATCGTGAGCACGTTGCGCCAACGCTATCCCGATGTCGATTTTTCTTTCTCCTACGATCAATCCGCGCTGGTGACCGAATCGTTCCTGAGCGTGCGCGACGCTATCGTCTTCGGATTGGTGCTTGCGGTGCTGGTGGTGTTCGCCTTCACCCGCAGCCTCGCCAGTGCGGGTGTCGCCGCAATCGTGGTGCCCTGCACCCTCGCGATCACCTTCGTCGTGATGAAAGCCGCGGGGTTGACCTTCAACATGATGACGCTCGGCGGACTCGCCGCCGGAATCGGCCTGTTCATCGACGACGCGATCGTGATGATCGAGGCGATCCATCGCGCACGCGCGACCGGGAGGGCGACGCGCGACGCGGTTCCCGCCGCGCTCGGCGAGCTCTCGCGGGCCCTGGTCGCATCGACGATGACGGTGATCGTCGTGTTCGCGCCGCTGGTGTTCTTAAGCGGCGTGACCGGCGTGTTCTTCCGTTCGCTGGCCGCAACGCTCGGCGCGGGCCTCGCTATCTCGCTGGCGCTGGCGCTCTACTTCACGCCCGCGCTCGAAATGATCGTCGAGCCGATTCGCCGCAAAAGCCGCGAGTCGGGCCGCCTGTTCGACCTGATTCGCAACGCGTACCTTTTCACGCTGCGCCCGGTTGTGCGGGTTCCCGCGCTGTCGATCATGCTCGCGGTAGTCGCAATCGGAGCCGCGGCTATCCTGTATAAAAATATCGGGACCGATTACCTGCCCGCGCTCGACGAAGGCGAGTTCGTCCTGGACTACATCACTCCACCCGAGAGCACGCTTAAGGACACGCAGGCGATGCTCGGGCGGATCGAGCGGATACTTCTGGCGACCCCTGAGGTCGCGGCGTTCTCGCGCCGCACCGGTACGCAACTCGGCTTCCAGTTGAGCGAATCGAACACTGGCGACTTCTCAGTCCGGCTAAAAGCCGATCGTAGCCGCGGGATCGGCGAGATCATCAATTCGGTCCGCAGCCGCGTGCTCTCTTCCGTGCCCGGCGTTCAGATCGAATTTTCGCAGATGCTCCAGGACCTGCTTGGCGATCTCTCGGGTACGCCGCAACCGATCGAGGTCAAGGTCTTTGGCGCCGATCAGAACCAAATCGAATCCACCGCGCGCCGCGTCGCCGCGAAGTTGCGCAAAGTTCCCGGCGTGGTGGACGTGTTCGACGGCGTGGTGCTCTCCAGCCCCGAGGAGGAGGTCCTGGTGGATTCATCCGCGGCCGCGCGCTACGGCCTGTCCGCCGACGACATACAGACCGCGCTGCACGCGATCATCGAGGGAACAGTCGCGACCAATATCAGGATGGGCGATCGGCTGGTCGGCGTGCGCGTGCGCTATCCCGAACAGTTTCATCTGGATTTGGGCACACTGTCGGAAGTGATGCTCAAGACGCCGGCCAATGGACGGGTGCCGCTCTCCGCAGTCACGAAATTTGATTTCAAGGGCGCGAAGACCGAGATGAATCGCGAGCGCCTCGGTCCGGTCGTGCACGTTACCGCCCGGCTCGAGGGAGTTGATCTCGGTACGGCGATGAATCAAGTGCGCGCGACGCTGGCGAAGCTTCCGCTTTTACCGGACGTAACCCTCGAGTACGGCGGACTCTATGCCCAGCAACAGCAGGCGTTCAGTCAACTCAGCCTGGTGCTGGTGGCGGGAACCGTAGCGATGTTCCTGATCCTTGTATGGGAGTTCGGGCGGCTAACGCCCGCGTTGGGATGCCTGATCGCGGCGCTAGCATCTCTTGCCGGCAGTTTTCTCGGCCTTGATCTCACCGGTATGACGCTCAACATCTCGTCGTTCATGGGAATCATCATGGTCGCCGGCATAACCGCGAAAAACGGAATCCTGCTCCTCGATCATGCGGAACACGAGGTTGCGCAGGGACTGGCTCCGGCCGAGGCGCTTATGAATGCCGCGCGAATCCGGATGCGGCCGATCCTGATGACTACGCTTGCGACCGCGGCCGGACTGTTTCCACTCGCGCTCGGTTTGGGAGCTGGCGCAAAGGTGCAACAGCCACTGAGTATTGCGGTGATCGGGGGTCTCATATTCGCGATGCTGTTATCGACGCAGCTTGCGGGCGGAATTTATCTGCTCGGAACGCGGCAGCTAAAGATCGACTGAGTTACGCGGTGGCCGCGTGATCGATCAGATAACACCCGGCCAGATCCGGAAACGAACGCGGCTCTGATATGTCCGATAGCTGGAATCGAGCGCGAGGTGCCCTTCTTCCATCTCGATTCGCCAGACCAAAAACGGCAGCGATGCGATAATCAGAATCACGTTGCGCGCGGTCGGATACGAACACGCAAATCCGATCGTGAGAATGAGCCATCCGAGATAAATCGGATGACGCACGATCGCGAACGGCCCCTTCGAGACCACGCCGCGATTCGCCGGCAAAATTCCGAAGCTCCGCCCCATGTAGATTCGCGCGATTTGCGAGAGCAGCACGCCGGCGACCTCGAGCACGATTCCCGCAAGCGCCAGCATCCCGACCGCAGGTGCGACCGGCCGCATCAAACATGGAATCACCAGCATCCCGGCCGAGGCCGCAATCGCGGGGATGGTCACCATCGCGGTTTTCGGCGGAACTCGCACCAGCGAGAAGACCCCCATGATAACCGCGCCGATGATCCAGACGGCATTGGCGATTCCCACATGACCGGTGTTCGCGCTCGGCAGCGCCGCGACGAAAAACGACGTGGCGAGAAAAGCATTTGCGAGCGCGTGCTTCAATCCCGCCGCGGTAATCGCGGGCGGCTTGAGGATTAGCGGGGCCGCGACCAGATTCGCGGTAGCTTCCAGATTCGCGGTAGCTTCCAATTGAGACATTGGTTTCTCCGTGTGCGACTTCGGATCGGCGGATCGCTAGGAAACTGATTGCGCAAGCGACTGCGCGTCCCGAATCAGGACATCGAGATCGTCACACAGGGGGAGAGCAACCGGCGTGCCATCCGTTGCCGGAGATCGTGCGGTCTCGTATAAATAAGAGCAGCCTCAATGCCGAGGTGGCGAAATGGCAGACGCAGAGGACTCAAAATCCTCCGTGCGCAAGCACATGCGGGTTCAAGTCCCGCCCTCGGCACCAAAAAACTTCCCGACAGTGTTAAGCTTTCTACCGTAAATGACTTCGACCGTCAAGTCCCCCGCGCGGCGATAGCGACTGACTTTGGCTGAACTATGGCTGTTCTGCGCTTCGGATCGCCGCTCCTGGACCTGTGCGTATGCGGCTCGACGAGAACCGAGGGCGCCGCTGGACATAGCGCGCGGCGGTTCTCGAAGGCGATTGTGACGAACTAGCGCCGGCGTGGGGCTCGCATCTTAAGCGAACCATTTTCGGCTTCCGCTGCGAATCGCCCTACTGATGGTGGTCCATGTGACTGCGTATAATGTGGCAGCCATCTCGCCTGAGCGAGACGAGAGATCACGGAAACATGGAAGGTACAAACGATTTTAATGAGGTGCCCGCGTGGCTCGAGACTCCGCCCGCCTCGGCCGTTGCACTGCCCGTTCAAACAACAGCTCAAGAGCTGCCGGTGCACCAACTTCGATGGGACGACTTTGAACGTCTTTGCCTGCGACTCGTGCGATACGAGGCTGATATTGAGCACTGCCAACTCTATGGCACACGGGGTCAAGAGCAGCACGGAATCGACATTTTTGGACGACACCCAGGGGGGACTTCTTATTCTCTGTACCAGTGCAAACGAGTGCAGACGTTCGGTCCTGCGGCGATCAAGGAAGCGGTCGATTTGTTCTTGCAAGGCAAGTGGGCGCAGCGCGCTACGAAGTTCGTCCTGTGTCTGACTGACAGCACCGTTCGCTCGCAACACGCAGACACAATAGAAGAGCAAGCGGCCCTTCTAGGAAAACGCGGGATTTCTCTCGAGACGTGGGATCGAGACCGAATATCCGAACTCCTAAAAGGCCACCCCGAACTGGTTGATGGCTTTTTTGGCCGTGCATGGACTGAGGCGTTTTGTGGAGCGGAGGTCGCGCGTAAGCTCGGCGACCGCCTGGATTCGTTTACCGTCCAGACGTTCCGCCGCGATCTCGGGCTCTTCTACCGCCACGTATTCGACCGGCAGGACCCGGGGATACCGATACCAAGGAGAATCGGCTCAGTCGCGTTTTCGCTGAGAGAACGGTATGTGCTGCCGGATATCTTAGCGCGCGGCGGGGCGAGCGCGCCGAAGCAGATTCTCGAAGATCAGGCAGGCGATCCTCATGAAGAAATGTCCAGCAGCCAGAGTCTGACAGCGTGGGAAGCAATCACCGGATCGGAGTTTCGAGACCCGTCTTCACATAAGGGGCTAGCGGCCCGGTCTTCGTATGTTCCACGCGAGGGCGTCGAGCTGTGGCTCTCGCGAGCTAAGCGATCGATAGTCATCGGAGGGCCGGGAAGCGGTAAGAGCTCACTCCTTCGATACCTTGCCACGGACCTGTTCTCCGATTCTCCGACCCTGACGAAACTGGCCGCGAAATTCGGCGGTCTCCTTCCAGTCTGGGTGCCGTTCGCCTTCTGGACAAAGCTGATTTCCTCCGGCGATCGGGACTCTTCGTTGAGTGATTGCGTCAGACGCTGGCTGGACGAATGGAACGAGGGCAAAGTGTGGCCGCTCGTGAGAGCTGCGATCGACGACAGTCGTCTCCTTCTTCTTGTAGACGGACTGGACGAATGGACGGACGAAGCGGCAGGACGCCTTGCATGTGACCGACTACAGGTCTTCATAGAGCATCGGGACGTTTCCGCCATCGTTGTCAGTCGACCTTATGGATTGACTCGGATGACGGGATTTGGGAGTGGCTGGCAGGCAGGCGAGTTGGCTTCACTGTCTGATGCTCAGCGCAGCGAACTCTCCGCTAAGTGGTTTCGAATAAGGCATTCGCCCGACGGCCACGATGATCATCCCGACGATCTCCCAGAAGTCGTTAAGCACGATGTGAGCGGATTCTTGGCCGAGTTGTCGCGATCGCCAGACCTCAACGAGCTGTCTAAGGTCCCCTTTCTTTTGCTTTTACTCCTGTATCTGCATTTTGAACAAGCCGTGCTCCCAACGAGTCGATTCAGGGCGTTCGATCTAATGATTGATCGCCTGATCACCGAACACCCGGCCAGCAGGCGCGCCGCCGCCTCGCTCGGGTCTTCGCCTAAAGGCCTTGATGACACTGAACTGAAGCGAGTGCTTTCGCGTCTGGCATTCGAGATGCAGGAGACACGAGCAGACGGGCTGATTTCCGACGATGACTTGCAGGGCATCGTTGGATCCTTCCTAACGAGCGACACACCAGGCCTTGGCATGGATTCGTCCGAAGCGCGGTCTCTTCTCAGTCAATTTACTCAGGTAGCTGAGGGCGCGTTGGGTTTGTTGGTACGTCAGGCAACTAAGCAGTTAAGTTTTTTCCACCGCTCGTTCCAGGAACACCTCGCAGCTCTTCACATAGCCAGATTGACTCTGTCAGAGCAACGGTCGTTTGTCGAAAGACACTTCGAGGATCCGCGCTGGCGTGAAGTCTTGCTTTCGCTGTTCGCTACCAGGCGGCCCGACGAGTTGCGCATTCTTCTCGAGACGATGAAGCCGGGCGGTGCGCCTGAGAGCTTCTTCGTCGCCGAACTTCGCGCCGAAGTCGGATTTGGTGATTTTGATTGCCCGACCGATCTGGCGAAAATAATTGCTGAGGAATGTTTTCGGGCGATAGAGCGCGAGGCCTGGCTGCCGCACCGCCGTCGCCTGTTGGACGCCGCTCTCCAGGGGTTGCATTCCCGAAAAACCGTCGAAATGGTCCAAAAAGTCGTGAGACGCTGGGTCTACTCTCGCCATGGGTGGAAACCAGGGTGGTTCGCCGCCATGAAGAATTGGCCGGCCAACTCAGATACGCGGAACGTCCTGCTGAATGGACTATACAACGAAGATCCGCAAATCGAGCGGGCAGCGGCGCGTACGCTCGCGGAGGTCTTTCAGACCGACCAAGGAGTCGGAGATCTCTCAGCCCAAGTCGCTCTGAAGTCTCCGGGAGCTAAGCTCCGAGCTGCGGCAATTGAAGCCCTTGGGTTAGGATGGCCGAATCACAAATTTCTGGATGGCATCGTCGCTGATTCGAGAAAGTCCCTCAGCCCCGAGGTTCGATTGGCGGGCATAGCGATACGAATCAAACGCGGCATTCACGAAGCCTCCGATTTCAACGCCCTATTGCAGATGGCCCGCCGACGGAACGAGCTCGAGGTTGACTACGGCTGGCGGGATGAGGTCGCCAACGGTCTTGTCGATGGATGGCGCGGATCGCCCGCTTTGAAGGCAAAATGCCTTGAGGCTGTGCGGAACCCTCACGATCCTCGCGGTGACCTGCTGTCCAGCGAGGTCGCCACGGGGATCCTTCTGCGCGCGTTCCCTCATGATGCCGAGGTTGCGAACTATTGTGCCGAGTTGATTACTAACGAAGAGCACCCGTTCATCGGAATTCACGACCGCGTGTCACCTTGGGCGCTGCTGCGCGAGCATTTTAACGGCGAGCCTATGGTCGTTGGCGCCATTGATTCGTGGTTGGAGAAAAATAAGGTCGACACCATGCAGGGGGCGTTCGCGGCGCTCGTCGGTCGGACGCCAAAAGGGAAGCAAGTTCTAGTTGACACGCTGACCGCATCGTTTCCCCATTGGTCGGCGTGGGGTCTTCTCGAAGGATGGGGCATGCAAGATCCCGAAGTGGCGGCAGCGCTTCTGGAGATGAGTGCGGGTCCAGTGCGCTCCGCGTCGCTAATCGGCCATTTGGTTCCGCGCATTGTTTCCGATACGGCTACAGCGCGACGGCGACTATTGGATATCCTGAACGATCCCATGTGCGTTCATCACGATTTTGTGGTTGCCGGTCTCGCGTCCCTCGCGGACAAGGGGGATGTCGATGAGATTGTTTCGGCCTGTTTGGACGCACGCACGCGGAGTGTGGGAATGGTTCAGGAGTCCATCGATCACTACCTCATCGCTCATTTTCCTGAATCACCAAAGGTGCGTGAACTCGCCCTCCAGGAACTCGACCTGCGTGATTCACCCGTTGCCGCGTGTGCTCTTGCTTTCGCCCGAGATTCTCAAATGCGCGCCCGGGTCGCAGAGATTGTTCAGCCTCTTCCATCGGCTTTACGACTGCGCATACTCCAGAAGGTTTCCAGTCTGCCGCACGACGACGAGTTTTCTCTCTCGGTCCTCAGAGATTATGATGTGGAGGAGGACGATGAGCTTAAGACCGTCGCCTCGATAGCGTATCACCAAAGATTGCATCGGCAAGAGGACAAGGACAAAGCCTCGGCTGAGCTTACTCAAGGTATCTCCTGCTACGGACCAGATCACGACGAACGTCGTCGCGCCGCCTTTGCAGGCCTGCTGGTCTTGGAGCGGCTGGAACTAATGCGCGACCTGAGGGAAAAGGGCGGCAGACCAGAGTATGTTTCGATCGATCTTGGCGAATGGAACCAGCCTAACATGCCCCTGGTTCGCCTTGTCGCTGAGAGATGGGATTATCTGAAGTCTGTCTTTGGAGACTCGCTTCCAGTTCGATTGTCGCGATGGCATCAGGATTGTTGGTCGCCGCTCTGCAGGGTGGCAGCCGACTTCCCTGTCCTGCAGACAGAGATTCTCGCGACCCTAGAGGTTGACCCAAAGCTAGCGTCCAACCCGCACTTGCTCGCGTTTGTCGCTCGTGTCAGGCCCGCGTCTCGTCTCCTTATGGACCGCTGCATCGCGGCGATAGCAGCACCGAACAGGAATTTTTCCCGCGGCTCTTTCGCTGCCGCAGAGATCTTGGCGGACAGCTTCGCGGGTAACGAAGATGCCTGCTCGCAGCTTCTGCGAGCCCTGCCGATCGACCGAAGAGGAGGTCGATTGTTTGCGCGTCCAGAACTTGCGGTAGCGCTTTCGGTCGGTTGGCCGGAATCGCCGCTAGTCGACGAACTTTACAGCCAGATGATTCGAGGAGATTCGATGTATAAGGACTATACTGCCTATTTTGAAGTAACTCTGTCGCGCTGCCTCGCTGCGGACCTTCCTGGAAGACTCCAACGACACTTTGCAGTGAGCGGCGTGGTGAGCAATCAGTATGTCTCGCGCGCACTGGTGAGGGGTCTGGTCAGACGCCTCAAGCGAGATCCAGATGCCGCGTCGGCCCTTCTGGCTGCTCTTAATGAATCGGTGTCTGCGAGCGATAAAGCGAGCATCGCGCGCAGCTTGGCCAGCGCGAACGGCTTGTCACCAGAGCTAGCGGGCTACTGCTCGCGGGAGATCCGAGCTCAGATGGCGCTTGATTGTCCGGACCTGGGTTTCGACGTTGTGAGCGGCGAGATTCGTGGGATCGCGCTAAGTCTGCTCGATGTTCTCGACGGTGGAAGGGCTGGTCTCTCTTTTCAAATCGAATCGGATTCGTAAATCCTTACAAGCAAATTAGATCCGAGACGGCTTTGCCGCACTGCCACAAGTGGGCGAGCTTCATCGCACTTCTGCCCAAAGGCGCTGAAGCCGATTGATGGATTGCACCATAGTGCGATTATTGCTTTTCGCCACGCGTCGGCCTATTCCGCTTTTCCGATAGATTGATTCAGTTCGGTGACCGACCATCGCCATCGCTGCCGAGCGCGGCACTCCCGCGCGTTCGAGATTGCGCACGGCGGCGCGCCCGAAATCGTGCGGGATTCGTCCTGGCGCGCCGGCGGCCTTGCACGCGCTCTCCCAAGCCCAGCGGAAGTCCTTGATTGGGTTTCCCTCGCGATGAAACAGCAATGGAATTATCCGGCCGGTGGCGTGTTCAAGCGCTTTCGTCTTTTGACCTCGCGCTCCAAAACTTCGCGCTGTTTGGATCGGCCGATCCGGTCGAATGACCAACAGCGCCGTCGCGGCAGGCAGGCGGCTTAGCTGGACGCGAGGGGTCCGACCGCATCCCGCGCGAATTGCGGGGTCGGCCGCGTTGTAGCGGCGTCATCGCCTGATTTGGATGCCGGCGAAAGCGGCCGATGCGGTTCGGTTCTCTTTATTGGCATCGATGGAAATCTTTCTTCCATTTACCGCGTCAGAAGCTGCGTTCTGGTCACACTCTCGATCAGCGGTTCGAGTTCGGTCAAGCCGGTCGCCGCAAGCTCGTGCGCGGCTCGGGCTATTGCCTCGCGCGCTTTTGGGAAGTCTGGCATCAGGCGGGCGTAGTCGGCGATTGCCGAGGGGAACTCGGCGGTCGCGCGCGAGCGGGTCGCGGGATCCCAGGCGCGCATCTGGAGATCGGCGCCCGCTTTTTCGGCGCGGCTGGCGGCTTCTTGAAGCGCTGGGGAAAGCGCGCTTTCGGGGACGTAGAGGCGGGCATCCGGAGGTTCGTCGAATGCGCCGAGTGCGCGGAGCAACTCACGGGCGACCGGGCGCGGCGCCCATACGACCATCGAGGTAAGCGCTTGGCATCGGGAAAGCATCTTGATGATCGCATCGCAGCGCTCCTGACGCGAGAACGCTCGAAGCGCGAGCAAGTAGTCTTCGCACGCGCCGGTTGGTATCAGGATGCGGCATTGGTCGGCGGATACGAGTTCCGCGTTCATCATCGCGCGCGCCACTCTTCCGTTACCATCCGTGAACGTATGAATTTCTGAAATGGCGACGCCCATAAAAATCGCGCGAGCGAACGGGGTCGCGACGCGATCGGCGTAGATGCGAAACGCCTGTCTGATCGTTCCTTCAACCAGTTCAGGCTCGACGAATCTGGTTTCTCCCGCTTGGTTTGGTCGCGTCTTGAAATCGCCCGGCAGATTTTCCGGCCGATGAGCCATGATTCGATTGTGCCGCGACTTCAGCAGCTCGATCAGCTCCTCGGGGCTGCCGGGCACGCGGCGGATGTCCGAGAGATCTGAAAGCAAAGCATATGTATGCCGCACGTCGCGCTCGTCTTCGGGGCGGCCGGCCGGCTGGACGCCATCGAAGACCATCGCCTCCGCCTCCTCGATGACGAATTTCGTGCCCTCGATGTAGTTGGAGAAATACGCTTCATAAAATGCGAGGTTGGTAAGAACCGGCTGCAGCGCGCCAGTCTGTGGCGGCCTCATCCACGACGGAGTATCAACATCGCGGAGCGCGAGAGCCAGCCTTTCGAATAATCGAAGGCGGCCAGTATCGTAGGGCATCGCGCGCGCTCGCTCGACGCGTTCCGGCGCTATAGTCAGTTCAGCAGCTCGCGAGCCGAGTATCGCGCCTATGATGTCATCAAGCTCCTTAAATTCTCGCTCTAACCCGAGTAGCTCCGCCTGCTCGCGCGCGCCATCGCGAAGACGGTTCAGGTGGGCTTCGAGAGTCTCGAGGCCGCGTCCTTCGACAATTCTCTTTTCCAGATCGGCTCGCGCAACACTCTTCCCAATTCCCCCGCGTTTGCGGCTGGGGATCAGGTTCTCGAGCAGCGCTCGCTCTCGCGAGGCGATAAAGAACCCCCGATACGCAGCATCGTAGCGGGTGGGTACCTTTCCTCGCAGCAAGTGAATGATCAATCCCGGCAGGCGAACGATGCGCGGAGCGCCCTGTAGCGTGAGAAACAGATGCTCGGGACGATTCGCGCGATCGGCGAATTCGAACGCGCTTCGATGCGACACGACCGCGCCGAGGAACAGGCGATCGAGAATGTCCTCGGCGTTTCTCCGCACCACCATGCCGAGGTCGTCGGTCAGATTCGAGGTAAAGATTCCTCGTGCGACGCGGCGCAACTTCCCCGACTGCTTCTGGCGTTTCAACGCCTGAGCATTCTCGGCAGTCGAGAAGAGGAATTCCTCTTTATCCGCCACGTCAATAACTCTCGATTAAGAGTCTCGCAATGGCGACAATTATCGATTAAAGAACGATAAATGTCAACAATGCTCGATTTATGGTATAACCAAGCCAATAACTCTCGAATAGGCGTTTGAGAAAGGACTATCGAGTCCGCAATCGGGAGTGTTATCGGACAAAGACCGTGCGGATCACGTCGAGTAAGTCCATCGCTCAGTGCTTTTCTCGGCTGACCGCGGCCTTCCGCTTTTTGATTGGAACCACTTTGCGGACGCCATCCCTCTCGGAGTCGTGGAATGCCGCGAGCTTGACGGCGCCCTCTTTCAGCATGGCCTCGTCGGCGATCGCGTAGCGCCGATAGATCGACTCGGTGCGATGGCCAACCATCGCCATTGCAGCCGAGCGCGGCACTCCTGCGCGCTCGAGATTGCGGACTGCGGTGCGCCGGAAGTCATGCGGAATTCGCTTCGGCACGGCGGCGAGCGTACAGGCTGAGGCCCATGCCCAGCGGAAGTCCCTGATCGGGCTTCCGTTCCGATGGAAAAGCCACGGGATGATTCGCCCCGTCGCCTGTTCGAGCGCTCTTGTCTTCGCGATCTGTAGCTCCAGGACTTCGAGCAATTCGGGCGTCAGCGGAAAGTTTCGCCCTTCACCGTTCTTGGTCTCGCCGGGTTCGAGCCGGAGCCATCCCGCTTGAAGGTTAACGTGATGCTTCTGGCGGGTGAGAATTTCCGACGCGATCCGCCATCCGGTGATGTAGGCGGTTAGAATTACCGGCTTCAGCTCCTCAGGTAAGTGCCCGAGGACTGCGCGGTATTCCTCGGCTTCAAAGAATCCCTTGCGCCGGTTATCTTCGCGAAGCATCGAGACTTCCGGCCGCTGAATGACTTTGCCGACTTTCTCGCCGAGGCGGAACGCCCGCTTCAGCGCGGCAAGTTCGCGATTGATCGTCGCCGAAGCAGCCTTCTCATCCTGCCGGTATGTAATGTAATTGGTGATCCGGTCCGCCGTAATGTTCAGCGCGAGTTCGTCGCCGAAAAACGCGAGGAGATGGCCAACGGAAGCCTTGATCCGTTTGAGGCTCCGGCGACCGTTCGCACGATAGTCGTCGATGAGCATCTGCGTGAGGTGGCTGAGCCTGGTTTTCTCCGCCTGTGGCCCGATCGTGCGCCCTTGTGCGGCATCGCCGATTCGACGCTTGAGCAGCTTCACCGCGTCGGCACGATTGACCGAGCCCGAGGACTCGCGGCACCTCTTGCCGCGAACGGAATACTGAACCCACCACGTCGCGACGGTCTTTCGCTCGCCGGTCCGTTTATCAGAATAGACGGGCTGATATACCAAGCCCAATCCGCGCGTCTGCTTCATCGCGTTGCTCTCGCCTGCTCACCCGATTCTCAACGATAAGGCTACTGGCGGATCAACTCTCGAATCAACTCGGTGTTGATGTGGTTTTCCGCAGACGCTCGCCGCATGGCGAATCGCGCAGTGCCGCACGCTGCCGAACTATTCAGGCAATGCCACGAAACCTCACTGATGCGTCATGATCCTTTAAGCGAGTGCGGTCGGGT
This sequence comes from Binataceae bacterium (SeqCode), assembly GCA_050736695.1. Taxonomy (GTDB): domain Bacteria; phylum Desulfobacterota; class Binatia; order Binatales; family Binataceae; genus JBARDN01. Next base: position 8,977 of record JBOHWH010000018.1, on the reverse strand, counting down.
CGCAAGCCAGCGCCGCAGCGCAATCCGAGAGCAGACGAAGTGCTTGCGCGATACCCGCATCACGAACGGTAGACTCGCGGCATTGCGAACGATCCAGCGTCGCGACTTGCCAAGTATCGCGACGACTTCCTCGACGGACACTACGTCGTCGAGGCTGGGCAACGCTCGAGAACCGCTCGCCGGGCCGTTGCGCGACGCCGGCGGCCCGTTTTGGTTATCGTCGGTTTCGGTCGGACCTGCCGCTTCAATCAGGCAGTAGATCGCTGCCGAAAATAAACCCAGTGCCTTGGCCGCGACCATTGGCGCCGTGCGCACGTCGACCACCCAAGCCCTGCTGGGATTCGCCAGCAGTTCTTCCCACTTCGGGACCGAATGAAGTGCCGCCTCCTCCGACCTGCGCGGCACACGGGGAACGCCATTGCCATCGCCTCCCATGTTATTCCGCATAAACCACATCTCCGGCCGGTTTGATTTCGATCCAAGCATGCGGCGGCTCTTTTCAGATTGAGAGAAGCCGCCGTTCGATCAGATTTAATGGTGCGGGAGCGCATGCAGGCGGATGCAAAACGAGCATTCGCGCAAATAGAGCGAGAGCGGCAATTCGATGACATGAATCGCATCGAGTAAGTCCCGCAAGTTGTTGATAACAGTTTGTTGTATCAACCCTACTGTGCGGCACATTCTAGGCAAGTCCCATAGTTATCAACAAGAGAACGAGCAGGTTTGTGCAGAAAATATTTCAGCGCCATCAAGCAGTTAAGCACACAATCGCGAGCGTTAACAGTCAAACCTTGTCTGACGCGTCTGGGGAAAAGGCATCGCTCGGCGGAGAGCCGAGCGATGCCGAAAACTTTCAGGCAACTGTCGGGTTTCGACCGAGAATATAGTCGACGGCGCGCTGCGCCTGGCCGGCGGCATGAACTACGAGTTTGCGATCATCGCGGAGCTTCTTCAGCCATCCAGCAACATAGGCCGCTTGAATCTCGATTTAAGGCCGGCGAGATTCCGGCTTCGGCGCAGAGGTAAGCGGCGCCCATCTCGGCGACCATTTCTCGTCACACGTGTGGGGGTGAACCAGATCGTCGGTTCGACCTGCTGCTCATCGCGAAGCTGAAAGAGCGAGGGATGTGGCGCCGGCGCCCAGCTTTACAAAACGCGCTGTTTCGAGTAGCACCTAATTAGGTGCTGTGGTCACGCAGGGAGTCATCATGCTCGACATCACGAAAGACATTCAATCCTTAACAAATTTCCGCCGGAAATCGGGGAAATTTCTTAAGGCGATGAAGAAGAGCAAGCGCCCCGTGGTGCTGACGGTCAACGGCAAGGCCGAGGCCGTCGTGCAGGATGCGGAATCCTATCAGCGATTGCTCGACAGCGCCGCCCGCGCCGACATAAACGAGGCGGTCCGGCAGGGCGTGGACGATATCGTCCACGGGCGAACGCGCCCTGCTCGTGAGATCTTCCGCGAGTTGCGCCGGCGACATGGCATATCTCGTTGAATTGACGCGCCGCGCCGAGCGCGATCTTGGCGATCTGTACGATCGGATTTCCGCGGAAGACGCCGCCGTCGCGGCGCACTGGTTCAACGGACTCGAGGAGGCCATCTATACTCTTGAACGGTTGCCGCTGCCCGATCGCTGCCGAGAGCAAGAAGGCCAAACGAAACTTGCGACATTTGCTGTATGGAGCGAAGCGTGACGTATACCGGATCATCTTCGAAATCGACGAACGGCACCTCGTGGTTCGCATATTGACGGTCAGACACGCCGCGATGGACGAGTTTTTCACCAATTTGTGAAAAGGCTGCGGCCTTTGCTGAGGAACCAGTCGGCTTGGGCCGGGTTGCGTTTCGTTTGGGCGAATAGGCATCGCTCAGCGGAGAGCCGAGCGATGCCAAAAAAATTCAGGCAACTGTCGGGTATCGACCGAGAATGTAGTCGGCGGCGCGCTGCGCCTGGGCGGCGGCGGGAACTACGAGTTTGCTATCATCGCGAAGATTCTTTAGTAATCATCAGGAACACACAATGTGAAGGAGCCCACCATTTCTGTTGCGGTGCCGCGAGAGGTGAGCAGTCTCCTTCACATTATTTCTTGCGTCCCTACGACTCGATTCTGGTCGGCTACTATCAGGAACGCGATCTGATGTACGCGGCGCGAATCCGGAACGGCTTCACGCCAGCTTCTCGACGCGCTCTCTTCTCAAATTGTGATGGCCTGTCGATCTCGAAATGCCCGTTTCGGAATCTTCCCGAGTCGAGCAGAGGCCGATGGGGCGAAGGCCTGACCGGAGAAGACATGAAGAGATGCCGCTGGCGTAGGCCTCGATTGGTCGCCGCGATCGAATTCCTCGAATGGACTCAGGATGCCCGTCTTCGTCATCCGAAATTCGCCGGGCTTCGAGTGGACAAAGTTGCACGAGAAATCACGCGAGATTCTGAAGGAACAGGATCTGGCGAACACGCCTTAAATGACAAGTAGCGCAGCGTTCGACTCGCTCCACCTTTGGTTCTATCGTTATGGCGTTTTCTGGCGGACCCGCATGAAGTCTCCGACCTCACACCTCTCTGGAAGCTCTCCTCGCGCGCAAGTCACTCGTAGCAATTCAGCGTTCGGAACGTGGGAGATGGCGACTCGCACCCCTCACCCTCAACTCCGGGCGTTTGTGCTCGGTTATATAGGTCTGAAGAGCAGGATTGATTTGAGCTGCGAACGACATCTCCCATCTGGCGAGGTCGAGCTGTTGCTGAATCTTGGGACGCCATACCGCGTGCGGCATCCTGCCTCGGGACGCCACTGGGCGACGCATCGCGGGGCGGCCGTAATCGGGGTTCACGACTCTTGCGTCCTTACCGAAGAAACAGGAGAGCAGCACGTCATCGTCTTGCGCCTTAGACCAACGGGTGCGCATATCCTCTTTGACGTTCCGATGCATGAGCTTGCGAACGGCTTCGTAGAACTCGATGAGGTCAACCCGGAAATCGCTCGTATGCTCCCGGCTGAGCTGTATGCGGCTGATTGGGACAAGCGCTTCGCTATCCTAGACTCGATTATCGCGGAACGGATTGGTCACGTCCGGACTCAAGCATCGAGGACAGCGTGGGCATGGCAGAAGCTTTGCGACACAGATGGGTTGCTCAGCATCAGGTCGTTTGGCGAACGAGGCCGGATGCAGCCAGAAGCATATGATCGCGCAATTCCGAGACTACGTCGGTATACCGCCGAAGGCGGCCGCTCGGGTTATGCGCTTCAACCGCGCCATCAAATCAATTGAGCGAGGAGGACCGGTTGACTGGGGCCGGCTGGCGCTCGATTGCGGATATTACGATCAAGCGCACTTTATCCACGACTTCAAAGCGTTTGCCGGATGCACTCCGACTGAACTCTGGCAATCCTTAGCCGGGCCGAGTTTTCGTGCCGATCACTCGGACAGCGGGTAAATTTTCTACAAGACATTGCTCCGACTGCTTTGTAGATTGGCAGGGTCTCCCGTCCTGATTCTTCAAGGGCGGGCCAAGGAGGTATCGTGGCTCAGAATGAATCCAGACTCTGGCAGAGCCCCCGCGTCGTTCCTGGAGTCGTGTACGACGACGTGCCTAAAGCGATCGAATGGCTCACTCGCGCGTTTGGATTTCGCGAACGGAGCGCGGCGCGACTGACCGGCAAGGGCTTCGTTCTTTCGTGGATGGAAATTGGCGATGGTCTGATCGGCGTATCGAGCGCGGGCGGTCACAACGTCCATAGTCCGGAAAGCGCGGGCAAGGCAACACAGTCCATAAAAGTCTACGTCGATGACGTCGATCGTCATTACGAGCGAGCGAAAGCGGCGGGCGCCGAAATCATCGGTGAGATCGAAGAGGGCTTCTGGGGAGGTCGTTATTATCGGGCGGCTGATCCTGAGGGTCATCACTGGGAATTCTCACAAATCGGCCGTGAACTCTCCGCAGACCAATGGAAGCTCCCGCCGGGAATTAAAATGGGCGTATGAACAACTCGTGGAAAGCCGCTTTCGGATTGGTACGCACACACGTCCTCCTCGGCGCGAATGGCGAGGCCAAGGCCGCAAAGATTCCTGGTGCCTACGGGCATGCGCAGAAGACAGACGGGTGGTTTGTCGGGCTCGCGCACATAGATAAACCCGCGCGATGGTGGGAGGTTCATCCGCTAGGCGACGAACTTCTCTTTCTAGGGTCCGGCGAAATAGCTGTGACGATCGAAACAGGCAGGAGACATCGCGCCATCAGACTTCACGCGGGGGAAGCATGCGTGGTGCCGCGCGGTAGGTGGCATCGAGTGGATGCGGTCAAAGCGGGTGAGCTAATCTTCTTTACTTTTCAGAAAAAGACACGAAATCGACCAATTTGACCCGGAATCGAGGCGCTGGAACATTGGGCAATCAGTTCGCGGTGTCGGTGCAAGCGGCGCGGCGCATCGCGCGAGCGCCGCGCGCGCTTATTCGGGACAGCTGTTTCGGTTGAGGATGTAATCAGCGGCCTTCTGCGCCTGAGCTGCGGCATGAATCAAGAGCGTGCGATCGCTGCGAAGGCGCTTGAGCCATCCAGCCACGTACGCGGCCTGATTGGCGAGGACCGCGTTTGAGAGTCCAGCTTCGGCACATAGGAAGGCGGCGCCCAATTCGGCGATTAGCTCTTCCTTGGAATACGCGGGCGAGCCGAACGGCGCGGCTTCGCAAATTCCTTCTCGTGCAAGCCGCTTTTCGTGGCCACTTGAATGGACGTTATGCCGATATCGGCATAATCCGGAAGTCGGCATAATGGATCGTCTCATGATTTAGAGTCGCGTAAAATTCTTCGGTGCTGCTGAAGAGCTCGCGCGGCGGCAAAGTGATCCGGTCCGTGAGCGGACTGTAGTAAGCCTTCGAGCCTGCGTACAGAATCTCAGGCGGGTTAGGCATTTCGGCGATGATCCGCTCGGCCGCTTCGATGGGATCGTGCTGATGCGTTTCAATTTTCGGAAGCTTGTCGAGAACCGATTGCGGCAGTTCGCATTGTTCGAGGTTCCAAACCCGATAAAATCTGAGTAGAAATCGACGGCGGGTCTTCTGCTCTTTCTCGTCGGCGTCGAGGTCTTCCAGGCTCGCCTTCGCGTCTTCGATTTTCCAAAAGACGATCGCGGTGGATTCCTCGCCTTTGCGGATGTGTCCGCCAAGTTCGCTCGCCTGGCGCATCGTCGACCAGAACGGCGAAACATACTTTGACGCGGAAAGCAAAAACACGTTCACGCCGCGATATGGCTTCTTGCTCACAAGATTGCGCGGCAGTCCAGTCGAGGTCCATGGCCTGCGCCACGGCACCAAGCCGTTTTCGAGCAGGTTGATTATCTTATCAGTGACGATTGCGTAGATGTCCATTGCGGTAATCTCCGATTGTGGTTTGGTTGGTTGGGGGAGAACCGCTTGCGCGGCTCTCCCGTGGTAATGGGGAACTAGAACGGGATGTCGCCGGAAGCTTCAGCCTTGGGCGCGTCGGGGCGCTTGCCGAGCAGGCGGAGTTGCCGCGCCACGATTTCGGTTCGGTAGCGCTTGCCGCTCCCGTCTTTGGCTTCGTACTGACGGGTAGTGAGCCGGCCTTCGATGTAAACCTGGCGGCCTTTGCTGAGGAACCGCTCGCAGGTATCGGCCAGCGTTCCAAACGCGACGATCCGATGCCAATCCATGCGCTGCTGCTTGGCGCCGCTGCGATCGGTAAACCGCTCGGTCGTCGCCAGCGAGAAATTCGCGACGTGCTGCCCCGAGTTGGGCAGAGTCCGAACCTCGGGGTTAGCTCCCAGATTGCCGATCAGTCGGGTAGCGGGAGGGCCTTACGGCGCCTCCCGCCCCCTAAGAACCGGACGTGAGACTTTCACCTCATCCGGCTCAAGCCCTTCGAAGGCATCACGAGTGACACCCGGTCGTGGAACGTCCAACCGAAGGCTATGGACTTGCTGGTGGCAGGTTGGGTGGAGCAGAGCGAGGTTTTCGAGCCGGTCTGAACCGCCGTGGACCTTCCAGACGACATGATGCACATGCCATCCGCTCTCAGCGGTGACCGGTTGACGGCACATCAGGCACTGCCCAAACTGTCGCAGCCACAATGTCCGCAAACGGCTACCCAGCAGGTTGCCCACGAGGCGCTGTTCGCGTTCCTCGAAGTAGGATTCCCACTTTGGGTCGAACGGGTTCGCATCTGCTTTGACCTTGGCGTGCCGTCTGATAGTGACTGCGGCTAAGTTCTGGAGCATTATCCATTTCTGAGTGCCATCGCGCTGTCGCTCTTGCGTCGCGAATACCCACTTGGGTTTGCCCAGCTTCCAATATCGCTGAGCAATCCAGCGGCGTCCCTTGTTAGGGTGGCGACGCTTTGCCCAATGCCACAGGCTTTGCCAGATCCGGGTCTGCGCTACAGCAAAGGTTCTGCTGGCGACCGCGCAGCGATGATAGTTGGCCCATCCACGGATCAGTGGATTGAGCCGCCCAATCAAGGCCGCTTGAGGCGCCGCCGCGTCGCTCCTCACTTGAGCGCGGACTTTGGCCAGAAACGCCCGTACGCTCTGCTTCGACGGCTTGATTAGTAACTTGCCGTTATACTTGCGTACGTTCCATCCCAGAAAGTCGAAGCCCTGGTCGATATGCGTGATGCCGGTCTTTTCAGGCGAGAGTTCCAATCCTCTGGTCTTGAGAAAGCTCGCAATCAGAGGTTTTACCTCGTTCTCCAGAAAGTCTCGCGAGTGTCCGGTGATGATGAAGTCATCCGCATATCGGACCAAAAACACTTTGTCGGACAACCGAAACCGCTTGCGCAACTCCGGTTCAAGCCCGTCCAACGCCATGTTGGCGAGCGTCGGCGAGATAATCCCACCTTGTGGGGTCCCGGCCTCCGTCGGCCACAGCGTGCGACTTTCGATGAACCCGGGCCTTCAACCACTTGCGCAGGATGGCCTTGTCCATCGGGATATGGGCGAGTAGCCAGTCGTGGCTGATGTTGTCGAAGCATGACTTGATGTCTCCTTCCAGTATCCATTCCGCAGTGCGCCCTCGGCGCGCGAATATCAACTGACATTGCATCATCGCGTCGGCCGTCGAGCGCTTCGGTCTGAATCCGTAGGAGTTGCGGTCCGCCGTACATTCCGCGATTGGCTGCAATGCCAGCAGATAAACCGCTTACATAGCCCTATCCTTCATCGTGGGAATGCCGAGCGGACGCAGTTTCGTGCCCCTGCTCTTCGGTATGTAAACCCGTCTCAGCGGACGCGGCTGGTAGCCGTGCGGTCTGAGCGACAACATCGCCTTGGATTTGGCCTCCGGCGTCGGCCAAGTCTCTCGGTCCACGCCGGGAATCCGTTTGCCTTGGTTCTCCGTCACCCGCCGAACGGCCAAGGCTTTGCCGCTCAACGAGCGGATAAGCAGTCGCTGCAAGGCTCGCACCTTACGTCGTCTGCCCTCCTGCCATGCCTTCACGATACGCACCTGCAAACTTCTCACCCGTCGATGGCAGGCGAACCACTCGAGGTTCCGCCAATCGATAGCCGAGCCGGAGCGCGCGTGCGTCCGTGGACGCTCCTCTGCGCAGCTCTCCGTAGAGGCATCGCAAGCATTCTCGTGAAGAAGGACCCGGCGAAAGTCAGCCCGCTTTCGCGCGGGATGATGTCGGCTCACCGCCTCAACCCCTATCCGCCCCGTTACAGGCCGGCATTCGCTTCCTCCGCCTTGCTCTACCCGCAACCCCATCAGCCTTCCTTGCGGTTGGCCTGCCCTTTAAGGCAGTGCTACGGGCTTACCACGTTCCGCTTGAATGACACGGACGGTTTAGGTCCCGCCTTTCCGCCGACGGCGCTCCTGTCCATGTGACCCGACAATCGAGCGGGCCATCCTGGCCGTTTACCATTTTGGTCGAGCCTCTCAGCATCTTTGGCTCGTCAACAATTACGACGGTTGCAGCGATTCACTTTCATTGACCCTGCCGTCCAGCCCAGCCCCCGAACCCCATCGATGCTTGGAGTTCTCGCTTTCCTCTCGCGATTCCGGCTACGCCCTTGCGGGCGAGGGTACATTGTCCCGGCAGCTTCACACGGCGTCGTTGCCAACCCCGCATGTGCCAGTAGGCTACCGATGATGGAACACCGGGTTCTTCGACCACACCTCCTTCCTTGAACACTCATTCAAGCGACTTCGTGTCGCACCGATCACCTTGTTCACTGACATGACTACGAACCTCCTTGTTCGTTTGCGCCCGCTTTCCGTTCATCGGGCAGGGCGTGCTGCGCTTTGCTTTCATTCCCGCGCCAATTTTTTTCCGCGCGGCCCTTGTATCTGTGTTGAAACCAACTTTCCCCCTCACACCCTCACTGAACGCGGGGTGTGAGGGGGAAAGTGGACGGGGGGTGGATGGGCGGCTTAAGATTTTGGGATGCGAAGCCGCGACGATCTGCGGAGGCAGGCCAGGACTCTTTCCCCTGGCCAACGACGCCGGTCGCGGCGAGCCTCAACTGAATTGCTTGACGGTGAACTGGTGAGTGGAGAGGTGTTGGCTGTCGAAAGGTTGTCTGCGACAGACCGTGCGCGGACCCGGTCCTAAAGAGACCGTGTGTAAGCTTGGCCTGGGTCGTCGCAGTCGCGTAATCGAATGTACAAGCCCGAACGGTTGCCCGGACCGCGAGTCCGTATCGTGCAAGGGTGGGCTGTGACAGAGGAGGAGAAGATGACGCGCGGAGTGTTTGTTGGAGTCGACGTCTCGAAAGATCGGCTGGATGTGGCATTTAGGCCCAGCGGCGAAAAGCTGATCGTTCCAAATGATCGACGAGGGATTACGCGCCTGGTGAGGGCAATAGGTCGCCTCAAGCCTGAGTGCGTGGTGCTGGAGGCGAGCGGCGGGTACGAAAGGAGATTGCTGGAGGGGTTAGCGGAAAAGGAGCTGCCGGTCGCTCTGGCAAATCCTCGCAACATTCGCGAGTTCGCGCGTGCCAGCGGTCGGCTCGCCAAGAC
>JBOHWH010000017.1:0-8334 GCA_050736695.1 Binataceae bacterium (SeqCode) | reverse complement strand
TCGCGGCTGGAACCGTTACCCCCGGTTCTCCGCCGCCTGCCGAATCGATCGAGGCGCTCGAGGCGTTGGCGGATTATTTCGGACGCGAGATCGAGCGGCGCAGACGCAACCCCGGCGCGGATCTGGTGAGCGCTCTGGTCGCCGCGCACGACGACTCCGACGCGCTTTCCGCCGGCGAACTCTTGAGCTTCGTTTCGCTCTTGCTGATCGCTGGAAACGAGACCACGACCAATCTGATCGGAAACGGAACCCTGGCTTTGATGCGAAATCCTGCGCAGCTCGAAATGTTGCGCCGTGAACCCGCGATACTGCCGCGTGCGATCGAGGAGATGCTGCGCTACGACGGGCCGGTGCAATCGACGGCGCGCTTCCCGCAAAGCGCCGTCGAGTTGGGCGGCGTCGAGATTCCCGCCGGCTCGATCGTGGTGATCGTGCTCGCCGCCGCGAATCGGGATCCCGCGCAGTTTCCCGATCCGGAGCGGTTCGAGATCACGCGCGATCCGAACGAGCATCTGGCCTTTGGCGAGGGGATTCATTTCTGTATCGGCGCGCCGCTGGCGCGGATGGAAGCGGCGATCGCGTTCGGCGCGATGCTCGAGCGGTTTCCGCGCATGCGCCTGTGCGAGCCCGGCGCGAAGCCGAATTACAAAGGCTCGTACTTTCTGCGCGGACTCGACTCGCTCAAGCTGGCGCTCGAGTAGAGCGCGCAGGGAATCCATTGATGGAAACGCAGGCCTATTGCCTCCGTGCGATTGGTCAGGCGAACTTACCATCCGCTGCAGGCCCATTGCTTAACCGAGCGACGGTCCCATCCCGAGGTGATCTCCGTCGGGAGATCCCTGATATGAAAGATCACGTTCGCGAACTCGACCGCGCCGAAGTCCGAAATCGGCCCGCTGTGGCGCGGCGACTGCCCGACCGCGAACGCCCGGTAGCCGAGCGGCTTCAATTCGCCCCACAGGCGCTCAGGAGTCCATCCCAGCCGGTCCATCGCCTCACCGTTCACTTCCATCAGGAACACGGGCTTGAAGCGCGCGAGCGATTCGCGCGCGCCCTGCAACATGAACGGCTCGGCGCCCTCGATGTCGATCTTGATCACGTCGATTCGGGTGATCGCGCGCTCGCGGACGTAGTCGTCGAACCGAATCGCGCGGACTTTGACCGGCGACGGGTCCGTCGCGGCAAATCCGGCGCTCCAGCGCCCGGATTGAACTTTTCCTGCCGGTACGCCGCCGAGGCTCAACTCGGTGGGTTCGTTCCACAAGGCGGCCTGGTTGAGGGTCACGTTGCCGAGTCCGTTGCGGTGCACGTTTTCTTCAAGGATTTTGAAAGTCTCGGAAATCGGCTCGAAACTGTGCATCGCACCAGCGGCGCCAATCGCGCGCGCGCCCAGCAGCGTGTATTGTCCGCAGTTCGCGCCGATATCGAACACGGTCATCCCCGATCGGATCATCTTCAGAAACAGGTACGCCTCGATTGGCTCGAACAGGCCGCCAAAATAAATATGCCGCTGCACGAAGTCGCCGAAGTCACAGCGTATCACCGAGCCGTCGGGCAGCCGCGTGTCGAGCGGTCTGGGAGCAATCATGGGCGCCAGGCGTTCGGCCAGGAGATAACGCGCGGCGCTCTTCCTTCCGGTGCGCGCCCAAAGCCGGAGCGCGCCGCGCGCCATCGGTCTTAGCGGCGCGGGCCACAACCTGTTGTTATGAGAAGTCAATTTCGCAAACCGAACGCAGTCTACGCCGGAACCGCTAAATGAGTGAACCGTTGCCCGCCGCCGAAGAATCTTTCGTCCGGATCGAGGAGCCGCGCCGCAGTTTCCATCTGGGGATGTTCGGCAGGACGCCGCCGTTCACCAGCCGCCAGTGGCGCGTGTTCCTGATTGCGAGCACGGCGGGATTTTTCGACAACTATGACCGCGCGCTTCTGAGCCTCGCGCTCGAACAGATTCAGAAAGGGCTCAAGATCGCCGAGGCGCGCCTGGGCGCGATGCTCTCGCTCATCAGGTTCGGCTATATCCTGACCTTCTTCCTGACCCCGCTGGCGGACGTGTTCGGCCGCCGCCGGCTGCTGCTCTATACGATCTACGGCTACACGATTATGACCGGGCTGAGCGCGCTGGCGCCGGATGAACGCACGTTCGTGATCCTGCAAATTTTCGCGCGCGCATTCGCCGGCGCCGAGGGGATTATCGCGCTGGTGATACTGGTCGAGGAAGTCGATGCGGGCGTGCGCGGATGGACGGTGGGCCTGCTCGGCGCGTTGACCTCGGTCGGCTATGGGCTCGCCGCCGGAGTGTTTGCGCTGATCAATGTGATTCCCTACGGATGGCGCGGGCTGTACGCGCTTGCGCTCATTCCGCTGGTGATCATCATTCCGCTGCGCCGCGCGCTGCCGGAAAGCCATCGCTACGAGGATGAGGCGCGCACCGGCCAGCACACCTCGAATCCGCTGGTGCCGGTCTTCGCGCTGTTTCGCGAATATCCGGGCCGGCTCGCGCTTTTGATGTCGGTCGCGTTCCTCGGCAACATGGGTGGCAACGCGTCGGGGATGTTTTTCCCAAAGTACTTGCAAGAGGCGCATGGCTATTCGCCCGGCAACGTGTCGATGCTGTTTATCGCCGGCGGTGCGGTCGGCATCCTGGGCAATATCGTCGTCGGCCGGATGAGCGATCGGATCGGGCGGCGCACGATGGGATCGATCTGCTTCCTGGTCGCGCCGTTACTGACCATCTGGATCTACAATTCTTCGGGCGCGGCGATTATTCCGGCGTGGATTCTCGAGCTGTTTTTCGACACCGCCTCGGGCACGATTGTCGCCGCCTACAGCGCGGAGTTGTTCCCGACCTCGCATCGCTCGACCGCGGGCAGCGCGCTGGCCGTCGCTGGAACCACCGGCGGCGCGATCGGATTGCTGCTCGAGGGCGTACTCTACCACTACAGCCATTCGCACTGGACCGCGATTAGCTATTTGACCGCGTTCTGGATGATCGCTCCATTCATCATGTATTTTGGCTATCCCGAAACCGCCGGTCAGGAGCTCGAAGAGATTTCGCCGGAAAAGATTGCGCCGCTACGCCCGCCCGCGCAATGATCGGACACCGATGCGCAAGCTGATCTTCGTTCGCCGCTGGACGGCTAGCGCCGCTGTGCTTGCGCTGATGCTGATCGCGTGCGCGCGCGGGCCGCGCGTCGCAATCGTCGCATCAGACGGAAAGCCGCTGGCGGAGGTGCGCGTCGAGGTGGCGGATACGGTTGCCGCGCGCGAGACCGGACTCATGTATCGAAGCCATCTTGACGAAGACGCGGGAATGATCTTTGTCTTCGCCGCGCCGCGGCAGTTGCATTTCTGGATGAAGAACACCGAGATTCCGCTCGACATGATCTTCGCGGATGCTTCCGGAAAGATCGTCGGAATCGTGGCGAACGCATCGCCCTACGACGAAACGCCGCGCGGCGCCGATGCGGAGGCGAGCTACGTGCTCGAGGTCAACGGCGGTTTCGCCGCGCGCCATCACGTCGCGCGCGGCGACAAATTCATTTTCAGCGGTTTCACTCCGCACGCGAGCGAGTAGTCACGCCTTTCTGTTTCACATCGGGCTAATCGCTCTGTGGCCGCGTTGATCGAATCCGCTTTAACCGCTGCCTGACATGGGGTATCTATTGCGCCGGCGGATTGCATTGCACCGCTGCGGGCGACTGCCGTATCATTTCCCGATCGGTCATCAGTAGAGCTGGATTGTTGGCATGGGGCTTAAAGAAAACATCGAGCGGATAAATAAACTCGCGCGCGAGGCCGAAGCCGGCGGCGGCGAGGATCGCCTGAAGAAACAGCGCCAGAACGGCCGTATGACCGCGCGCGAACGGGTCGAGTTTCTGCTCGACCGCGGGTCGTTTGTCGAACTCGACAAGTTCAAGACCCATCGCATCACCGATTTCGACATGGCCGGGAAGAAGATTCCCGGTGACGGTGTAATTACCGGCTATGGCACAATCGACGGGCGGCAGGTCTGCATTTTTTCGCACGACTTTACCGTGTTTGGCGGCAGCCTCTCGGGCGCGTTCGCGGAAAAAGTTTGCAAGGTGATGGACCTCGCCACCAAAACCGGATGCCCGGTTATAGGCATCAACGACGGCAGCGGCGCGCGAATCCAGGAGGGCGTGGTCTCGCTTGCCGGTTACGCCGATATCTTCCAGCGCAACGTGATGTCCTCCGGGGTGGTGCCTCAACTCTCGGCGATCATGGGACCGTGCGCGGGCGGCGCGGTGTACTCACCGGCGATGACGGATTTTATCGTGATGGTGCGCGACACCTCGTACATGTTCATCACGGGTCCGGACGTGATCCGGGCGACCACGCATGAGGAGGTGACGATGCAGGAGCTCGGCGGTGCGGACGCGCATTCGCAGAAGTCCGGCGTCTGCCACCTTGAAGCCGAAGACGACGCGAGCGCGCTTAGCACGCTGCGCGAGCTGCTCTCTTACATGCCGTCGAACAACGTTGAGGATCCGCCGTTTGTCGCGACCAGCGACGATCCTAATCGCACCGATCCTTCGCTCGATGCGATCGTGCCCGAAAATCCCAACAAAGCGTACGACATGGCCGATATCATCCGGCGGGTGGTGGATGACGGCAATTTTCTCGAAATCCAGAAAGACTACGCGCGCAACATACTGGTCGGCTTCGCGCGGATGGGCGGATATTCCGTCGGCGTGGTCGCCAATCAACCGGCATATCTGGCCGGATGCCTCGATATCGACGCGTCGGTAAAGGCCGCGCGCTTCGTCCGGTTCTGCGACGCGTTCAATATCCCGCTGGTGACGTTTGTCGATGTCCCCGGGTTCCTGCCGGGAACTGGGCAGGAGTTCGGCGGTATCATCCGCCACGGCGCCAAGCTCCTCTATGCCTATTGCGAGGCGACCGTGCCCAAAGTCACCGTCATCACGCGCAAGGCATACGGCGGCGCTTACGATGTGATGTCGTCGAAGCACATTCGCGGCGATTTCAATTTCGCCTATCCAACCGCCGAGATCGCGGTGATGGGGCCCGAGCAGGCAATCAACATTATCTTTCGAAATGAGATGACCGCGGCGGAGCGTGCCAAACTGGTCGAGGATTATCGCGCGCGCTTCGCAAATCCCTTCAAGGCCGCGGAGCTCGGCTATGTCGATGAGGTTTTGTTGCCGCGCGATACGCGTCCGCGGCTCATCAGGTCGCTGCGCGCGCTCGAAAACAAACGCGACAAGAATCCGCCGCGCAAGCATGGCAATATTCCACTGTAGGCGCCCGCCGCGGCGGCCCGGCTGTTCGCTCGCCCGGCTCCGATTGAGTATAAACAAATTGAATATGTTTCACGTGAAACATCCTGGAACGCTGTTATGTTTAGACGAATCCTGATTGCGAATCGCGGCGAAATCGCGGTCCGGGTCATCCGCGCCTGCCGCGAGCTCAACCTGGAATCGGTCGCGGTCTATTCCGACGCGGACCGCGGCGCGCTGCATGTGCGTGAGGCTGACTATGCGGCGGCGGTTGGCGCGTCTCCCGCGGCGGAAAGCTACCTGAAGATCGATCACATTCTCGAGGCGGCCAAAAAAACCGGCGCCGATGCGGTACATCCGGGGTACGGATTTTTTTCCGAGAACGCGGGATTCGCCCGCGCGGTCGAGAAAGCCGGCCTGGTTTGGATCGGTCCTCCGCCTGAAGCGATCGAACGGATGGGCGACAAAGTCGAGGCGCGCAAGCTGATGTCGGCGGCCGGAGTTCCGGTCGTGCCGGGATCGCCGGGCACGCTCGAGACCGAAGCGCAGGTGCGCGAAGTCGCGGGCAAGATCGGATTTCCGATCATGATCAAGGCGGCGGCTGGCGGCGGCGGCAAGGGCATGCGAATGGTCGAGAGCGACAAGGATCTCGCGTCGATTGTTCGGATGGTGTCGAGCGAGGCGAAATCGTCTTTCGGCGATGGACGTTTTTACGTCGAAAAATTTGTGCGCCGGCCGCGGCATATCGAATTTCAGGTGTTGGGCGACAAGCAAGGCAACACGATCCACGTGTTCGAGCGCGAATGTTCGATCCAGCGCCGCAATCAGAAGGTGGTCGAGGAATCTCCGTCGCCGTTCGTCACGCCCGAGATGCGCCAGAAGATGGGCGCGGTCGCGGTCCAGGCGGCGAAAGCGGTCGGCTACTACAGTGCCGGAACGATCGAGTTTCTGGCCGATGCGGATCGCAACTTTTATTTCCTCGAGATGAATACGCGCATCCAGGTCGAACATCCGGTAACCGAGCTCGTCACTGGAATAGATCTCGTGCGCGCCCAGATCGAAATCGCGCGGGGCAAGCCGCTCCCGTTCAAGCAAAAGGACATCGCGCAACGCGGGTGGGCGATCGAGTGCCGCATTTATGCCGAGGATCCCGAGGCGGGATTCGTTCCGGCTCCCGGCAAAATTCAGACGCTCAAGCTTCCCGAAGGTCCGGGCATCCGTAACGACGCCGGCGTCTATGCCGGTGCGGAAGTGCCGATGTTCTACGATCCGATGATCTCGAAACTGGCGGCGTGGGGCGCTAACCGCGCCGAGGCGACCGATCGAATGCGCCGCGCGCTGAGCGAGTTTGTGATCACCGGCGACCTTACGACGAATCTGTCGTTCCATCGCTGGATCATGACCCATCCGCGCTTTCTGGCCGGCGATTTCGACACCAATTTTATCGCGCAGGAATATCATCCCGGCGCCGCCCCGAAGAGCGGCGATCCGGCGCGGACTGCCGCGATGTTCCTCGCGGCGATAGCGGCGCACCGCGCCACGAACCACAGCAACGGCCAGGCACCCGCGCGCACGGCGCAGCCGGCAGGTTCGGCGTGGCGAAGCCTTGCGCGTTTTGAAGCGCTACAGAGATAGAGGAAGGATCCGCCCAGATGCGCTACCTCGCGACTTTTGATGACGCGGAACACGAAATCGAGCTCGAGGAACTCTCGGCCGAAAACTTCGCGATCAAATTCGGCGAGCATCGCTTCGATGCGGATGTGCGCAAGGTCGGACCGGCCTCGTTCTCGATCATAATCGACGGACGCTCGTTCGACTTTGACGTGGTGCGTGAAGGCGATGAACTCGTAGTCGCGTCGCGCGCGGGATCCACCCGGATGACGCTGGCCGATGCGGCGCGGCGCGCATCGCACACGGCGACAAAGAAACGCGAGGTTAGCGGCAGGGTCGAGATCAAGGCGGGAATGCCGGGCCGGGTCGTTGCGGTGCTGGTCGCATCGGGCGATGAGGTCAAGGCGGGGCAGGGGGTCGTGACCGTTGAAGCGATGAAGCTGGAAAACGAGCTCAAGAGCCCGAAGACAGGGAAGGTGATCGAGGTCAAGGTGGCGGCGGGCCAGACCGTGGAAAAGGGCGAGCTGCTCGTGGTTATCGAGTAGCCCGAGTTACCGACAATGGCGGACAACGAACGCACCACGCTCGAGAGCGCGCGCAAGAAGTGGGAAGAGCGCAAGCTTGCTCCCGCACTCAAACGCGGCGCCGAACGCAAGAAAAAATTCGCGACCAGTTCGGAGATCGAGGTCAAACGCCAGTACGATCCCGCCGACCTGGACGGCTTCGAATACGTCACCGACCTTGGTTTCGCCGGCGAGTATCCGTTCACGCGCGGGGTGCAGCCCACGATGTATCGCGGGCGGCTGTGGACGATGCGCCAGTACGCGGGCTTCGGCACCGCCGAGGAATCGAACCAGCGCTACCGATATCTGTTCGAGCAGGGGCAGACCGGGCTTTCGGTCGCCTTCGATCTCCCAACCCAGATGGGGCGCGATTCGGATCATCCGCTGGCTTCGGGAGAAGTCGGGCGGGTCGGCGTATCGATCGGATCGCTGGCCGACATGGAGATGCTGCTGGACGGGCTTCCGCTCGACAAAATATCGACCTCGATGACGATCAACGCGACCGCCTCAATTCTGCTTGCGCTGTACCTGGTCGCGGCGCAGCGGCGCAAGGTCGGTTGGGACAAAGTCAACGGTACGATCCAGAACGATCTGCTGAAGGAATATATCGCGCGCGGGACCTACATCTATCCGCCGCGCGGCTCGATGCGCATCATCACGGACATTTTCAGTTTTGCCTCGCGGGAAGTTCCGAACTGGAACACGATTTCGATTTCCGGCTACCATATTCGAGAGGCCGGCTCGACCGCCGCGCAGGAGTTGGCGTTCACGCTCGCCGACGCAGTCGCGTACGTCGATGCGGCGGTCAAGGCCGGGCTCAAAGTGGACAGTTTCGCGAGCCGGCTGTCGTTTTTCTTTAACGTCCACAATAATTTTTTCGAGGAGATCGCGAAGTACCGCGC
>JBOHWH010000016.1:0-23981 GCA_050736695.1 Binataceae bacterium (SeqCode) | reverse complement strand
GGCGGCATCGAGATTGGATCATCTGGGCGGCATCGTCACCGTTCCAAGCTTCTGCGACGAACGAATCGAGCTCTACCTGGCGCGCGATCTTTCGCCCGGGCACGGCGCGCTCGATCATGACGAAGTGATCAAGGTCAGCCGAGTCACGTTCGCGGAGACCTTCGCCATGATCGAACGCGGCGAAATTGTCGATGCGAAAACGATCGTCGCTCTCTATCGCACGCGCGACTTCCTGGCCCGCATGGAGCGTGAGATTTAGCGCGGGCTAACTTCATTTCACGCGGGGCGAGAGCCACACTCGTTCGAAGCGGGTGGGGCGCATCGGATTGAGCACGTAGTCGTGCACCCATGGTTGGTGGATCACGTCGATAACCGGATAATAGAGGAACACCCAGGGCGCGTCGGCGATTACGATCTGCTGGGCGCGGTCGTATAGCGCGTAACGCTTCGTGAAATCGGTTTCGCGCGCGGCGCGATCGAGCAGAGCCTCGAATTCCGGGTTGTAATAGAAGCTGTCATTATTCGATCCCCATTGGGTGCGCGAAAGCAACGTGCCGAGCACGTTGGCCGGGTCCGGAAAGTCGGCTTCCCATCCATAAAGGAAAGCCGGCGCGGTACGTGGCTGGCGAATCGCTTCGAGGAAGGGTCCCCACGCGACCGGCTTCAGGATCGCGTTGACTCCAATCTCCGCCAGGTCCTGCTGAATCGATTGCCCGAGCATTAGCACAGTCGCGTCGGCGCGCATCCAGATTTCGAAGCTAAAACCGGCGCCCAGATGCGCCGCTTCGAGCAGCGCGCGAGCGCGGGCGGGATCGTGCGAGTAGCTTTCGAGGTTCGGGACGAAGCCGGGCATGTTCGGCGGCAACGGCTCGTGTGCGGCTACGCCACGGCCGTTTAAGATCGCGACCAGCTTGTGCCGATCGATCGCACAACTCATTGCGCGGCGCACGCGAACGTCGTCGAACGGCGGCATCTGACAGTTCATGCCCAGGTACTCGGTGGTGACGGTGGTCTTGCGCAGCACGAGTTTCGCAAGCGCCGGAGTTTTGATCACGTAGGGAAATTCCGCCGGCGGAATCTGTGCGACCAGATCCAGGTCGCCGGCTTCGAAGCGCAGCCATTGCAGCTCGGAATCGACGCCGAGCGAATCGACTACCGCGTCGAGCCGGGGCAGTGTCTTGTCGAAGTAGAACGGGTTGCGCACGATTACGATTCTCTGGCCGCCAATCCATTCGCGCAGCATGAACGCACCGCTGCCGGCCGCGTGATGCGAGAAATCGTCGCCCCATCGCGCGATGGTTTCACGTGGCACGGCCGACGCAAACGGCATCGCGAGTTTGTGCGGAAAAATCGGATCGGGCGCGCTCAAGTGAAAGATGATCGTCCACGCGTCCGGCGTCTCGATTCCGCGAACATGCGCCGTGCGACGCGCCGCGAAGTCATCCGCACCCGCGATTCCGCGGTAATACTCCATCCCTTTCGAGCGCGTGGCGGGGTCGAGCACGCGCTCGATCCCGTAGCGCACGTCGTCGCTGGTGACAGCGCGTCCGGTTGAGAAGCGCGCGTCGCGGCGCAAATGGAAGGTAAAACTCAGCGCGTCGGGCGCGGACTCCCAGCGCGTCGCGAGGTCCGGCTCGAGCTCGACATTGTCTTCCCCATAGCGAACCAAAGTGTCGAAGATCGCCTGCTCGAAGGTCCACGAAAGGGTATCGTAGCCGGCGGCCGGATCGAGCGTCGGAATATCGTCGGAATCGGCCAGACGCAGAACCATCGCATGCGCCGGAAGATCCAGCGCGCGGCTCTCCGGACGGCACCCGCACAGCGCCGCGATCGCAAATGCCGCCGCGAGTGCTGAACCAAAGAGCTTCATCGCGCGCGCCGCCCGAGCACGCCATAGCCGAGCAGGTTGAAGCCGAGCACCGCGTAGAAGATCGCAAGTCCGGGCGAGATCGCGAGCCACGGCGCGGTTCGGAAATACATCGTGCCCTCAGCGACCATCCGCCCCCAGCTCGGCGCGGGCGGCGGCACTCCCAGTCCAAGAAAGCTGAGCGCGGCTTCGAGAAGCAGCGTGCCCGAGGTTCCGAGCACCGCCATCACGACGATAATCGGCAGCAGATTCGGCAGAACGTGACGCACGATCAACCGCGGCGCGGGAGCGCCCAGAGTGCGCGCCGCGAGCACGAAGTCGCGCGCCGTCATCGACATCGCCTCGGCGCGAACCACGCGCGCGACCTGGGTCCAGGACACGACGCCAATCACCAGCAGCACGCTCAGCAGGCTCGGGCGCAGCACCGCGACGAACGCCATCGCCAGCAGCAGGAACGGCAGCGAGAGCATCACGTCGGTGAATCGCATCAAGACGAAATCCACCGGGCCGCCGAAGAATCCTGACACCAATCCGATCGAGACGCCGATCGCCATCGTCAGAACCATCGCGGCGATTCCGACCGCCAGTGAGATTCGCGCGCCGTATATGATTCGCGACAGGACGTCGCGGCCGAGCTGATCGGTGCCGAGCGGAAATCGCATCGACGGCGCACCCGGATCGCCAAAGGTCGCGGCGACCGCGCGAGTCGGATCATGCGGCGCGACCAGCGGCGCGAAAATCGCGACGAGCAGCAGCGTCAGCACCATCGTGCCGCCGATCAACTCGAGCCGGTTGAGTCGCCGCGGAGTCATTGTGATTGCCCCAGCCGGATGCGCGGGTCGAGCCACGCGTAGAGCAGATCGACCGCGATATTGGCGCTGACGATCAGAAGCGCGCTGAACAGAACGATGCCCATAATCAGCGGAATATCCAGGTTGAAAACCGCCTCATACGCGAGCCGCCCGATTCCCGGCCAGTTGAAAACCGTTTCGGTCAGAACCACGCCCGAGAACATGCTGGCAAGGTCGAGTCCCGCGATTGTCACCAGCGGCAGCATCGCGTTCGCCATCGCATGCTTGAGCATCGCGTGCGCGCCCGAGAGCCCCTTGCCGCGCGCGGTGCGGATGTAATCCTGCTCCATCGCCTCGGTCAGATTGGTGTGAAGGATCCGCGAGTAATAGCCGGCCGAGCCGAGTGCGAGCGTGAGCGTCGGCAGAACGAGACTCAGCGGCTCGCTGAATCCCCCTAGCGGAAAGGTGCGCAGGTAGAGTCCGCCCGCAATGAGCAGCATCGTACCGAGCCAGAACACCGGCATCGAGACCAATGCGAGCGCCACGACCAGCAGAGCGTTGTCGGCCGCGCCGCCCCGATAGGCCGCCGCGACCAAACCCATCGCGATACCCAGGATGAGCGCCAGCACCATCGCGGCCAGCGCGAGGATGGCAGTCGCCGGGAATCGGCTCGCGATAAGCGCGCTTACGCTTTCGCGGTGGACGTACGAGCGTCCGAGGTCGCCGTGCGCGGCGCGATCCAGGTAGCGCGCGTATTGGATATACAGCGGCTGGTCGAGCCCGAGCTCGTGACGAATCGTGGCGAGAGTCCGCGGGTCGGCCTTCGCGCCGGCCATCGTGACCGCGGGGTCGGCGGGAATCACGAACGCGATCAGAAATGTGATGAGCGTGGTGCCGACAAGGACTGCGGCGCCGAACACGATTCGCCGCGCCAGATAGGTCAGCATCGTTCAGCCTGAAATGATCCCACGCGAGATCAACTCGCGGCTGAGCTTGCGCATCGCGCGCTCGCGATGGCGTCGTGCGGCGGAATCGTCCGCATCTGACTCAAGCGCGGCGCGTTCCCCGGATTCGAGCCAATCAAGTGGCGCGCGCATTTCGGTCAGGATTCGACGCTCGGCGCCCGAGAGCTCGCGCGATGAATTCAGCGAACGATAGTGCGCAAGGAATGCGGCGATCGAGGCGTACGAGATCGGTGGTGGCGCGGCGCTCATCCCGCGGTTGCTCCCAGTGGCGAGATCAGGAGCCCAATCAGATAACCCGCGACCGCGGCGGCCACCGCGATCGTCAGGAAGCGCACCCCCGAGCGCCAGCGTTGCGTGCGATGCGACAGCCATCCCTCGAAATAGCCGACCCCGAACAGCGCGAGCGCAGTCGTGCCCAACGCCGAGCCAAGAGCGCCGCGCGTTCCGGGCACCAGTAGATAGGGCAGCAACGGAACCACCGCGCCCGCCAGAAATGCGATCCCCATCACGACGCCGTCAAGCGCGGCATTCGCAGTCATCGTGCCCGGGAGTCCATAAACTTTCTCTTCCGCGGTTTCGATCAGGAGGTTGGGTGAGGTACTGAGCAGTTGCACGACGCGATACCCGGTCTCGCGCGTGAGGCCCTGCTTCTCGAGCTCGCTGACGAGAGCGTCCTGCATGACGTACGGATGGCGGCGAGCCTCGCTCCGGGTTCGCTCGACTTCGCTGGCCATCACCTCGGTCTCGGCGCGCGTACCCAAGTACGCGCCGGCACCCATCGATAGTGCGCCCGCCGCCGTCGAGGCGAGAGCGGCCAGCACGATCTGCGTATGGTCCGAGACGGCGCCGCTCAGTCCGGCCAGAACGCCGGCGGTGGTCAGGACTCCATCCTGCACGCCGAAGACGACTTCGCGGACGCTGGAGAGCCGCTCGAACAGGCGGCGCTTTTCGGCTGAATCTGAAGCGGCCAAGGGCGATCAGAACTTCCTGTCCGCTGGTCCGAAAGCGCCGCCTGGCGTCCAATCCGCCGGGCACAGGCGGCCGCTGCGCAGCGCGCGGACGATGCGCAGAGTCTCGCCGACGCTGCGTCCGACATTGATTGGGCAGGCCTGCGAGAACGCGATCTTGCGTTGCTGATCGATGATGAACGTCGCGCGCATCGCGACGCGTTCCTTTTCATCAAAGACGCCGTAGGCGCGGGCGAGTACGCCGCCCGCATCGGCGAGGAGCGGAAGTTCCAGCCCGCCGAGTTCGCGGGACCATCGGCGATGGCTCTCCGCATCATCGACGCTGGTGCCGATCACGGCGGTCTTCTCGGCGCGAAACAGGCTCAGCGATCGGTTGAAGCCGGTTACTTCAGTCGGGCAGACAAATGAAAAATCGCGCGGATAAAAAAACAGGACGATCAATTCGTCATCGAGTTTTTGCAGCGCGATACGGCCGAGGCGATCTCCGGTCGCTGCCGGAAGGTCAAACGGCGGCGCGCTATCTCCGGGTCTGAGCATGGTTCGGTTGCGAGTCCCAGTTTTGCCGTGTCGCGGGCGGCATTCAATCTCGATTATTCAATCTCGTAGGTGAGCGTCACGTTGGCCGGCACGGTCACCTGCCCGGACTCGACCGGCGTGGCAACCGCACTCCCCGCCATCCCGGCGCTCATCGCGCGCATCATCGGCATCGGGCGAATCTCGGCTTCGGTCGAAGCCCTGATGACGCGGACCAGCTTGACGCCCAGGGCGGCCGCAAGAGCTTGCGCTTGCGCCTGCGCATCATGCGCGGCGGCGGCGATCGCCTGCGAACGCGCCTTGACGTTATTCTTGACGGTGAAATTCAGATAGTTGACGCGATTGGCGCCGGCCGCGATCGCGGAATCGATCAGCGGGCCGGCCAGGTCGAGCGCGCCCGTCTCGACGTGAATCGAGTTCTGCGCGGTGTATCCGACAATCGTAGCTGTGCCCTCGCCCTGATGCTGCCGGTAGTCGGGGTTGAGCGAATATCCGCCGGTCGAGATCCGCCCCTTGTCCGCCAGGCGGGCCTTGAGCGCCGCTATAACCTTGGTCGCCAGCTCGGCGTTGCGTTTGGCTGCGTCCGCGGCGGTCTGCGCACGGGTTTCGATCGCGAAGTCCATGATCGCGTCGTCGGGTGGAACGCTCACCTCGCCGCTTCCCGCCACGAGGATCGTTCTCGCCGATTGCTCGTTCCCAACCGCCGGCTCCATCGGCGCTGCGAGTGCCGCGATCGGCAACACCATCGCGAAGGCCAGAAGCGATAAGGCAATTTTCATGCGCATACGGACACTCCCCGGACCAGGCCATGATGCATTGATCCATGCGGATAATAGCCGGAGACTTGTCCCTTTGACGATAAGTAGAGGATGGTCTCGCGATGGCTGAAAAGCAGGACGACCGCAAAGTAACACCCCGCAGCCAGGATTTCGCGCAGTGGTACAACGATATCGTGCTGCGCGCCGAGTTGGCGGACTATTCGCCGGTGCGCGGATGCATAGTGTTCCGCCCCGACGGCTTCGCGATCTGGGAGGCCTTGCAGAGCGAACTCGATCGCCGAATCAAAAAGACCGGCGCGCGCAATGCCTACTTTCCCCTGCTCATCCCGATGAGCTTTCTGCAGAAGGAGGCCAAGCACGTCGAAGGTTTCGCGCCCGAAGTCGCAGTCGTCACACACGGTGGCGGAAAGGAACTCGAAGAGCCGCTGGTGGTGCGCCCGACCTCTGAAACAATCATCAATCATATGTTCGCGCAGTGGATTCATTCGCATCGCGATCTGCCGATGATGGTCAATCAATGGTGCAACGTGGTGCGATGGGAAATGCGCACGCGAATGTTTCTGCGCACCACGGAGTTCCTGTGGCAAGAGGGGCATACCGCGCACGCGACACGCGAAGAGGCCGAACGCGAGACGCTTACGATGCTCGAGGTCTATCGCGCGTTCGTCGAGGAATATCTTGCGATTCCCCTCATCGTCGGACGCAAGAGCGCGGCCGAGCGATTTCCGGGCGCGGAAGAGACCTACACGATCGAGGGCCTGATGGGCGACGGGCGCGCGTTGCAATGCGGGACCTCGCACTTCCTGGGACAGAATTTCGCCAAAGCATTCGACATCAAGTTTCTTGACGATCAGAACCAGATGCGGCACGCGTGGCAGACGAGTTGGGGCGTAACGACTCGCCTGCTTGGCGCAATCGTGATGGTCCATGGCGACGATCAGGGGCTGCGGCTCCCGCCCGCCGTCGCCGGTACGCAGGTCGTAATCGTGCCCATCTATCGCAAAGCCGAAGAGGGCGCGCAGGTGATGACCGCGGCGCGCGCGATTTTGGAGTCGCTGGAAAACTCAGGACTCCGCGGGCACCTCGATACGCGTGAAGGCCTGACCCCGGGCTTCAAGTTCAACGATTGGGAGATGCGCGGCATTCCGCTGAGAATCGAGATCGGACCGCGCGATGTTGCGTCGGGAGAGGCCGTGCTCGCGCGGCGCGATCGCAAGGGCCCGGAAGCCAAGTCCAAAGCCGCGATTACGGATCTGGCGGCGCGCGCGCGGGCGATACTCGGCGAGATTCAGCAAAGTCTCTTCGAGCAGGCAAAAGCGGCGATAGCCTCGCAGACCCGCGAGTTCGATTCATACACAGCGCTAACTAAACAGATGGAAGGCGAGGGGGGCGGCGGATTCGCCAATGTCTATTGGTGCGGAAATCCGGCATGCGAAACAAAAATTCGCGAAGAGACTAAAGCGACCTGCCGAGCAATCCCGCTGAACCAGAACTGCGTAGCCGGTAAATGTATAGTATGTGGAGAAACGGCCGGCGAACGAGCATACTTCGCAAAGGCGTATTAGTCAGACATCCAATCCAACAGATTACCCGGATTTCACAGATGTATCTGTGTCAATCTGTGAAATCTGCAGATTGTTTGCAAGTGGTTCAGCTCTGATCGAACTTGTAGGCAATCTTCATCGCGGCCCGCACCTCTTCCATCGTATTTTGCGCGACCGCCCGGCCCTTGCGCGTGCCCTCGACGATAATCTCCCGCACGCGAGCGGGTTTGGATGCGTACTCGGCGCGTCGCGCGCGAATCGGCTCGATGAAGTTGTTCAGCGCTTTGAACAACTTCTCCTTAACCTCGACGTCGCCGACGGTTCCTTTCACGTAGCGGTCTTTCAGATCGGCAACTTCGCCTCGGTCGGGATTGAACACGTCGTGGTAGGTGAAGACCGGGTTGCCTTCGACGTGGCCTGGGTCGGTCGGATGAATCCGGGTCGGGTCGGTGTACATCGACATCACGCGCTTGCGCACCTGCTCGGCCGAGTCGCCAAGGTAAATGCAGTTACCCAGGGACTTGGACATCTTGGCGCCGCCGTCAGTGCCGGGCAGCCGCGCGACCTGGCCCACCATCGCGCGCGGTTCGATGAGAATTTTTTTGTATAGCCGGTTGAAGCGGCGGACGATCTCGCGCGTCTGCTCGATCATCGGCAACTGATCGTCGCCGACTGGTACCAGCTCGGCCTTGAAGATAGTAATATCGGCGGCCTGCGAGATCGGGTAGGTGTAGAAGCCGACCGGCAGTGCCTTGGTGAAATTCTTCTGCTTGATTTCGTCTTTGAGCGTCGGATTGCGTTCGAGCGTCGCTGTCGTCACCAGATTCATGTAGTAAATCGTAAGCTCAGTCAGCTCCGGCACCATCGATTGCACGACGATCTTGACTTTCTCGGGATCAAGCCCGGCCGCCAAATAGTCAGTTGCGACTTCGAGGATGTTAGCTTCGAGCATTTCGGGTCGCTCGAAGTTGTCGGTCAGCGCCTGAATATCGGCAATCAGGACGAAAGTGTCATACTCGTCCTGCAGGCGGACCCGGTTTGCGAGTGAGCCAACGTAATGGCCGAGATGCAGCGGACTGGTAGGCCGGTCGCCAGTTAGTATTCGTTTGATCATCGATAACAGTGTCTATTGGGCAGTTATTTCAGCAGGCTTTTGAGGGTGGCGAGATCGGCGGCGACATCCTTGCTTTCCTCGCCAGGCTCGGTTTCGAGGCACATCGGAATTCCCGCGAAGCGAGGATCGTTTACAATTCGTCCAAACGCCTCGACTCCGATAAATCCTTTGCCGATATGCTGATGGCGATCGATGCGGGAATGAAACGGCTTGAGCGAATCATTCATGTGGAACGCGGCCAACCGCGTAAAGCCGATATATTTGTCCAAGTCCGCGAAAGTTTGCTCATAAGTCTCGACCGAGCGCAGGTCGTAACCCGCGGCGAAGGCGTGCTCGGTGTCGAAGCATAATCGCAAGCGATCGTTTTCCTTGACCGCGTCGAAAATCCGGCCCATCTGCTCAAGCGTATAGCCGAGCGTGCTGCCCTGGCCGGCTGTGATCTCGAGCGTGATTTTCACCGCAAAGCCCTTGCAGGCGTTGTGCGCCTCGTCGATCGAGCTCGCGATCGTCTTGATTCCCGCCTCTTCGCCTGAGCCGACGTGAGCGCCTGGATGCGCGATCAGGTTGGAGATGCCGAGCGCTTCGCAGCGTTCGAGCTCGTCGATAAACGCGCCGATCGATCGCTTGCGCGTCGCGTCGGCGGGTGCGCCGAGATTCAGCAGATAGGAGTCATGCGCGATGACAGCGGCGATCCCGGTCTCGCGCCGACCCCGCCTGAAGGCCGCGATTTCCTCTTCCGAAAGAGGTTTGGAGGCCCATTGCCGCGACGATTTGGTGAAGATCTGGATCGAATCGCATCCGAGTTGTTGGCCGCGGCCAAAAGCCTCGGCGACACCGCCCGCGATCGAGACATGCGCGCCCAGCAGCGGACGTTGCGATTTTGTGGCTTGTGTCATCGATGATGTCCGCGGCTGTTGCGCCGCGCCCGCGAGCATCCTATCGCGATCGAAGCGCCGGTGTCATCGCCACTGTGAAATGGGCACGCGCTTGCGGATCGGCGCCGAATGCGGATATTCGTCTTGATTGTGCGACGAATTTTGATTGCGATTGCTTTGTTGGCGGCGCCGGTGTGCGCTTTCGGATGTCTCAAGGCGGCAACCTTGCCGCCGCAGTCGATTTACACGGAGATCGAGCCTGCGGGCTCGGCTGCCAAATCCCCCGATTGCGCTATGCCGGTGCTGCGTCACGAGCCTCTGACAGATTACCGCAAAGTCGGACTGGTCGAGACCAGGGGCAGTGTTTATGACTCCGAAGCCGACGTGCTGCCCGCGACCAAGCGCAAGGCGTGCGAGAGCGGAGCCGACGCAATCGTGATCCTGACCAGCAAGTCGCAAACGACGGAAGGGTTGGTCGGCTACTACCTGGACGCCGAAGCGATCGTGTACGGCAAGAATCCGAATATCCCGTCGGGCGAGTCGATTTCTCACTGAAGCGCCGCGCGCGCGCGTTGCCGTGCGATCGAGCGCATGATAATTGCCAAAGCGCGGTGGCAAAAAGCTCCATAAAATCCGTCGGTCTGGTCGTCAAGCGCGATCGGCCCGACGCGGTCTCGTTGGCTAAAAAACTTGCGCTTCATTTGAAGTCACGGAAACTGGTCGCGATCGCCGGCGCCGATATCGCCGCGCGCATCGGCGCCGAGCCTGCCACTCGCGCGCAACTGGCTGAACGCGCCGATCTGTTCGTCGTCCTCGGCGGTGACGGAACCCTGCTCGGCGTCGCGCGGATAGCGTCGGCGCGCGAGACCCCGATTCTGGGCGTCAATCTCGGCGGGCTGGGTTTTCTGACCGAGGTCACGGTCGACGAGGCGAAGGCCGCGCTCGATCGGGTATTGGCGGGCGACTACGAAGTCGATCGCAGGATCACGCTCGACACCACCGTCGAGCGGATCGAGCGCGATTCGCGCCGCTTCGAGCGCTTCGTCGCGGTCAACGATATCGTGCTCAATCGCGGCCCGCTCGGCCGGATGCTCCAGCTTGAAGTCGTCGCCGATCACAAACCGTTCTGCTCCTACCGCGCCGACGGCTTGATTATCGCCACGCCCACAGGCTCGACCGCGTACGCGCTCAGCGCCGGCGGGCCGATCATCTATCCGACTCTGGGCGTGATGGTGCTGGCGCCGATCTGTCCGCATACGCTCTCGAACCGGCCGGTCGTGCTGCCCGACACCTTCGAGATAGAAATCCGCGTGAAGGCGCCCGATCACGACGCGACGCTCCTGGTCGACGGACAGGAGTCCTCGATCGTCGGCGCCGAGGATGCCATTCGCGTGCGGCGCGGACGCTCCGCCGTCGCGCTGGTCCGATCGGCGCATCCGTACTTCGAAGCCTGGCGGAACAAACTGCACTGGGGCTAGCAACGCGCGATGCTGGTCGAACTGCGCATCCGCAACTTCGCGATTATCGAGGAAGCCGAACTCGAGTTCGACGCCGGTCTTAACGTGCTCTCGGGTGAAACCGGCGCCGGCAAAACGATCATCCTGACTGCGCTCGGATTGCTGCTGGGCGGCCGCGCGTCGCCCGACATGATTCGCACCGGCGAGAAAGAAGCGGTCGTCGAAGCATTGTTCGAAATCGAAGGCGAGGTTCCGGGTCTCGCGTCGCCTGAAACCGGCAAGCGCGAGTTGCTGGTGCGGCGTGTGATTGCCGAAGGCGGGCGCTCGCGCGTCTCGATCGGCGGCGAGCTTGCGACCGTGCAAAGCCTCGCTCGAATCGGCGCCGCTTTAGTGCAGGTCTATGGACAGCACGAGCAGCAGTCGCTGCTCCGCGCCGAGAGTCATCGCGAAATCCTCGATCGCTACGCCCGCCTGGACGATGAGCTGATCGCTTATCGCGCCGCGTTCGATCGCGCGCGCGAGCTGGAGGCGCGCCTGGCCGAACTCGGGCGCCGCGAGCGCGAACGCGCGGACCTGCTCGAACTCGCGCGCTTTCGATTGACCGAGCTCGATCGGGCCGCGTTGTCGGCCGGCGAGGATCAGGCGCTCGCCGCCGAACGCGTGGTTCTTGCCAACGCCTCGCGTCTGGCCGCCGCCGCCGCCGAAGTGGAAGCGTCGCTCTATGGCGCAGAGGGTGCGGCGGTTGACGCGGTGGCGTCCGCCGAAACGCGGCTGGTTGAAGCGGCATTGCTGGACGCAATGCTCGGCGAGCCGCTGGAGATGATCAAGACCGCGCGCGCGAACCTGCAAGAAGCTGCCCGCGCCCTGTCCGCTTATGCGGGCCGGCTCGAGGCGGATCCGGCGCGTTTGGAAGAGATCGACAATCGGCTCCAGGAGCTGGCGCGGCTCAAACGCAAGTACGGTGGATCGATCGCCAGCGCGCTCGAGACGCTTGGCCGCGCGCGCACCGAAATCGAGGAGCTCGAAAACGTCGCGGAATCAAAAGCCGGCGCCGAGCGTGAGCTTGAACTCGCGAAGGACGAGCTGGCGGCGCGCGCAAAAAAACTTGCCGCGCGGCGCGCTGTCGCCGCGGTGGAACTCAGGCGCAAGATGGAAACCGAGCTTAAGTCGCTCGGAATGCGCTCGCCCGGATTCGAGCCGCGGCTGTTACCGCTCGGCGCGGACGAAGCCGTGTTCGTTCATCAAGGCGTAGCGCTCGGCGCGGCGGGCGCCGACGCCGTCGAGTTTCATATCGCGCCCAACCTTGGACAGCCGGCAATGCCGCTTGCAAAAATCGCGTCGGGCGGAGAACTCTCGCGCGTGATGCTGGCGCTAAAGAGGCTCGAAGCTCAGCAGCGCGGCGTTGCGACGATGATCTTCGACGAGGTGGATGCCGGTATCGGCGGCGAAGTCGCGACCGTGGTTGGACGCAAGCTCGGACAACTCGCGCGCTATCATCAAATCTTGTGCGTGACGCATCTGGCGCAGATCGCGGCTTTTGCCCAGACCCATTTTCACGTCGAGAAAGAAGAGCGCCGCGGCTCGACCCGAAGCCGGGTCGCGATGCTGCCCGAGGCGGCGCGCCCCGACGAGTTGGCGCGGATGCTCGGCGGAGAGGCCTCGAGCGAGAAGTTTCGGCGCGCGGCGCGCGAGCTACTCGAGCGCGCGCAAGGTTGAACGCTCGCAACGGCGTGGTCCAATCGCAGTTCCAGTACTCGGGAGTATTCGACCAATTCAATCCATGAACGTAGCCCCGAACCTGCGCGCTTGACGCGTGCTTCGGCACGGCGCTAAACGGGCGATAGACCCTTCACGATCGATGGAGGCCGTCCGCGATGATCCCCGATAGAATTTTCTCCGCCGACTCACATGTGATCGAGCCCGCGGACGTTTGGACCGCGCGAATGAATCCGCGGTTTGCCGGCCGCGCGCCGCGCGTGGTTAAGCGCGCGGGCGATTCCGAGGGCGATTTCTTTGTCGCCGAAGGACTCCGCCCGTTTCCAGTGGCGGGCTTCGCCGTCGCCGGCGTCGATCCGAAACAATTCGGCGCCGCGATGGCGGCAGGATATCCGGGTGTGCGCCCGTCGGCGTGGGATCCGGCCGAGCGAATCAAGGATCAGGAGCGCGACGGCGTAGTCGGCGAGGTGCTCTACCCGAGCCTCGGGATGCGCCTGTTCCAGCTCGAAGACGGCGAGCTCCGCGCCGCGTGCTTTAGCGCGTACAACGATTGGCTGGCCGCCTACTGCGCGCATAGCCCGCGCCGCCTGGCCGGAGTTGCGATGATCTCGCTCGACGAGCCGGCGGCGGGAATCGCAGAGCTTGAACGCATCGCGCACAAGGGCCTTCGCGGTGCGATGATCTGGGGCGCGGCGCCGGTTGAGAAGCCGTACAACGACAGGTGGTACGATCCGTTCTGGGCGGCCGCGCAGGATCACGCGCTGCCGATTAGCCTGCATATCCTGACCGAGCGGCGCGGCGGCAGCGACTTCCAGAGCGTGATGAAGGGCTACCCGGCGTTGCATCATTCGGTTGAGCGCTCGCTTACCGAGCTGATTTTCGGCGGCGTGCTCGAACGCTATCCGCGGCTGAAAATCGTGTCGGTTGAAAATGACATCGGATGGATCGCGCACTTCCTGCAGCGGATGGATCATTCGTTCGCCAAATATCGCTACCTGGAACGCGCCGCGATTCCGAATCCGCCCAGCTTCTATTTCCGCCGCCAGGTTCAGGCGACGTTTCAGGACGATCGCGTGGGCGTTATGACGCGCGATTTTATCGGCGCCGGCTCACTGATGTGGGCGTCGGATTTTCCGCACTCGGACTCGACCTGGCCAAACTCGCGCGAAGTGATCGCGCGCGACTTCGAGGGCGTGCCCGACGCCGAGGTGCGCATGATGGTCGCCGATAACGCGGCCGCGCTGTACCGGCTCGGCGAATGAGTGATTCGGTACGGCGAATCGTGAGTCATTTGTGAAACGGGATCGAGGCGCTACAATCGACGCGCTCTTGAAAAGCGCCGAGCCTTCCATTCGTTGGAAGGTGATGACCCGCGTGCTTGGGGAAGATCCTCAGTCCCGGAAGATTAAAGACCTGCGGGAAGAAATCAGGAATTCTTCGCGCGTGAGGGCGTTGCTCGCGAATCGGGATCGGCGGTTCGTGCAAGGCGCGAAGGTATACGCCAAGTATCGCGGCGCCCATTGGACGCTGGCGGCCCTCGCCGACATCGGCTACCCCGCCGGAGATGAGTCGCTGCTCGCGATGTGCGATCAGGTCCTCGGCTGGTGGCTGAGCAACTCCACATGGAGTTCGAGTCCGCGAGCAGCGTTCCCAAACATCGAAGCGCCGAGGGCGTTCCAATCCTTCGCGGGCGCTATCGCCGATGCGCCTCGCAGCAGGGTTGCGCGCTGTATTCTCTGAGTAAGGCGGAAATGGCGCTAATCAAAGATCCGCGCTGTGGCGATGCACTCGATCTGCTCGAAAAAAAGGAGTTGCCGGGCGGAGGCTGGGCGGCGGAGGGGCGCTTTTATAACGTCTCGAGCATTGAAACCAATTCGCCGCACGGCTCTCACGACAGCGTGGACTGGGGTGGAATCGGAAAGCACCGGATGAACGAGTGGATCACCGCCGATGCGCTGTTCGTGCTGCGCGCGGCTGGCCGCATCATCGCGAAACATCCATGCTTACCGCCGGCATCAGGGTCGCGCGCTATGCCCCCGGCTAAGGAGCCGGCGCGAGGGCCGTCGCCTGTCCGATGGGCGCCGCGCGTGCGTCCGGAAAAACTTCGCCGGCTATACGCAAGCGACGCGCGCGGAATCATCGACGCCGAGTTGCTCGACGACGTCGGCACGACGCTCTTCTGCCGATGCCGCGACATCTTGATCGTCTCAGACGCCGCCGAAGGTCGCGCCAAATGCCCGAGCTGTGCAGGCGCAATCGCACACGTCGGCGACGACAAGGATCAGATGCTCGCGTGCGCGAAATGCGGATGGAAATGCGCGTGGGGCGACTATCAGAAGAGCTATCGGCATCACGAACTTTATGCGCGTGGCCTGACGGACGTGCTGACTGAATTCATGGCGCGATGGGAGCGAGTACGCGCGCCGCGGGAAAAGATGCTGCTAATCGATCGGCTGATTCACGTCTGGCATTGGGAGTCGCGGACCGATCACGCCAAAGGCAGACCCGCCGCCGTGAACCTGATCGAGGGAAGCAGAAAGCAAGTGCTGACATTACTCGACGAGCTCAGCGGCATTGCCGCGGCGATCGCTTGAGCCTCGTTGACTAAGTGACGCGCATCGGATTAGCTGAAAACCCTCGCCGGCGGTGGGGCTGTAGCTCAGCTGGGAGAGCGCCTGAATGGCATTCAGGAGGTCGCGCGTTCGATCCGCGTCAGCTCCACCAATCAACTCAAGCCTTTTTCGATTCTCAAACGGCGAATGTCCGAGCTGTCTGCATTCTCTCCGCTTTTGTCAAGGGATTGTTCCCGCCGCGGAAGACTCAACGGTGCCTGCTCGCTCGAAGTGCGCTGTGCTTTCAACGAGCCAAGGAGTTCTGCCGACGCTGCCGATTGGTCAGTTGATCGAGGACAGAGCGCGAGCGCAGCTTTCTGCTGAGCTCCAGCTCTGTGCCATCTGCTCAGATTTCTATGCCGGGGGCCATCGCTTCTGGTCTCTCAGTGGAACGTGGAAGAAAAGGCCACCGAAGGGCTGATGACCAACCTGTACGTGGCGAATTACTGATTTTCGAAAGAAATCAGCAATCCACACAGGTCAACCATGCTCTCTGGGAACTTTGTCCGCGCACCTGATTGACCCGCGAAGCGAGGGCCCGAATTCACAATGTCGGTGTGGTGAGTCACCGCTGCGGCCGACTCCGCGCTTGCCAAGCACCGCCGCCCCCTTCTTCTCTGTCCTGAATAGTCAATCAGTCGCGAATCTCGACCCACCGAATCGCCTGGTGAAACCGCCTCAACCGCGTCTGAGCGCTCGGCGATTCAACTCGCCCATCACCTCAGCATCGTCCCGTTTGGTTTGGATAGGATAGCTTTCGAGCCGAATTGCTAGGAACGCTTTTGCGGCCGCCGCCGTGCTGCTCGAAACGCCAAGGCTATCCATTATCTTCTGGACCTGCGCATCGATCGTCCGCGGACTCGTGCCAAGCCTCTCTGCAATGCGCACCTTGTTCAGGCCGTTGGCCATGTGGGCGAGCACTTCGCTCTCGCGTCGCGTAAGCCCGAGCGATCTGAGCGCGGCCGGCTCAATAATCGTCTTTTGCTCTTCCAGAAGGAGCAACACCTCTTCGTCGCCGGATAAGAGCCTGACCACAAGGCGTCGATCCTCGCGATTGACAACAAGCGGATCACGAGGCTTCGGTAGGTCGATTAGCTGGCGTACGCCCGAGTCGTGTTGGCACACCCACAAATCGAGCGGTTCGGGCAAGTTGTCCGAAACGCTCGCATGAAAGTACTCCCTAAGCCATGTGCGGGCCGACTCCGTCGCGAACTCGATCGTGCGATCGCGCTTAAGAACCACCAACGCACGGGCCGACGCTTCGAGCACGTTTTGTAAGCGAGAAGTTTCCCGTTCTATTCTGGAAAGTGCCAGCGAATTAGCGTGTGCCTGTATGAGATGAGGGGCGAGAAATCGCATCAATGCCAGATCGCGATCTGTGAACTGTTTGTTTCTAAGCAGGCCAATAGCGTTTAATCCGCCCTTGCCGGCGCGCCAGAGGACAGGAAGGGTATCCTCTATTTTTCCGAGTGGTCCATAGTGCTCAGAATACAGCGCCGAGTTGCGCAATTGCCGTGCGCTCAGAAAGTCCGAGAGCCTGACCGGCGGGCTCGCCGGGTTGCGCTCGTAGTATGCAACTACCGGCTCCTGATGCACCACTCGCGCGAAAGCTTCATGGCGCTCGGGGATCATGAGAGAAGACGGATTCACCCAGTTGGTCGAGCGATGCTCCCCCGGCCACATCTCATTGTACGAGGTGACCTCCGAACGAATCAGCGTCGGAAGCATCGTCAGAAGAAAGGCGACAAAATCATCGAAATAGCGGATCGCGTATGCGTCGTGGAGAAAGCGCAAAGCCGCAGTCTGTTGATGCAGCGTCAGTCTTTGCACGGGTTGAGCCCCCGTGCGGGACAGTAATTAAAGCGCGATGCAGCGTCAATCAAATGCTGAAAGCGAACTACGCAAATTTGCCTAGAGGATGATCGGTAAATCCGCCAATTGTCGGCAGCCTAACCGCTGCTTACGCTCAGCGGGTGAATAACAACAACATCGCGACAAGAAGCGGGGGTCACGATGTATACCGCGAATCAGAGCATTCCTATGAGTCTCAATCGCGCGGCGCCGGAAACGACAACAAGTATTCAGAGCGGGATCAGCCACGCACTGAGCCTCCATTAACCTTGTTCAGAATCCAGCCCTTGTGGCGTTCTAAGAATAAGATTTGAGCGTAAGGTCATTTCAACCACGGCAGTGTTAGACAAAATTGGCATGAAATTAAACTCACTGTTGAGCACAGCAGTAATCTCTTGAACTTGATGCTAGTTGGCCCGTTTACTAGCTTTGCTGCGACCGCCACCGTCTCCTAGCCAAAGGAGGTTGTTATGAGCGTTCAGCCAAATCGACGACGACGAAGTCTCTTCCCGGCGTTGTTCGCGGCCCTGGCGCTTCTGGCGCTGGCCGCGCTGGCCCTGTCGTCGGGGGTTGCAACACAGGGGATGCTGGCACACCAGGCCGCTGCAAAATCAGATCAAAAGAGCCTGCAATGCGGGCAATCAATACCTAACCGGAGAGGCGTGCTCGGGCGATTTTTCGTTCAGGCCAGCGCATTTCAGAGCGCCTATCCCGGCTTTCCGATCGAGGGTTTCGTCGCCAAACTGAGTTCCGATGGGAGCACGCTGATTTGCTCTACCTACCTGGGCGGTAGCACTTCAACATAGGAGGGAGAACATGAGAAAGCTCTGTTTCCGAGTCCATACAGTATTCACATTCTTAGCACTCATTGCGCCGCGCGAGCGGAACGTTAATCACTCGAATCGAAGCCATGGTCCATCCCAAAGACGCGATCACAGGTTGCGCAACTTCACGTTGCCGATGCTGGGATTTCTCGCGATCGGGTTGTGCGGCTGCGGCAGTAACGGGGCAGATCCGGGAGGGGGGGGTTCGGGAGGGAGAGTAACTCCGCAATCACACACCCGAGGAAAGGTGATGGGCGGGCAGCAGCCGATCGCGGGTGCGACCGTCACTCTCTACGCCGCTGGCGAGCCAGGCGGCACCGCGGCGGCAGCGATCATTTCGACTACTACCAACACAGATGGAGACTTTGTGCTTCCTTCTTTCACCTGCCCGTCGGGAACAGCAGAAGCCTACGTGGTTGCGACCGGAGGAAATCCAGGCGGCGGTACCAATGCGGCGGTAGCGCTCATGGCTATGGCTGGCGAGTGCGCCGAGATTCCAAGTTTCGTTGATATTAACGAACTGACGACAGCCGCAGCGGTTTACGCGATGGCGCAGTTCATGGGAATCGGTTCCGGATGCGTTGATTGCGGAGGTGAGCTTGCGGCCCGCCTTGCTGGCGCGCGTTCGCTGAGCGGCAAATCTCCATGGATCGACCAAGCGGCTCAACGCGCGTCGGGTCTGGTGGACGTAACTAGTGGCGGTCCTGGAATTACACTTCCGTCCGTCGCCGAGTGTGACGGAGGATCGCCACCGATCAACTGCACGACTGAAGAAACACTTGATCAGCTCGCAGACGTACTTGCTGCATGTGTGAACAGTTCAGGGCTTTCTTCGAGCGAGTGCCAGACGTTGTTCTGCGATTCGACACCCGGCGGGACCTACAGTTCGAGTTGTTCGATCACCGCTATCCCAACCGACACGTTGCAGGCGGACCTCTCTATCGCGCTCAATCCCGGCACGGTCTATATCGCGGGGCTCTACAATCTTGCGGGACCCGATCTCGCGTTTTCTCCAGGGCTTGCGACCGCGCCGAACGACTGGACGCTGTCACTCAACTTTAGTTCCGGCGCCCCTGAAGTGGGAGCATATTCGATCGCGCTTGATGGTTCAGGAAATGTCTGGACAACTAACAACGTCACGAGTGTGACCGAGTTGGCACCGGATGGGAATCCTATCTCTCCCTCGGGCGGATACACGAACGGGATACCTGCGCCTATAAGCCTCGCTATAGACGCCTCTGGAAACGTCTGGGTGACCAACTGCGGGTCTGCTTCAAATAATCCGCAATGCACGGACACCAACGGCAGCGTCTCGGAACTCAATTCCAGCGGAGACCCGGTCGCAGGCTCACCTTTCAGCGGCGGAGGGATAAACAATCCGATAGGTATCGCAATCGATCTGGAGAGTGACGTCTGGATCGTTAATCCAGGGAATGCTTCGGTAACCGAACTCGATTCAAGTGGGAGCCCGGTTTCGCCTTCGAATGGGTTTACCGGAGGAGGATTGAACGATCCGGAGTGGGTAGCGATCGATGGCTCTGGCGGTGCCTGGATCACGGACTTTGTGTTCTCGCGAGCCCCGTTGGCGCTGGTTAGCGAGTTCGCCTCGAACGGAACTCCTGCCGCAGGATCGCCTTTCAGTGGCGGCGGCATTCAGTCTCCTCAGGGAGTTGCGATCGATCGCGCGGGCGATGTCTGGATCACGAACTGCTACAATGGCGGCATCCGCGGTACTTGTCCGGGCAGCGTATCGGAGTTGGACTCGAGTGGAACCCCGCTCTCGCCCAGCTCTGGTTTCAACGGCGGCGGTGTCTCCGGCGGCGTATTCGGTGTCGCTATCGACGGAACCGGAAATGTCTGGACCTCCGATTACGGCAATGGCATCAACCCAAACGTCGCCGAATTGATCGGCGGCAACACAGAGGGTACGACTTGCAGCAGCCCTCCGCTGAACGGTGAAACGGGCTGTCCGCTCTCGCCAGCAGCCGGATTTGTCGGCGCCAGCCTGAACTGCCCTGGGGAAA
Source organism: Binataceae bacterium (SeqCode) (assembly GCA_050736695.1). Classification (GTDB taxonomy): domain Bacteria; phylum Desulfobacterota; class Binatia; order Binatales; family Binataceae; genus JBARDN01. The sequence continues at coordinate 4,060 of JBOHWH010000016.1, read as the reverse complement.
TCGCGATCGATGCCGAGGGCGACGTATGGGTTGCCGATAACACATCAGGTTGCGGTGGTTCGGGCCCTTCGGGCGTGACCGAATTCGTTGGAGTCGCGGCGCCGATCAAGACACCTCTGATCGGGCCGCCTCAGGTGCCATGAGCCTTCGCTAGGCGATGAGTTCAGAGGGATCGCGGGAGCTGCCATGCGGACGTTCACATGCATTCTCTTCGCCGCGTGTTTCGCGAGCATGTGCGGTCCCGCCTGCGCTCAGCCGAATCAGTCTAGTCACACGCCGGCCCAGGTCCACTTCGGTCGGGTGAGCACCGGTACCACGGCAAGCGCAACGGTCAAGTTCGCGCTTGCTCGTAACGCGCAGAGCGCACTCACGGTCACCGGGATCGCGACCTCCGCCCCGTTTGGCATCGATCTCCAGAGTTCGGGGTGCAGAGTCGGCGCTACGCTGGCCAAGGGCGCAAGCTGCACCGTTGCGCTGACCTTTACGCCGACCGCTGCAGTCGGCTACAGCGGAACGCTCGACTTCTCCGACAGTGCCGGAGATGTCGATGTCGCACTTAAAGGAACGGGCACCGTCCAGCCGCTATCTCTAAGCCCTAAAAGTATCGATTTCGGCCGGGTTCCCGTGGAGTTCAGCGCGACAAGCGCTCTCGCAATCACAAATCCGAACGCGATTGCGGTGGCCGTTTCGTCTATTCAATCGAACAATCCGGTCTTCCAGCAGCAGACTGGTGCGTGCATCGGATCCATTGCATCGCTGGCATCGTGCCAGCTAGGGGTCAGATTCACCCCGACCCAAGAGGGCAATCAATCCGGGAAATTGTCGATCACCGACGGCGCGTCTGCCAATCCGCAGCGGGTGGCTCTTGAGGGAGATGGAACCCGTCCGCTGCCGTCACCCACCGCCACACCTACCGCTACGGCGACACTCTCTCCCACGATCACAGCAACGCCGACGGTCTCCGCGACGGCGACCGCCAGTCCGACCGCGACGGCGACTTCTAGCGCGGTGATAAGTGGAAAGGTGTCGGGCGGTTCGGCGGCGGTTTCCGGCTCCAACGTTGTGCTCTATCAAGCTGGAACTTCCGGGTATGGCGCGGCAGCGAAGGCGCTTGGTTCTGCGGTATCGGCGTCTGACGGCAGCTTCACGATCAACTTCACTATTCCATCGAGCGACGCTGTTCTTCATTTGATCGCAAACGGAGGAAACGCTGGCGGCGGAGCCAACCCGGGGATCGCGCTGACGGCGATCGTCGGAACCTCAAACTCCCTCCCTGTCGGCCAAGTCACTGTGAACGAGGTCACGACGATTGCCGGAGCATGGGCACTGCGCCCATTCTGGAATTCCGGTGCGCCCGAGAATATCGGCACTTCGCCGGGAAACGAGATAGGTCTCCAAAATGCCGCGGCGATCGCCGCCGAACTGGCGAATGCCGCGACAGGCACCTCCCCCGGACCCTCACTTCCTACCTCGAGTTCCGCACCGGTTGCAAAGATCGATTCGCTTGCCAACGCTCTCGCTGGATGCGTCGAAAGCGTGCCTCAGACTTCCTCCGCATGCGCAAAATTGTTTTGCGACGCGACCGCCGGCGCGTCGTTCAATGCGACCAACCGCACCTGCTCGATGCCGATAACGATTGTCGACACGCTCGGCGCCGCGATCGCGCTTGCCTCCGATCCTGCCAACAACGTCGCCAGTATCTTCGCCGATTCGCAGGTGGGGAGGGTCTTCTCGCCCGCGCTCGCTGAGGCTCCCAACGATTGGTCGATTGCACTGACCCTCACGGCTGGCGGCCTCGGCGAGCCAACCGCGTTGGCGATCGATTCAGCGGGCGACGCATGGATCGCCAATTATGAGAACGCGGTAAGCGAATTTTCCCCTGGCGGGAATCCGCTCTCGCCGCCGAGTGGATTCGGCCACAACCAGGTCGAGGAGTCGTTCGGGATTGCCATCGATCAGTTGGGCTTCGTTTGGATCACGAACGAGCAGAGCGGAGGCAATGATAACGCTGGCCTCGGGACCATCGCAAAGATGTCGCCCTCGGGTGTCGTGCTTTCAGGCGAGGGCTACAGCGGTGGAGGTCTCGATTACCCCGTCGCCATCGCGATCGACGGTTCGGGTGGCGCGTGGATTGCGGATTACGGAGGGAATTCAATCACTGAGCTCGATTCGGACGGTAACGCAGTCTCGCCCTCGAGCGGCTATGTCGGCGGCGGATTGTCCTATCCGGACGCGCTGGCTGTTGATGGCTCAGGAGATCTCTGGGCGGCAAACGACGGAAGCGACGACATAAGCGAATTTTCGGCGTCGGGTGTACCGTTGTCCTCTGCCGCAGGCTTTATCTCCGGAGGAATCGACGGGCCGGAGGCGCTGGCGATTGACAGCAGCGGCGCTGTCTGGATCGCGAACTATTACGGCGACAGCTTGACCAAGCTTGAGTCAGATGGATCCGCAGCGCCGGGAACGCCCTTTACAGGCGGCGGTCTTTCGTCGCCGGCGGGCGTCGCAGTCGACGGCTCCGGCAAGGTCTGGATCACGAACTACCACGGGGCCGGCATCAGCGAATTCAGCACCAACGGTTCACCTCTCTCGCCGGAAGGAGGATTTACGAGCGGTGCAATGAGCGAACCCTTTGCTGCCGCCATCGACGCCTCAGGCAACCTTTGGACAGGAAATTTTGCAAATAGCACGGTGACCGAGTTCGTCGGAATTGCGACTCCCGCAAAGACTCCGCCTTCAGGGCCCACAGCCCTCCCATAGATGGTCTTACGTGGACTCATGCTCTTAGTGTCACGATCGCACCATGTTGCGGATTGTCAATACGAGGCAAGCGATTGCGGGTGCCCTAACGACAACGTCGGCAATTCGCCGCAGGAGGCCAGCCTCGACGCCATAATGAGACGGAGGCGGGGAGAGAAATGAGAGCACGGTCGTGGGTCCTTATCCCGGCTTTTCTGGCTGCCACCATCGGCAGCCTGCTTGTCCGTTCTGAAAATCAACTTGGCCGCGCCGATCCAGCTCCCTCGCCGGCGGTCTTGATTTCCGGCGGCGAGGATAACAGCGGCAACATACTCGACAGTGCGGAACTGTACAGTCCCGCCAGCCAGACATTCGCCTCCGCGGCCGGAACGATACCCACCATCATCGAACAGCAGACGGCGACATTACTGAACGATGGCACGGTCCTGCTAGCGGGCGGTGCAATTGACCACATTCCGACCGCCACCGCCTCTATCTACGATCCAACAACGCAGGGCTTCACCGCCGTCGGCCCGATGACCGATCCCCGCTTCGGCCACACCGCGACGCTGCTCCCGGACGGGACGGTGCTGATCGCCGGCGGCCATGTCAGCGGCTCGGGCGGCCTGATGAGCGCCGAAATTTACAGCCCCATGACCAAGAGCTTCACCTGCGTGGGCGGTGTGAATTTGAACGGCATAATTCGCAACTGTAACGACACGATGGTCGAGATGCGCGAGTTCGGCGCCGCGGCGCCGCTCTCCGATGGAACAGCGCTCATCACCGGCGGCTTCGATCCGTCGGTGGGAATCAGCAACAGCGCCGAGATTTATGATCCCGCAACGGCAAGCTTTACGCAGACTACCGGTAGCATGACGGACAGCCGCGAGGATCAAACGGCAACTCTCCTGGCCGACGGCAACGGCGACGTGCTGATCGCAGGTGGACAGGACCAATCCGGTGCCGAACTCGATACGGCCGAGCTGTATAATCCCGCCACGAAGAGCTTCGGAGCCACCGCGGGCGTGATGCACACCAGCCACGGGTTCCATACGGCGACTTTGTTAACCGACGGAAGCGTGCTGATCGCTGGCGGTACTGGAATCTTCCTCGACGGAGTTTTCGAGGCCTTCATTGCCGAAGCCGACGTTTATGTCCCTGCGACGGGCACTTTCACGGAAACCTCGAACATGTTGGCCTGCACCCCGAAAACTCCGCCGAAATGAGGTAGAGTCCGTCGCCTGAAAAGGAGACGGAGGATGAAAGGAAGCCGCTTCAGCGAAGAACAGATCATCGGGGTGCTGCGAGAGCACGAGGCAGG
>JBOHWH010000015.1:0-21007 GCA_050736695.1 Binataceae bacterium (SeqCode) | reverse complement strand
GGCGGTCTTGGCGCAGTCGCATGCGGAATCCGGTGCCGGCGATCCGAGCGTGTCGAGCGCAACTGTTTCTTCGACGACAGGAAATCCGAACCAAATGCGTTCGCCCGTCTCTCCGGTTAGGGCATTGGAGGCGAAGCGCGAGCCTGCGATGCCTCGAGCGATCGCGGCGGCGCGACCGGCATCGCCGGTAGCAACTTTGTCACCGGTAGCATCGCCACAATCGGCGGCCTGGCTCGAGCGAATCAATCAATACCGGAAGAGCGCAGGAATCGAACTGCTGCACGAGGATTCAGCCATAAGCGCCGCTGCCAGCGCTCATTCGCGATATCTGATCGCAAACTACGCCGGCAAGATTCGCAGTGGCGGCCAGATCGGCGACGCCGGACATGAAGAAAATCCCAGCGCGAAGGACTACTCAGTGGCGGGCGCGGAAGTTGCTCCGAACGTTCAGCTCGCCTGGGGATGCGGCCTCTATGACATCAGCGCGCAGATCGATCAGTGGATCGCGGGCCCGTTTCATCGGCTGTCGATGCTGGATCCTTTTCTGACCGCTGCCGGCTTCGGCGAATCTTCCGATAATGGATGCTGGGTTGCGGCGCTGCGATTGGCCACGCCCGACGAGCATCCTGCGCCTTACGCTCACGCGATCGAATTTCCTCCCGATGGTGTGGCGGTGTCGATAAACTGGATCGGAGTGGAGTATCCGGACCCCCTGGCCAGTTGCCCCGGATATCGGATGCCGGTGGGGCTGCCGATCACGCTACAGCTCGGGCGTCTCTACGATGCGCAACTGACGACGCATTCCTTAAGTGAAAATGGCGCCGCGATCGAAAGTTGCGCATTCGACGCGCGGAGTTATCAGAATCCCGACGGTCCCGCGCAGGAATATGGCCGATGGGCGTTGCGTAGTTCAGGCGCAGTCGTGTTGATTCCACGCGCGCCGCTCGAACCGGGCAAAAGCTATTCCGTATTGATTACCGCGCACGGACAAACTTATGCCTGGACGGTTCGCGCGCGAAAATAGCGCGAGCACCGCCCGCGCAATCATTTTGCCCAGCCCTTCTCATATGGCGCAGTCAGCCTGCCTATCGCCCGCAAATGCTTGAACTTCCACTGCCCGTGGACTTTGATGTAATCTTCCTCGTAGCGCGCGCCGAGCCACACTGCGCGATTTCCCTTGCGCATCGTAAACGGCCCGAGAAAATACCAGATGCCGGTCGCGTGATCGCCGTCAACTTCGATGATTGGATTCATCACGTTGTGCTGCGAGAAGCTGATCCGTTCACGAAAACCCTCGAACAGTTTGCGGATCGCGTCGTGGCCTTGATTCACGCCGACGCCCGCGCCTTCCCAGATTCCGTCTTCGGCGAATAGCGTGACGATCTGGCCGGGATTGTGATCGTCGTCGCAGATCGCGCAATATCGTGCCTTGAGTTTTTTGATCGCCTCGATATCTTCGAGCGTGGTGATACGCTTCGCGAGTTCGTCAATATTCATTTCGGCTGAACCTCCCGCGGGATAGTTCCAAGCATTAGTGCGCATCGCCGCCACGCGTCAACCGAGCGGATGAAACAGTGATGACCTCTAACGCGCAGACCTTCGACGCTATCATCGCCGGCGCCGGCGCGGCCGGGATGATGTGCGCGATCGCCGCGGGGCGGCGCGGCAAAAGAATTCTGCTACTCGATCGGGCCGAGCGCGCGGGGGCGAAAATCCTGATCTCCGGCGGCGGGCGCTGCAACTTTACCAATCTGGAAGTGACGTCCGAGCGCTTTATCTCCGGCAATCCGCACTTCTGCAAATCGGCGCTCAGCCGGTACACGCAACACGACTTCATCGCGATGGTCGAGCAGCATCGCATCGCGTATCACGAGAAAACGCTCGGCCAGTTGTTCTGCGACGGTTCCGCGCGCGAAATTGTCGCGATGCTGCTATCCGAGTGCGATTCCGCCGGTGTCGAGTTGCGCCTCGGCTGCCGGGTCACGGACATCGCGCGCGCCGATCAATTCAAGGTCCAAACCGAACGCGGCACGTTCACGGCTCCTGCCCTGGTGCTTGCTTCCGGTGGCCTGTCGATTCCCAAAATGGGTGCGACCGGCTTCGCATACGACACCGCGCGTCGCTTCGGCTTGACGATAGTCGAGCCGCGGCCCGGCCTCGTCCCGTTGCGCGTCGCGGACGGTACGCTGAAGCTATGCCGCGCGCTCAGCGGCGTTTCGGTGGACGCGACGGTCGCGTGTCGCACCGCGGAGTTTCGCGAAAATATTTTGTTCACGCATCGCGGTCTTTCCGGTCCGGCAGTTTTGCAAATCTCGTCGTACTGGCGCCCCGGCGACTCGATCGAGATCGATCTGGCGCCCGCGCATGATGCCGACCGCTTTCTGCTCGACCGTAAGCGCACGCGTCCGAAGGCCGAGCTCAAGACGATACTTGCGGAAGTCCTGCCGACCCGGCTGGCGGAGGCGCTCGCCGAAACCGATTCGCACCAGGGACCAATCGCGAATTTGCCCGATCGGAAGGTTCTCGAGATCGCGGCGCGGCTCAAGCGATGGCAGGTGCGGCCGAGCGAGACCGAAGGATGGGAAAAGGCCGAGGTCACCGTCGGCGGAATCGATACCGCCGGATTGTCGTCCCGAACGATGGAAGCGCGCGCGGTGCCGGGACTCTATTGTATCGGCGAGGCGGTGGATGTCAGCGGATGGCTCGGCGGATACAATTTTCAGTGGGCGTGGTCGAGCGGATGGTGCGCCGGCCAGGCGATTTAGCGGAATCGTAAATAGCCAGTCACGCGCACATCGACTGGCTAATGGCGATGGCTATGCACTCGGCGCCTGCTGATATAGTGGTGACGAAGCTTTCATAAATCGCAGCAGCATCCGCATTTCAGCGATTCGCTTGCCCTCGCGATCGTCAAGTTCGGTTTCGAACCACATGTATTCCGTCTTTGGACTCTGGCCGAGCGCGACCACGTGGCCGCCGACGCGATATGGATGCTCGATCAGGACCGGACCATTGATATTGCGAATCTCGATCGCTCCGAATAATCCGACCGCGGTGCCGATTTTGCCGCGCAGCGTCGCGATCGGCTCCGCATAAAGCAGATGAACCATGCTCGCCGGCGTCGCGATCGCGCCGCCCCACGGCGATGGCCCCGCATACCATTCCAGCGGCTCCGTGATCACCTTCATCCGTTCCGCGATCGCGCTTTTTGGCAGAGTGATCTCGCGATTCTCGAATCGATCGCCGGCTTTCAAGCCCGCGAGAATCCGCATCTCGCCCGCGTCGAACCGATCCAGCGGTTTGCGCAGCAGAGCAGTCGGCTCGTTTGGCTTGCCGATTGAAGCAGTTCCCTCGGCGACGCGCATTGCATCGTCGCGCTCGATCCAAACATCAACTTGCGCAGCGGCAGTATCGTCAGACGGTTGTTTTACGAATGCGCGCACCGCTTCGCGGTCTGTCGTCGCGTTCACAAAGTACATCGACAACGCGCCGCGCTCGAACCATCGCTGGCCGAACGCTTTGAGCAGCAGCGGAGGAAAAAGCTCCAGATGGATCGAGCCGGCCACCGTGCCGCCGCGAAAACCGAGCTTGGTCGCGGTGGTGTCGTCGTGAATACTGCCGCGCACGTCGTGGGCGTTGTTTATCGACCGCCTGAGCGGCCCTATGAATACCCGATCGCGCAATTCGATTTCAGAATTCATTCGCGTCTCTCCGCCGGTGGTCTGGTTCTACTCCCGCCCCCGGGACAACTCAACGCAATGGAACCGCACCGCGGGAGTTTTCACCCCGCACTCAAGGCTGGTCAAATGAGCCGGGCGGGAGCGTGGCAAGATCGGCGCACGGGATGATACCTATTATTTGCGATATCGCTCAGTTGGCGCGCGAGCAGTATCTGGTCGAGACGGCTATGATGCTGGTGCGCAGAAATCCGTGACTGGAGGAATGATTCGTGAGCGCAGATGCGGCTGTCAGTCAGGATCTGATCGACAAATTCCGGCGCGACGGCTTCGTTGTCGTTCTAAATCTCCTCTCGGAGGAAGAGATCGAACGATTCGGCGCCGCCGTCGATCGCGCGGTCCGCGATCGCGGAAGCAACGACAACCGTGTGCTCGCCGAGAAGTCGGCGTACGAGCAGTCGTTCACGCAATGCATCAATCTCTGGGAAGACCATCCGGAAGTTCTGCCGCTGACGTTTCATCGAAAGATCTCAGAGGTGGCGGCTCTTCTGATCGGCGTTCCCACGCTGCGACTGTGGCACGATCAGGCGCTCTATAAGGAATCCGGCGGGCGCTACACCGAGCCGCATCAGGACCAGCCGTACTGGCCGATGGAGGAGCGGGATACTCTCACCGCGTGGATTCCGTTCGACGGTTCGACGCACGAGAGCGGATGCATGGGTTACGTGCCGGGCTCGCATCTGGTGGGCCTGCGCAAGTTTGTTAATATCTTCGCCGCTGACGAGAGCGTAAAAATTCTCGAGGATCCCAAGATCGGCGGCGTGCTTCCGGTGTACGTCGAAGTTCCGCGCGGCGCGATCGCTTTCCATCACGGCTTGACGGTCCATTTGGCCAAGCCCAACCGAAGCGGCCATACGCGCCGAGTACATACCATGATCTATTTCCGTGACGGCGCGACCCGCAGCAAATCATACGTTCACCCGAGCGTCGATCGTCCGGGCATCAAGATTGGTGATCCAATCGACAGCGATTTGACTCCGATCGTATGGCCGCGCGCCGAAGGCGATTTGCCCCGGCCGCCGCGATTCCCGCTTACGGAAGTGTTGGCGCGGCTCAATGTTCATGGCGCCTTGCCTGACATCAAATAGGAAACCTGGAATAGCAACATGGATCTTGAGTTAAAGGGAAAAACTGCACTGATATTTGGCGGCAGCAAAGGAATAGGGCGTGGATGCGCCGATGCATTGGCGGCTGAAGGCGTCGCGGTTGCATTGGTCGCGCGAACGCGGGAACCGCTTGACCGCGCGGTTGCGGAAATCACCTCGCGCGGAGCCCGCGCGATCGGAATTGCCGCTGACCTCGCGGATTGGCCGAGCATCGAACGCGCGATGAAATCAGCGCGGGAACAGCTTGGTGCGATTGATATCCTGCTTAACAACTCCGGCGGGCCTCCTCCTTCGGGCGTCGTCGGAGTCTCGCCGCAAGTATGGGAAAGCCAGTTTCACGCTATGGTGCTCGCGATTTTCCGAATCACGGATCTGGTGATTCCTGAGATGCGCGCGCGCAAGTGGGGCCGCGTCCTGAACGTCGCCTCCTACAGCGTCGTCGAGCCCATCGCCGCTATCGGCGTGTCGAATACACTGCGCAGCGCGATCGTCGGTTGGGCCAAAACGCTGGCGACTGAGACCGCGCGCGACGGCATAACCGTCAATACCCTCTTACCCGGTGTGATCGCGACCGATCGCTCGATTGCGCTTGGCCGCGCCGCCGCGGAGCGGCAAAAGATCTCGGCTGAGGAGGCCGCGCGCCGCACCGCGCAGATGATTCCGGTTGGCCGCCTCGGCACGCCGCGGGAGTTTGGCGCGGTTGCGGCATTTCTGGCGAGTCCTCTTGCCGCCTATGTCACGGGCTCTCTCATAAGAATCGACGGCGGTCTTGTCCGATCGGTGTGATTCGGGCGTCTGGTAAAACAACAGGAACCCAACGGAGGAATTGATCATGAGCGTATCCGAAAACAAAGAAACAATCCGAAAGATGTTCATCGAGCTGGGTAATGGAAACGCAGCGGCGTTTCTGGGTGCGATGGCCGACGATGTCCAGTTTACCCTTATAGGGACCACCAAGTTCTCCGGCGTCTTCAAGGGCAAGCAGGAACTGGCCGGGAAGCTGCTTGGACCACTCGGCGCGGCGCTGGACGGCGGGCTGGTAATCACACCGGATAATCTAATAGCGGACGGCGATTTCGTCGCGATGCAGGCGCGCGGCAAATCCATCGGGAAGAACGGAAAGCGATATGACAATACCTATTGCCAAGTCTTCAAATTCTCAGGCGGCAAGATCAAGGAAGTGACGGAATATCTGGACACTGAGTTGGTGACTAGCGTATTCGGCAAGTGAGATACCACTGATCATCGAACAGGGGCGCGCAAAGGGGAAGAAACTCATGGCCTACGACATCCATCCACTGTCGTTCGGGGAGATTCTGGATCGGGGATTTCGAGTTCTGCGGGATAATATAGTCCTACTGGCCGGAATTGCCGCGCTGCTATTTGTGCCGGTAGGCGTCATGCAGATGCTCGGTCATTCCACGGCCCTTAGCTTGAGCCAGCTTGTCTTTTTCTTGATTGGCGGCCCGATCATGCAGGCCGCCCTGACGGTGGCGATCGCAAACGTGTACCTCGGCTCGCCGATCACGATCGATGAAGCCTATATATCTCTCAAGCCGATACTCATACCCTATCTCGGTACCTTCCTGCTGATCTATCCGCTGATCATTCTAGGGTTTGTCTGCCTGATCATTCCGGGTTTCTATTTCATGATCTGCTGGTCGTTGGCCGCGCAGGTAATGATTATCGAGCGGCGCTTCGGTTTAGAAACGATGCGGCGGAGCCGCGAGCTGGTTCGCGGCGCCTGGTGGGCGACCTTCGGAATCGTGATCGCGGCGGGAATCATATCTGAAGTACCAACGGCGATTCTGTCGGTGGTATGGTCATATATCCCATTGTTCGGACCGTTGCTGACCGCGGCAACTCGATCGGTTACCGTAACTTATGGAGCGGCAGTGCTAGTGATTTACTACTTCGATCGGCGCTGCCGGATCGAGGACTTCGACCTCCGTTTTCTTGCCGAGCAGATTCGCTCCGAAGGCGGCGCCAATCCATTGCCACCCGCGGGAGTCACCACTGTTGCCTGATCTCTCCGATCCCGCGGTGTTGAAGCTGACGCATCAGATCCTGGCGCGGCCGGAGTACGCTGCCGCCACGACCTCGAACACACGCGCCGCATGGGAACGATGGATTCTGCAGTGGCTCGAAAAGTTGCAATTTCTTCACGACAGCAGCCCGATTCTCTACTGGGTTATTTTCGCCGCCGTGATTGCCGTCGCGATCTTGCTATTCGCGCATATTGCGTGGTCGATTTGGGTCGCGATGCACACGGCCGCGCCTCGCGAGGCTCGGATCGCGCGCCCTTCGGCGCCCGATCTCTCGGCCGATGCGGCGGGGCTTGCGTCGGATGGGCATTACCTCGAAGCGGCGCATCGCCTGATGCTCGCGAGTTACCGCATGCTCGGCGAACGCTCCGTGATCGAGCTGCGACCCGATCGATCGAACCGCTGGATTCGCGCCGCACTGCGCGGATCGTCACTCGACGGAGAACTGGCTGCCGATCTCGACAGCCTGGTTGAACGCACCGAGCGGCGATGGTTCGGTGATCGCGAGAACGACTCCGCAATTTACGCGCAGTGGCGCGCCGCCTTCGAGCGGCTGTCGTCCGTGGCGAGGTGAATGTGTCGCGCACCAGGATTGCCGCTTCGATCACCCTGCTCGCGATCTTGCTGGCAGTGGATCTGTGGCTCGCTCCCAACCTTTCTCTGGAGCGATCGTCGACCAGCTTCGGCGTTACCGCAGGCGGTTATAAAGCCGCATTCGATGTTCTTGCGGGACTCGGTTTTGCTCCCGAACGATCATATATCCCGCCTGGTCCTCACACGGACCAGACCGGCGCGGCCCGCGCGCGCTGGTTCGTCGCGCCGGATTTTCTGGATCCTGACAAGAGCAACGCCGAAGCCGAGGCGACCGATGTTTTGGGGTGGATCCGCGCGGGCGGCATCGCCGTGATTTTCGGCGGCCGCGATGACGACTGGCAGCGGCTGGGAGTCGCGCGCGAAACTTCGGCCGGCGGTGACGACAGCGTGATTTCCGGATCGATCGCGCGGCGCGCACGCAAGCTGCCGATCGCCGGTCTTCTGAGATTCAAACCCGCCGCGAAACCCGCCGATGACCACGCGCGGGTGCTGCTGACTGCCGACGGCGCGCCGTTCGCGCTCGAATTGAAAATTGGATCGGGCCGGCTGGTCGCGATAGCGGACAGCTCGTTCCTGCGTAACGCCAGCCTTGGGATCGGCGACGCGAGCCCGCTCGCGGTTGATCTCGCGATTGCTCTGGGCGCGCCGAGCTTTGACGAATGGTCGCACGGATTCGCGCCGCCCGGTTCGATCGTCGCGATGCTGCTACGGTCGCGCGCTATACTTTTCCTGTTCATCGCGATCTTCGCCGCGCTTGCCTGGATCCTCGAACAACATTCGTGGCCGCGACGCGAACTCGACCAAGCCGCCGGGCAACCAGCGCCGTCGATCGCGTCGTTTATCGACTCGCTCGGCCTGCTCTACTCGCGGACCGGCGATCCCGCGGCGGCACTGCGCGCGTACCGGTCGGGATTTATCCGCCGGATGCGCCGCCAGATCTCACCCGGCGCGGAACTGCGCGAGGAGGTCGTGCTCGACCGCCTCGCGCGCGACCGTGCGATGTCCGCGGAAACCCGGCGATGGCTAATCGACGGCGCCGCGCCCGCCAATCAGGCCGAGCTGGTGGCGGCGGTCCGCGCGATCGAGTCCTATCGGAGAGTCGGAGCATGAACGAAGAGAGTTCCAATGGCGCCGCATCGGTCGCCGAAAAATTCGCGGCGCTGCGTTCCGCGATCGCCACAGTTGTGATCGGGCAGGACGAAGCCGTGCGGCTGTCGTTCGTGACGCTCCTGTGCTCGGGGCACAGCCTCTACGAGGGGGTTCCCGGGGTCGCCAAGACTTTGCTCGTGCGCACGCTGGCCGCAAATCTCGGCGTGCGCTTCGGCCGGATTCAATGCACGCCCGATCTGATGCCCAGCGACATTATCGGCACGCCGATCCTGCAAATCGATCGCGCCGATTTTCGCTTTCGCCCGGGTCCGCTGTTCACCGACCTGTTGTTGGTTGACGAGATCAATCGCGCGCCCGCCAAGACTCAGGCCGCGCTGCTCGAAGCGATGCAGGAGCGGGCGGCGACCGTCGACGGCATAAGTTATCCGCTCGGCGAATGGTTCACCGTGCTTGCGACGCAGAACCCGATCGAACAGGAGGGCACCTATCCGCTGCCCGAGGCGGAGCTCGATCGATTTCTGTTCAAGATCAGGATTGACTACCCGAGCGTCGATGAAGAAGTGCGCATCCTTGATACTCATCACGCCTCCGCCTCGCCCCTGGCCGGCGCCAGCGTGATTCTCAAGCCGCCCGACTTGAGCCGCGCGCGCGCGGTCGCCGATGGGGTGTTGTCGCGCGAGGAAGTTGTGCGCTACGCGGTCGCGCTCGTGCGTGCGACCCGCGAACATCCGGCGATCGCGGTCGGCGCTTCGCCGCGCGCCGCGCTATGGATGCTGCGCGCGGCCAAGGCAATCGCGACGCTCGAGGGCCGCGGATTCGTCCTGCCGGAGGACGTGCAGGCGATCATCCGCCCGACGCTGCGGCATCGGATCGTGCTCGAGCCCGGCGCCGAGGTCGAAGGCATGAGTCCCGACGACGCGGTCGATGAAGTTGTGCGGAGCGTGCCGGTGCCGCACTGATGGCCGCATCGACCCAATCTTCGGGCACGCGCCCCGATTCTTCGCAACAGGATCCTTCGCAAGCTGTCCCAGTCGCCATCCGCACCGCGCCGCGACTCTTCAACCTGATCGCGCTCGCGGCACTGATCGCTCTGGCCGCCGTGCCGATACCGATTCTCCTCGTCCCTGCGATTGTGATTTTTGGCGCACTCGCGATTCTGACGATCGCCGACTGGAGCGCAAGCCGCCGCGAGCGCGCGCCCAGCCTTTCGCGCGAGTTGCCCGAGCGGATGGTCAGGGGGCGGCGCGTATCGATCGTCTATCGAGTCTCGCGCGGCGGCGCGGCGACGACCATCTCGATCCTCGACGAGCTGCCGCTCGATCTCGGCGGCGATCTGACTATCGAGGCAGTGCGCGTCGGGCACGGAGAGAGCGTCGAGTTTACGCGGGAAGTCGTGCCGCGCCGCCGCGGCATCCGCGCCCTTGGCCCGGTCTATCTTCTGTGGACCTCGCGGATTGGGCTTCTGCGCTTTCGGATCAGGGTCGCGCAGGGAGGCAAGGTGGCAATTTTTCCGCCTGCTGCCGCCGCGCCGAATCGCGGCGCACTCAGCCAGCGTTCACTGCGCGGCGAGTTGGGGCTCCGGCCGCGGCCCGCGCGCGGCGAGGGCAGCGAATTCGAGTCGATGCGCGAGTACACGGCCGGCGACGATCCGCGGCATATCGATTGGCATTCGAGCGCGCGGCGTAGCCGCCTGATTGTTCGCCAATATCAAACCGAGCGGCGTCACACGGTGATTATCGCGGTGGACACCGGCCGCCTGATGGCGGCGCGAGTGGACGGAAGTTCGAAGCTCGATCACGCACTCGATTGCGCAGTGGCCCTGGTGCGCGCCTCGAACGAATTTGGCGATCGCGTCGGCCTGGTTGCGTTCGATCGCGAGCTGCGCCTGATGGTGCGACCGAAGTCCGGCCGTGGTGCGTCGGCCGCGATTGCGGCGGCGACGCTCGCGCTTGACGCCGCGCCGTTTGAGCCGAACTATCGCGTGCTCGCGGAAAGCCTGGCGCGCTTTCAGAAAAAACGCGCACTGGTCGTGATGCTGACCGACTTCGTCGAAGGCAGCGCCTCGCGCGAGCTCGAGGCGTATCTGTCAGTGATCGCACGCCGCCACGTGGTGCTGCTGGTTGCGCTTCGCGATCGATTGCTCGGCGAGGTTGACCGCCGCGATCCCGAAATCACGCGCGAGCGGCTCTATCGCAAGCTCGCGCTGCAGGATCTGGCCGTCGAGCGAGAGGCCGCGCTTGGCCGAATCGCGCGGTTCGGCGCGCAGACGCTCGACCTCGATCCCGCGCGCATCAATGCGCCGGTGTTGAACCGTTACCTGGCAGTGCGGCAGGCGGGCCTTCTTTGACCAACCAGTCCAAATCGACGCCGGGCCGCTGCCGCTTGAGCCGCCGCACATACCAGACGTAGGCAACGATTGCTCCGAGCGCGGCAGTTGCACATGCGTAACGCGCGCCGGTTGAGAGATTAGACTGGCGCAAAAAACTTTCGATCGTCGCGGCGAGTATCAAGAGTGGAATCGCCGCGGCGACCATCTGCAGAGCCGGGCGTGCGGTTTCGCGCAGCGCGGCGCCGGTTCCCCGACGCCCCGGGGCGACGATCGCTTTGGCGATCAGCAATCCTCCCGAGGCGCACAGGATCGTCGCCAGCAATTCCGGTATCGCATGCGGCAGCAGCCACGCCCAGAACTGCCAGACCGTATCGTCGTGCGAAAAGATCGAGGCGAAGGCGCCCAGCGTCAGCCCGTTGTAAAACACTAGGAGAAGGGTCGGAACTCCCGCTAGAATGCCGGTCGCGAACGCCATCATCCCGACCTCGGTATTGTGGATAAACAACCCCGCCGAAAAGATCGATTTGATTCCGAGCCCCATGCTCTGATGCCCCAAAAATTGCAGGCGCACCGCATGAAAGCTGGCGAGCTGCTGAAGTTCGTCGGCGGGATACATCCAGCCGGGGATGCATACGTAGAGCGCGGCCGGGTTGCGCGCGACCATCGCCGCGCCGACGATCGCGCCGGCGACCAGCAGCGCGGCCACCATCATTTGCAATCTCGCGGTCGCGGCCAGCGTCGCCGGAAAATCAGTTACGAAGAATCTTCCCGGCCGGCGCGGTTGCGGCGCGGTAACCTGCAGATGCGTGAACGCGCGCACGCACAGCGCGTTCAAGTAGCGGACCGCCTCGGGGTCGGCGTTGCGCGAGCGCAGGATCGCCAGACGCGCCGAGTTCAATCGGTACAGATGCGCCAGCTCGCGGATTTCGTCGAACGATCCAGCCTTTCCCGGACGCTCGATCTGATCAAGGATCGCCTCCATCCGGTCCCGCACCTGAAGGTCACGCGCGTGCCCAGGCCATCCCTGAAAGTCACGTGCGCCGGTCACGGGCGCCTCGCATGAAAATCAACGCCGACTCGGCTGACACTCCCGTTCATGGACTGTTCTCGCCCGAGGGCGTGCGCCTGGATTTGCCGATCGCGGGCCCGGGGCTCAGGATTCTCGCGTACGGGATCGATCTCGCGCTGATTCTGTTTCTGCTCGCGGCGATGCTGATCGCGCTGCTCATAATCCTGCCGGGTGGAAACTGGATCGACCACTTCTTTCATTCCTTCTTTCACGAAGTGGCCAGGCAGGCGCGCGAAGCCGCGCGCAACGCCAACGCGGGGCGCCCAAACCGTCCGTCGTTCGGCTTGGTCGAGGGACTGATCATCGCGGTTTTTTTGCTCGCGCATTTCGCCGTCGAGTCCGGATATTTCATCGTATGGGAGATGCTGGCAAACGGGCGCTCGCTCGGAAAATACATTATCGGCCTGCGCGTGGTCCGGCGCGACGGGATGCCGATAGATTTGCGCGCCTCGGTCGTGCGCAACCTGATGCGAATCGTGGACATGCTGCCGGAATACTATGTGGTCGGGTTAGTCTCGATGGTGCTGTCGCCGAGTGTGGAGAGACTTGGCGATCACGTCGCCGGAACAATCGTGATCCGCCTCGATCGTCCGCAAGCGGCGCCCGAGATCGCGCGGCGCGACAACACTGCCCTGGCGGCTTTGACCCGCCAGCAGTTGGCCCGAATCGGACCGCGAGAGCTGCAGCTCGTCCGCGCGACGATCCGCCGCGCCGATTCGCTGCCGCAGGATCGGAGCGTGGCATTACTCGCCGAGGTCACCGAGACCATGCGCGCGCGCCTGGAGATCGCTGAGATCCCCGCAAACGATCAGCTCGGGTTCCTGCGCGATCTTCTAAGCGCCGCCGAACGCTACTCCCGCGGCGATTCCATCTAGCCTGCCGTTTCGACCGGCGCCGCCGCGGGGATGGAATCGGTTATTGCCGGGCGCTTGGCCTGCCGCGGCGGCGGGCCGTCCGCTCGGGCGCGGGAACGGGAGCGCCGTCCTGCTCGGAAGCCTCGGCGCCGCGCGATTCGCCCTGGTAAGCATCGAACAGTGCGGGTTCCTGAAGCGGATTCGCGCCACGCATCGGCCGCGCGCGCGCCGATCCCTCGAGCGCTTGCTGGCAATCGACGCATCGCGCCGCCATCGGAACCGCGCGCAGACGCTCGAACGATATTTCGTCGCCGCATCCGGAGCAGATTCCAAAATCGTTATGCTCGAGCCGCTCGAGGGCTTTCGTCGCCGTGTTTAGGCGCGATTCGGCCAGATCGATCAGGCTGATCTTCAGATCGAGGTCTTCCTGGCTGCGCGCATTGTCGAACTCGTCGGCCGACAGGATCGCATCGTGACGCGTCTCGGATCGCGCGAACTCGTCGAGCCGCGAAAGCTCCTGATCGCGCATCTGCCGCAGCATCGTCCTTAGCGCGTCGCGCCGGGACACTCGTGATACGTTGCGGGCCGCGGCCTCGTGGCGCGTGCCTGCGCTGAATCCATGGGGGGTGGCTTTCGATTCTTTTTGCATAGCGTTCATCACCAGCGAAATCTCAGAAGTTTTTCGTTGTGGATCATGGCCGGTTCAATCCGATTAGACGCAAACCATGCCGAATAGTTTCAGGGGCCGCGTGTTCCAAATAACACCAGTCAAATCCGAGGAAAAAACAGTGGGGCGGACCAAACGTCCACCCCACTTGCAGGAACTATATTGCCGGCAGATGCCGGACTTTGACCGAGCTCAGCGCGTCGCGAGCGGTCCTCGCAACAACTGGCCCGGCAGCGCGCCTGTGGGTTCGTTGTTGCGCAGCACGACCTCGCCATTGACGACGGTCGCCAGCAAGCCCGAGGCTTTCTGCTTTAGGCGCCGGGCGCCGGCCGGGAGGTCGTGGTCCAACTCCGGCATCATCGGTGTGATGGTGTCAGGATTGAACACGATCACGTCGGCGGCCCATCCTGCGCGCAACAGGCCGCGGCCGTTCAAGCCCCAGTAAGAGGCCGGCACGAACGTCAGCATCCTGATCGCTTCCTCCAGCGTCATCGCCTGCTTATCGCGAACCCAGTAGCTCAGCACGTGGCTCTGCAGCGACGAGTCCATGATTTGAGAGACGTGGGCGCCCGAGTCAGAGAAGGTAACCACGGATCGCGGATGGCGCATCATCTCGAGCACGCTCGACTGGTTTTCGTTCGCCAGCGGCTGCAAAAAGAACTGTTTCAGATGCTTTTCCAGCGCCAGGTCGATAATCACGTCAACCGGATCCTTGCCCGACGCGCGCGCAATTTCGGCGACCGAGCGATGCGGCGGATTCGGCTTGTCCATCACGAACATCCAGTCAAAGTTGGCCCGGCGCGGCTCGGCGCCGACTGCCCGGCCGCCGCTCGACTCGTGGACCGACTTTACGAGCTTCTGGCGAATCTCAGGATTGCGCAGCGCCGCTTCCTGCTCGGCCAGCGGAAGCTTGCGGATCTCCGACCACACCGGCATCCGGTCGAACGGCAGCATGGTTTCGAACGACAGCACGACGTTCAGAGCGCGGCTATGCACCTGTATGAACATCCTGCCGCCTTCCTTCGCCGTTTCCTCCGCAGTCGCGAAATAAGGCCGCCAGAAATCGGGTGCGGCCCGGCTACTGAACATCCCGAACGTGACCGGCACGCCGGTATCGACCGCGAGCGACTTGATCCGCCCGAGGTAGTCGTTGACGCGCTCGGGATCGAAGCCGGTATTCTCGCCGGCAATCTCGAAGATTCCCGCGTGCTCTTCGCCCATCACACCGACCAGTTGCCTGACTTCGTCCCAGGTCGCGATTCGGCTCGCCACCGGATGGCCGTCGGGGGTCTGATGGTTGCGCGTGCGTGAGGTGGTGAAACCCATCGCGCCGGCGCGAATCGCGGTGCGAATCTCGCGCTTCATCGCATCGACGTCTTCGGCGTTGGCCTCGCGCGAGAACGCGCGTTCGCCCATCACGTAGGTGCGCAGCGCGGAATGTCCGATATAGGCCGCGTAGTTGATTCCCTTGGGGGTGCGGTCAACCGCGTCCAGATATTCGGGAAAGGTTTCCCAAGTCCAGTTGATTCCGGCCTCCATCGCTTCAGGCGCGATATCTTCGGCGCGCTCGAGATTGCGCATCACGAGCTGCTTTTCCTTCTCGCCGCAGGGCGCGAGCGAGAAGCCGCAATTGCCCATGACCACTGAAGTGACGCCGTGCCAGCATGAGCACGTGCCCATCGGATCCCAAAACACCTGCGCGTCCATATGCGTGTGTCCGTCGATCAGTCCGGGCGTGACGACGTGGCCCTCGGCGTCGATTTCCTGGCGGGCGCGTTCGCGAATTCTTCCGATTCCGGCGATTTTGCCGCCGCTGATTGCCACGTCGGCGCGATACCGCGCCATCCCCGAGCCGTCGATCACGCTGCCATTGCGAATTATTAGATCGTGCATGAATACCTCCGTGGCCGTGCAGGCCTCGAGGAGAAGCGGCCGGACCAACCGGCGCAGGGGATCTACCTACAGACTAGCTTATTCCACGAATGAGATTCGCCGACAAGCCTCGATCGTCATTTCGAGCCCTCCAGGTCGAGTATTCACAGCAACCTCTGATTCCCAGCTCGAGGCCTCATCCTGCTCTGCGACTATTGCGACGCGCCCGAGATCTCGCCGGTTCAGGCGCGGCGCACCCTTCCAGAAAGACCGTCATGGCATTCATGAAACGCTCTTCAAGAGAATCGGACCTGTTTTCCCACCATCCGCTAACCCAGTTGCCGGCAATAAGTATGAGCATCCCTTCCATCATTTCCGCGAGATGCAGCGGCTTATGATCGGCGCGAATTTCACCGCGCTTTTGGCCTTCGGCGAACAGTCGCTCGTATTGCTTGTAGAGCTGAAGAGATCTGTCGCGCAGAACGCCCTTCACATCGGTCAAGAACCTCGATTGCTTTGCCACCAGCGCCTGAAACTCAGGGTCTGAGTCCCACGATGTGGCCCATTGGCGCATCAGGCTGCGAATACGGTCGGGCACGCTGCAATCGTGGCGTTCGAGTTCGCGTTCGACAGACGCGATTGAGAAATCGAGCGACTCCACCGCGAACGCCAGAATCAGAGCATCCTTGGTCGGAAAGTAGTTGAAGAAGGTGACCTCGCTGATGCGCAACCGCTCGATTATGTCGCGGACGCGGGTCTCCTCGTAACCTCGTTTTCGAAACAACGCGGCCGCGGTATTCAGAATCGCGCGGCGCTGCTCGGCCTTCTTCTCCTCGCGCAAGCCCATCGCCCGATCAATTACACATCGAGAGTCGCCAGGGGAACCTGGGTCTGATGCGCGGTTCTTCCCGACGGTTCGCAAGCGCAGCAATCTCGCTGCATTGACTTTGGTCTACCATGTATATTTAGTTGACCCCATTATTATGGAAAAGTCAATTGAACGGCCGGCGAGCGTTTCAGCTGATCAAGCCGGACAGACGCTTCGCGCCGACGCGGAGCGATCGAAGCCAACGTCGTTTGCGCGACGCGCGGCCGCCCGCATCAGGCGGGTGCTCGCGCATCGCCGGATGCCGCTGGCGGTCGCAATTCTGGCGTTCGTCGCGATGCTGCCGGCGCTGACCGGCGGCTGGCAGATGGATGACTATTTTCAGCGCGTCACGATGCTCGGTTATGGCGACACCAGACCGATTCAGGTCTTTGAGCCATACCCTGATCGCCAGCACAACCTGGCGCAGTTGGCGTTCGGCACGATGCCGTGGTGGGGCTCGCCGGACATGCATCAGGTGTTCTTCCGTTACGCGAGCACGCTCACCATGATGCTCGATTATCGCCTCTGGCCGAACAGTCCCGCGCTGATGCATCTGCACAGTCTGCTCTGGCTTTTTGCGGCGGTGTTGGCGGCCGCGCTTCTTTATCGCGAAGTGCTGGGCGCCACCTGGATTGCCGGGCTCGCGGCGCTGATGTACGCGCTGGACGGCGCGCACGCTGTGCCGGCTGAGTATCTGGCCAACCGCAACGCCTTGATTGCTTGTTGCTTTGGATTCCTGAGCCTGCTGACATTCGTCCGCTGGCGAAAGCACGCGCATCCGCGCGACCGGTGGCTGAGCGTGTTAACGCTCGCGCTGTCGCTGTCAGCCTACGAAATGGGCGTGGCCACCGCGGCCTATCTGTTTTCCTATGCGCTGATTGTGGACCGCGACCGGATTCGCGAGAGGGTCGTTCGGCTCCTGCCTCATGGCGCAGTGCTGGGAGCATGGGCGTTGATCTACAAGCTTGGCAATTTCGGTTCACATGGTTCCGGCTTTTACCTGGACCCGCTTCACAATCCGATTGGCTTCGCCGGTTCATTTTGCCAGCGTGCTGCCTTCCTGCTGATGGGTCAGTGGACGCCGGTCCCGGCGGAGATGGGTATGGCCTACGCGCCCGGCTCCTCGGCGGCTTTGCATCTGACTATCTTCGCCTTCGTGATCGTGGCGCTGCTTGTGCTTCTGTTCATCCCGCTTGTGTTGCGCGATCGGCGGGCGGGGTTCTGGGCCCTTGGTGCGCTGCTTTCGTTAGTACCGATTGCCGCCGTCGGTGCGGAGAATCGGGTGCTTGGTTTCGTCGGCCTGGGATCGATGGCGCTCCTGGCTCAACTGACGGAGTTCGTTCTTGCGCGCACTTCCGTAGCGTGGCTACCCCGTGTCTGGAAGGGATTTGCGTGGGCTGCGACCCTGATCCTGTTGCTAAACCATGTGGTCGCCGCTCCGTTTCTCGGTCTGGCGCGAATCGCCTATCAGGGAAAAGTTAACTCCAGGTTGGACCGTGCGATGGCCAGTGTTCCGAGCGATCCGCGGCTCGCATCACAGGATCTGGTGCTGATTAACCCTCCCGACCACGTCTACCTCGTCGGCGAGATTTGGGCCGTGAAGCGGCTGGAGAACTCACCGATGCCACGGCATATCCGCGAGCTCTCAACGGGAGGGACACTCGAGCTTACGCGCGTCGGGCCAAGGTCGCTGAAATTAAGCTTTCCGCACGGCTTCTTTTCGACCGCGTTCAGTCGATACCTACGCAGTCCAAACGAGCGTTTTTCCGCTGGACAGCACTTTGAGATGCCGGGCCTGTCGGTCACTGTCGAGTCGCTCGATAAGCATGGAGATCCTGCGGAAGTCCTCTACGAGTTCCCGGTACCGCTCGAAGATTCTTCGTTACGCTGGATATGCTGGCGCGATGGCGTGTACGTTCCATGGACTCCACCGGCTATCGGTCGGACACAAAAATTCTCAACCGAGCGCGGCATCTTCTGAGTGAGATGACGGCGCAACACCCCGCTAGCCGTGCGCGAGCAAGCTCGCCTGTCCTCGATTTGGGGAGGGATGGATGCGCCACAAAACGCGGCACAGCGCTCTCGCTGATGGTGCTGGCGCGTCCGTGGCAATGGATCAAAAACGGCCTGGTCCTCGCAGCCCTCATCTTCAGCCACCGGCTCTTTGTTCCGCACGACGCGATTTTCGCCGGCGTCGCGTTCGTAGCATTCTGCGCGTTGTCGAGCTTTGCATATGTGCTCAACGACATTTCAGATCGCGAAGCTGATCGCCTTAATCCCGAGAAGCGGGATCGGCCGCTGGCATGTGGAGACCTTACGATCGCGCAAGCCGCCTGCTTCGCAGTCGCGCTCGGCGCAATTGCGACGCTCTTGAGCATCGCGCTCGGGCTCAACTTCCTCGCAATCGCCGCGCTCTACGTCGCGCTTCAGTTCGGATATTCACTGTGGGCTAAGCAGTACGTGGTACTCGACGTTATCGCGGTAGCGAGCGGCTTCGTGCTGCGCGCATTCGGAGGCGCCGTGGCGATCGGCGTGGAAGTCTCTCCGTGGCTGGCGTTCATTACCTTCGTGCTTGCGATGCTGCTGGTCCTCGGCCGTCGCCGCCATGAACTGGTGGCGATGGGCGACGGCGCCGCGAGACATCGCGGCGTGCTCTCGCAGTACAGCCTCCGGCTGATCGATCAGATGCTTGCGATCGTCGCGGGAGCGACCCTCATCAGCTACATGATTTACACCGCCTCAGCCGAAGTCGAAGCGAAGCTCGGAACTCACTACCTGTATCTAACGGTGCCCTTTGTCGCGTTCGGCATCCTCCGCTACTTGTACCTGGTCGACGAACGCGATGAGGGAGGCGATCCTTCCCGCCTTTTGATTCGCGATCGGCCGCTCTTGATTACTGTGCTGCTGTGGATCGCAGCCGACATTGCCTTGCTCTACTTTTAGGCAGAACCCTCGGAGCGGGCTCAGAAAAGATCGAGATTCCTCGCACGCGGCAGCCACGCGCGCGGGAATGACAGATCAGAAACGCTGATTAAGGATAGGCGGCGACAACGCACGGTTTGTAAAACGGTCCGGGCTTGCGATAATTGGAAGATGGAAGCGACAGCTACGCTTACCGGACGCTGAGGAATCCGCGATGCAAAAGCCAATCATCTCCGCCGATTCGCATATCACCGAGCCCGCGGGAACCTACGTTGACCGAATCGATTCCAAGTACAAAGATTCGGCGCCGCACATGGTCCGCGACGAAAAGCTTGGCGACGTTTTTATCGTCAAGGATTTTCCGCGTCCGGTGAATATCGGGCTTGCCGCCGCGGCCGGCCGCAACGCCGAGGATCTCAAAATCGGCGGCTGCAAGTTCGAGGAGATGCATCGTGGCGGATGGGATCCGAACGCGCGGATGGCCGATCAGGAACGCGACGGCGTCGCCGCCGAAGTGATCTATCCCACAGTCGGCATGGTGCTCTGCAACCATCGCGACTTCGATTACAAGAAAGCCTGCTTCGACGCCTACAACATCTGGATCTCCGAGTACTGCGAGACGCATCCGACCCGGCTCATCGGAGTCGGGCAGACCGCGATGCGCTCAGTCGAAGAAGGGATCGAGGATCTACGCAAGATGAAAGCGCTCGGGCTGCGCGGCGTGATGATGCCGGGGAATCCGAAGATCGAGGACTATGACAGCCCGGTCTATGCGCCGTTCTATGAAGCCGCAATCGACCTCGAGATGCCGCTGAGCTTCCATATCCTGACCAGCAATCAGGACAACTTCCGCACTCGCGGCCCCAAGCTCAACAGCTTTCTGTCGATCATCCGTGGATGCCAGGACATCATGGGCACGTTCATCCTGGGCGGCGTCTTCGAGCGCCACCCGAAACTCAAGGTGGTCTGCGTCGAAGCAGACGCCGGATGGGTCCCGCACTACATGTATCGGATGGATCACGCGTACGATCGGCATCGCTACTGGCTGCCGGCCGGCGCGCTCTCGAAGATGCCGAGCGAATATTTCCGGGAAAATATCTACACGACATTCCAGGACGACTGGGTCGCCTTCCAGATGAAGGACATGTGCAACATCCGGCGCCTGATGTGGGCCAACGATTTCCCGCACAGCGACTCCACTTGGCCGTGGTCGCAAAAGATCCTGAAAAAGCATACCGCCAACATGAGCGAGCAGGAAAAAAACTACGTCCTCCACGACAACGTAGCGGAGCTCTACCATTTGAGCATCTAGATTCGCGTAGCTTTCTGGTTTCCCATCACGGGAAGGGTTAGGTCGATCTTTTGACTGGCGTCCCTGCGCGACGATCGCAAGGGCCAAGACGCGAGTCTCCGCGATCCAAGAATGAGTTCGCGCGGGGCGCGGACCGAATTTCCCTCCCCGTGCGGGGAGGGTGGCGGCAACGCCGTCGGGAGAGGTCGGTTCTTTTCTTTTCAGGAACGACGCAAGAATTACGAGAGCGCCAAGAATGGCGCCTCTCTTTCAGGGCGAGGGAGTCTGTGAATTTTTTGGGTCGCGCGCCCTTTTCGTCAGCCCGTGAGTTTGTGATTTTAAGCCCGCTGCGGCACTCCCTTCCGTCATCCTGAGCGTCTGTGATTCTTTGAGTCGGCCGCTTTCTCCGTCATCCTGAGCGAGGCCACCGCGGCCTCCCTTTCCGTCATCCTGAGAGGCTGTGAGTGAAATGGGTTTGGGTGGTGGTCAGCCTCGATGGATCGAAGCGCGAGGAGTGGTTAGGAACTGGTTGGGTTTTGAATA
>JBOHWH010000014.1:0-2541 GCA_050736695.1 Binataceae bacterium (SeqCode) | reverse complement strand
CGGTAGGTAATCTCTCGGCGTCGGCTGCTCTCAGGGGTCGTCCTTTCGGGACCTATGCTAGAAATCACGAGTCGACCATGTTCGTCGCCGACTCTACATGCGGCAGCCCTCCGCTCGGGATTTCTCCCCGCGATCGAAATGACGCCAGTACGCCTCAGTGGATCCGCAGAGAATCGCTTCACGTAGATCCTCCGCCTACGGTCTCGGGATTACAGCACTTTAGGGAAAATCCACAGCCTCCGTGCGGGAATGGAAACTTCAGCCTTTGCTCGCGGCGACGCGCACCGTCGCAGCGCGGCAGAGCTACTTTCTGTACTTTTCCATCGTGTCTTCGAAGCGGGTGAGGGTGGCGTCCGTATGCCGCCCGGTGGCGACTGCCTCCAGTTGCGTGCGGATCCGATTTGCGAGCTGATGGCGGAATACAGGCTTGGCGAGAAAGTCACTGACGCCCAGGCGGATTCCTTCGGCGCGCGCGTCCAAATCGTCGCGGGCGGTGATCATGATTATCGGAATATCGGCGGTGTCGGGATTGTTCTTGAGCGCTTTGCATACCTGAAAGCCGTCCATCTCAGGCATCATCAGGTCGAGCAGGATCACATCGACGTCCCTCTCCAGTACCAGTTTGAGGCATTGTGCGCCGGAGCCGGCCTCGATCGGCATAAATCCTTCGCGTTGCAGATGGCGCGCCAGAATTGTGACGGTGTCCGGGTCGTCGTCAACCACCATGATCTGGGGCAGCCCCGTCGATTCGTCCATTTGCGTCTCAGGTATCCTCAGCCTTCTTCAGATTCGTCTGAAGAGGCTTGTGCGATCACTCCGTAACGCCTCAGCTTGGCCGCAAAGGTTGTGCGTTTGAGGCCGAGCAGCTTGGCCGCCGCCTGCTTGTTGCCGCCGGTCTGCTTCAGCGCCTCATTGATTAACTTACCTTCCAATTCCCGTACCAGAGAGGGAAGGTTGACGCCTCCGTTTGCGAGCGCCGCCGGAATGGCGGGAATCGGCGGACGCGGTTTCGTGAGCATCGCCGGCGGCAGGATACTGGCGTCGATTACCGGCCCATCGCACAGGATCGCAAGCCGCTCGACCAGGTTCTCGAGTTCGCGCACGTTGCCCGGCCAGTCATAGGACCATAGATGAACCATCGCCTCGCGGCTGACGGTCAGCTCGCGGCCGGGAGCGTGCGAGCGAATTCGCGCGAGGAAATGCTCGACCAGCAGCGGGATATCGGCGCGGCGCTCGTGCAGCGGAGCGATCACGATCGGAACGACCTGCAATCGATAGAACAGATCCTCGCGGAACGCGCCACGTTTGACCGCGCCGGCGAGATCGCTGTTGCTGGCCGCGATCAGGCGCGCGTCGATTCGGATGCCGCGGTCGGAGCCCACCGGCCGCACGATTCCGTCTTCGAGCACGCGCAGCAGTTTGGCTTGCAGCATAATCGGCATCTCGCCGATTTCGTCCAGGAAGATTGTGCCGCCGTCGGCGCTGCTGAACAGACCGTGGCGCGAGCCCGCGGCTCCGGTGAACGCGCCGCGTTGATGGCCGAACATTTCGGATTCGAGCAGATCGTGCGGAATCGCAGCGCAATTTACCGGAACAAAAGCGCGCGTGCGGCGTTGCGAGCGCGCATGGATCACCTGCGCGACTACTTCTTTGCCGGTGCCGCTCTCGCCGGTGATCAGAACCGCCGCGTCGGTGGGCGCCACCCGTTCGACCAGCGCGCGCAACTTCACGATCGTCGGATGCGATCCGATCAAGATCTGCTCGAGCGCGGGCATCTCACCCTGCTCGGCTATATTGGTTCGTGAAGCCACCCGTCTATTGCAACCCAGGTGCCGGGCGCATGTCCGATCGCCCAGGCTGGCGAAGAAATTCTCTCATGAGCAGTAATAGTTAACAAGCAGTTAGCTAAAAGTGACGCCAAGAACATGTGCGTGCGACGCGCATGGATATCCTACGGCGCGGAGATTTCCCGACGGTAGATCGCGGCCTGGCCCGGTGCTTCCGCGACCGAGATTTCCAGCGTCGATACGTCCGCCAGCGCACCGCGCGCGCTGAGCGCGCCGTGCAGTTCATTCCAGATATAGCGCGCGAGCTCTTCGGCCGAGCTATGCACGATCGGGGCGAGAAATACGTCGGCGGCGGGGAAAATGAATTCGTCGCGCTCGTACACGACGCGAATCTGCCCGCTTGCCAGCCGGTCGATTTTCAGGCAATCGCTCCTTTCCGGAATGATCGTGTGCTCGTCGAGACGGCCGAGGATTTCCCTGGTGAGCTTTTTGATTAACCCGAAATCGATCACGTAGCCGGTCCCCAGAAGCCCGCCCTCGACGCGCACTCCGACCTGGTAATTATGCCCGTGCAACGGCTCGCGAAAACCGGGGTAGGCGATAAAATGCGCCGCCGAGAATTTCAGATTTTCTTTCGCTACATGAATCGAAAACTGGGTCGCCATCGTTCGATTCTTATCCGACGCGCGCGGGCTTGAGAAGCGGGGCCAGCGGCGAGTCGTTTCCGGGTGCGCCAAACCGCTCGCGATAGCGC
>JBOHWH010000013.1:2500-7877 GCA_050736695.1 Binataceae bacterium (SeqCode) | reverse complement strand
TGCTATTTAGCCGAGGCCGCCTTGGGTTAGGTCGATCTTCAGGGCACAGCCCCGCGCGAGCGGGCAGCGACATTCCGTCCACGCGGGACCGCCCGCGTGCGATGGAATCTCGCATTCGGCTCTGCCTCCCCTTCCCGTGCGGGAAGGAGCCGGGGGTTAGGTCGATTTTCAGCGCACCAATCTCGCGCAACAGCATCGCACGATGCGCGACGCATCAGGCGATCCGCCTGTGCTATTTAGCCGAGGCCGCCTTGGGTTAGGTCGATCTTCAGGGCACAGCCCCGCGCGAGCGGGCAGCGACATTCCGTCCACGCGGGACCGCCCGCGTGCGATGGAATCTCGCATTCGGCACTGCCTCCCCTTCCCGTGCGGGAAGGGGCCGGGGGTTAGGTCGATTTTCAGCGCACCAATCTCGCGCGACAGCATCGCACGATGCGCGACGCATCAGGCGATCCGCCTCTGCTATTTAGCCGAGGCCGCCTTCTGCGCTCCGGCGAGTTCTGAATCGATCACGAAATTGAACACCTTGCCCTCGGGCAATCCGACCACGGCAATCCCGTTGATAAAGAACGTCGGCGTGGACGACACCTTGACCGCATTCGCGTCGGCCTGATCCTCCGCGATCCGCGCCGACGCCGCCGTACCCGCCATGCACGCCTTCAGCGAGGCGTCGTCGAGCTTGAGCTTTGACGCCTCATTGTCGATTTTCTGCTGCACGTTCTTGATCGTGATCTGCCCCTGGGTGGCGTAGTAATAGCGCGCGAAATCCCAGAACGCTTCCGGATTCTGCAGCCGCGCGCATTCGGCGCCGAGCGCCGCGGTCTTGGCCCACGGATGCACGTTCAGCGGATAATTCTTGAAGATGACTTTGATCTTCCCCTTGTATGTCGTGTTGGCCAGCGTCTCAATTTCGCCGAACGCGTGCGCGCAAAACGGGCACTCGAAATCAGCGAACTCCACGATCGTGACCGGCGCATCGGCAGGCCCCAGGGTAGGGCGGTCGTCCAGATGAATCATCCGCATATCGATACGGCCCCACGGGTCGCCTTGCAGATCGATGTACTGCCCGATAACCGCCTTGGTCTCCTCGGGATTCGTGAACATCAGAATACTGGCGGACTGACCCTTGTCGTTAGTGACGGTGACCCGGCGTCCATAAAGCCCGGCGATCCCGGTGCGCTCGAGCGGTCCAAGTTTGATCTCCTGAACCGCCGGAATCCGGAACTTGCGCTGCAGAAAAACCTTGACCGCTTCATCGCGCGCCGCATTAACCGGCACCGCGGCATTGACGACCGTGGGTCCCGCCGCAATAGCCGGCCGCGCGCCGAGCATCGCGCCAAGGCCGCCAATCAGTGCCACAAACCCAACCAACCATGTCATCCGCATAACCGCCGAAATCTTCAACTGATTCATAAGTGGTCCATGATACGGACCTCGGCCATATTCTTCCAGACCGCCGCGCCAAGAGGGGGCCGCTTGCGCGCAGTTAACAGCGCCCCCGCATTAATCGCCGACGTCTCCCAGGTACAAATTAATGCCCGCATTCAACTTCGCATAAGAAGTATTATGTAAACTACACGGGTAGTAAGCCGCACTAAACTACCGCAGCCTACGCGGCTATTCTGGCCGCTGACGGGCCGTTTGTTCAGGCTTGTTCGCTGGCTGGCTGGGCGACGCGCGATGTCGCTTCCCTCGTCTTGCGGCAACGGGCAAGTCGTTCTTTCTGCGCGCGATAGTGCGGGTTGGTCTTCAGCTCGTAGGCTCGGCACTGGTAGCAGTAGAAATGAAGGATTTTTTGAGCGTAGGGACTGCCCATACGTTCAAGCCTGCCACTTATGGCGGGTGACTGGCAAGCACATTACCCTGCGGATAAGGCGTTCCAAGTGTTGGTGCAGCTTTACAGCTATCTTTGGTCTCTCGGTGACCACTGGATCGGGGCGTATTGGTACATCGCCCTTGTGCCGGAAATCGGCAATCTAATCGTGCCGTTGACCTCAAAGAATCTGGCTAAGCAACTCGATCGCTTCGTCAGTCGAGAAACCAGACACCGAGTTCTCGTCGCGATTGCGCTTGTCGGAGTGTTTGCCGCTGGATTCCAAGCATGGAGCCAAGAATATCAAGCCGTCCAAACGATCAGCAATCAGAAGCAAAAACAAGAAAGAACCCAGAGCGCCAAAATCGGCGAGTCAACCGGAACAATCAAACAACTCACTCAAGCTGTTAACGATGATCGGGCGATGATCGCTAGATTACAGACTGATCTCGCAGAGAAAGCGGCGAAGGCGACTGGCAGTCCCATAAAGTCCCTTCCGCCAAATAAATATGTCTGTATCAGCAACATTGCGCCCTTGCCACCAAGCAAAGCGAAGTACGCGGTTTTGGTTGAGCTTGGCATTCATCGCGTCGATTCAAATGGCGTGATCGTTGCGATAAGTACGGAGCACCCATACACGAATCATAGGCATTGGTTTGGGCCACCGTTGCGAACTGACCTGCCAATAGGCGAAATGGATATATCCGCTTTCGGAGAGACAATAACCCCCCCACTGTACGTACTCAAGATTTCTACGCCTTCACTGACCGTCTACAAGAGCCTGTACCTCTACCTGGAGGGGGATCAGCCGTTAGTGGTGAAAAACATTGAGTTCGTCGAAAATTATGCTGCGCTTTCTGAGCAGACTTTACTCGCGAAACTTCTCGCCGAGCCTATAGGCGCCTGCCCTCGGTAAGCGAAAGCAAAATACCATTTGAACTGCTCCGCTGGCGTCATCTCTCCGAGGGTAGCTGAGACGGTCGCCAGTTCTCACGTCTCAGCACCCTGCTATTGCCGATCCGAATATGTCGTCGTCCTTGCGATGATTGAATCTGAATTGAAATTCGTTGAGTTATAGCGGCAGGTATTTCGCGCTGACGTTGTGGGACGTTCCCATGACTCCGCGCTTGAGCAGCGCCCAGAAGGATTCAATCGAATTGGTGTGAACCTCGCCTCACACGCCGCGAGAATCGTTCCTTTCTTTGCTGAATTTGAGTAGAGCGAACCCGTCGATCATTTGATGAGCCAGAGCTAAGAGGACTATGCGAAGACCGTCGCGCGAAAATCCCTAAGCGCGAAAAGTTATAGTGCGACTTGCCTGGTGCGATGGCGCCAGAAAAAAGACGTCGGGATCCTTCACGCGCGGCAGCCACGCGCGCGGGAATGACAGATATGGGCAAATGAGCAATGACAAAATGATGCGACATCACTCCTGCCGTTCTACGAATGCTCTCAGGCGGCCGATGGCGGCGTCCCATTGCTGCGATATCTGATCGAGGTGGCGGCGCGCTTCGGCGAGGCGTTTGGTCTGGAGCTCCCAGATTCTTTCGCGACCTGCCCGAGAGCTGCGGGCGAGGCCGGCCTCTTCCAGCGCGTGCAGATGCTTCGTTATCGCCTGGCGTGAAATCTTCGTGCCTTCTGTCAGGCCGACAATCGATACCGGGCCTTCCTTACTTAGCCGCTCGACGATTCGCAGGCGCGTCTCGTCGCCCAACGCGGCGAAGACCTGCCCTGTCCGGGCAAGTTTTGCACCAGCGGTATGCGTCCGTGGCATCGTGGATCAAGCCGCGCGCGCCAGGATCGTGCCGCCCTGCCCCGCTGCCGGCTCAAATACTACCAGCGTGGTCGGCTCTCTCGAGTAATCGGGTCCGTCCTCTATCGCGAACCAGCTCCCGAACTGTTTGGAGTCGCCAATCGCGCGCCACACCTGCTCGCGCGATGCGCGCGGCAGGACTTTTGTTTCGATTCGATCGGTTCTTGTGCCCATAGGCAACTCTGGAGTTGCGTTTAGGATAACCCTAATTTCACCGACATGCAACCCCTGGGTTGCACGGCTCGGAACAGCGGATCAGCGCCCTCCTTCTGGCCTTCTGCGAGTGTGTGAATATTTTAGGTCCGCCGCGGCGCTTCCTTCCGTCATGCTGAGCGAGGCCGCCGCGGCCGCCCCCTCCGTCATCCTGAGCGAAGGCCGCCGCGGCCGCAGTCGAAGGATCCCGGGCGGCCATGCAGACCCTCACGGTTGCGTTTTTCGAGTTTGGGGAAAGCCAGTATCATCTCGGCGTTCCGATTCTTCATTCGCGGTGCGAGCAGCGCGGCGATGTGCAGGCAACGAGAAGACCCGAGGAGGAATCGCGCTCGTGTGCATGAACGCCCGGGTTCCTTCGACTGCGGCCGAAACGGCCGCCGCTCAGAGTTTGTGAGTGAATTGGCTTTGTAAAAAATGGACCCCTGAAATCATTCGGCTTTTTCCCCGTCCGAGGTGCTTCGCGGCAATTCACTCACAGACTCTCAGGATGACGGAAAGCGCGCCAGAGTCGAAAAAATCACAGCCTCTGAGCGAGGCCGTTTCGGCCGGAGTCGAAGGATCCCGGACGGCCATGCAGACCCTCACGATTGCTTATTCTGAGCCGAGGGCGACCAACATCTTCTCGCCGCTGTGACTCCTCATTCGCCGCTGCCAGCGCTGCTGCGAAGTGCAAGCGCCGGACGTTCGAGCACCGGCATCGCGATTCCTCCGCGGGTCTTTCCGTCAGGGCGCATACCGGCACGGCGGCCAGGCTCAGCGGCGAAACGGGAAATTGCGGTGGGTTCGTTTGGTAGATTTTCATGGTGGCTTTAGAAAATTGTCCGTGCAAATGCTGGATAACTTGGCTTCGAAGTTGGCTTCGATCCGATTTTTCGTCTTTTGCGAGGGCCGCGAGGCGATCATTTGCAGCCCGCGAATCGCCCCATCGCAGGTCGGCCAGACGACCGTCGCGACCGCCAGAAAATAGAGAATAAAGCTTGGCGTCGTCGTCATGCGCTCTATTTTAGACCGAACGCGAAAAAACATAAGGCTGAACAGTTCAGCCATGAACAAATCTGGCAAAAACCCGAACGCTTGTTAGGCTGTGAAATATCTCGCGCCGGGCACGGAAGCTATACGGGGAGAATCGAATCCTGCGCATGATGAAATTTTGCCTGACGTTTTCTTATCGCCTTCCGGCCGAAAAGTTGGATCCCGAAAGAGATCAATTTTTGCCGAAAAAAAGAAATCCGTTCCTGTATCAGGGCGCCGAGCACGAGTTTTTCGACCCTCGATACAGGGCTACACTGGCGACGGCCAGTGCCCAACTACTCGAACGATCGCTGCGGGCGACTAAGCGCGCGATCCGAAAAATATTCTGATGAAGCCAGAGATCTTTTCATCCGCAGCGATGCCAAGGGAAAGATGAATAGACGTATGGTCGGTTGGTCGGTGAAGCGCTGATCCAGGCGAACCGGTCGCTCCTTCTGGATCCTGATGACTACAGCACCATTCTTTTGATCGCGAATATCTCTACAACCCGCCTGTCATCCTGAACG
>JBOHWH010000012.1:0-16608 GCA_050736695.1 Binataceae bacterium (SeqCode) | reverse complement strand
CCTCATGCCGGGCCGGCGCAGGCGTAGCCTCGGGCGAGGGCGCCGCGGCGGCGGCCGAGGCGGCCGCAGCCGCGATCTCGTCGGGCCATTTGCAAGTGGCGGAGCCGAGGCCTTTTTCGCTGGTCGCCGCGCCTTTTTGGGTGAAGAAGCGGATCGTGCGCGCCTCGGGGCCGGGCTTCTCGAAGATAGTCTCGTTGTTCAGCAGCATCGAGACGCCGCCGATCGCGACGATGATCGCGACAATCGCGATCGCGATTCTCACGAATAGAAAAACAATCCGCCTGATTGGCCGCACGAAGATCAGGATCAGGATGATAACCGCCGCGATAATTTCAGATGCGTAGGGGATGTTCGCCATAGCGATGCCGCCGCTAAATCCCTATCCGCTTTAGCCGCCCGCTGGCAAGGCCGCACCGCACAAACGGTCGCAAGAAGTCCTCATACGGCACCTTCCTCCCGCCCGGCGGCAACGCGACCACCACACGAAGAACATCATGCGGATGGAGCCGGCATGACATGCCTTCTCCCTCCGGGAGAAGGTACGCCGCAGGCGCGGATGAGGGTGCTGGAGCTCTGCACGATCCGTAGAGCAACCTGAGCATCTCTCCCGCTCGGCCACCGGCATTAGGGATTCCTCACGCGCGGCAGCCGCGCGCGCGGGAATGACACGACAACATTCGCGGTGCGTTCGTTTGGTACGTTCTCGATCGCGTTTATGCAAAGCGGCACTGTCACCCGCGCGTCACGATGCTTGCGAAAAAAGCACAAGCATCGCGCCGCGCCGCCCGCGTGCCAGTG
This sequence comes from Binataceae bacterium (SeqCode), assembly GCA_050736695.1. Lineage (GTDB taxonomy): Bacteria > Desulfobacterota > Binatia > Binatales > Binataceae > JBARDN01. The sequence continues at coordinate 15,810 of JBOHWH010000012.1, read as the reverse complement.
GCACCTCCCAGCGGGAGAGGGTATTCAAGGGCACCAAGACACGAGGACAAACGAAGCGGGCCTTCCCTTTGGAAAGGCCCGCTTGCTTGGTGGACTTTGAGGATTGGTGGCCGATTGCTTTATGCGGGGGCGCCGGCGAAATCGCCGCCGTCGCCGCGCAGGATTGCGTCGAAGCGCATGCCGCCCAAATAGTGGCGGCGCGCCTCGTCGTCGGTGACGGCTACGCGACGCACGTCGCGGCGCAGGATCGGCCAGATGCCGCCGACCATCGGATGCCGTCCCTGCCGGTACGAGAAGAAGTAGTACATGAACTGGCGCAGCGTCGATCGGCGCGATTCGGGAGCAAGCCCGTGTCCGCCCGCGACTGTGAAGATCGTGTGCAGCATCCGAGGAATCGAATAGAAACCCTTGAACGCTTCGCGATACGCCTGCATCCAGGCCGCGCTGTCGAGCTTCGGATGCCTGAGCGTCACGTGCTGCGAATCCAGTTGATTGAAATCCCAGTCGATGATGTCGCCTTCCTTGGCCGAGCGGACTTGATCCTCGGTGCCGGGAAGCGGGGTCATGATGAAGAACGACACGATATCGAAGCCGATCTTCTTGAGCGTCTGAGCCGCGATACGGCCGCAGTCGGGTCCGTCGAACGGGAAGCCCAGCATATAGCCGGCATGAACCGAGACGCCGACCTTGTGCCAGTTTTCGACCACGCGGCGATATTTGTCGATCACGCGCGCGCGGGCGTCTTCGAGCTTCATCTTGTGCTGGCGATCATCGGTGTTCTGGTACTTGGTCGCGAAGTTCAGGTTGTCGGGATTGAGCGATTCGATCCCGACGAATGCCTGGTAGCATCCCGCGGCCGCGCAGAGCTCGGTGAAGCGCTTGCTGCGGCGATGCTTGGCGGTCTCGGTCTCGCCCGGCGCGGTGACCGCGTAGCACGACGCGTCCACATCGACCTGCATCATGAATGAGAAGTCGGGATATTCTTTTTTGACTTCGATCAGCCCGGTCAGGATTTCTTCCCACCGGGGCGAGCGGAAGAAATCGTCATCGACCAGGAACAGCGACTGGATGCCGTGGTTGCGGCACGCGTCACGCACCCAGGTGACTACCGCATCCGGCTCGCGCGAGCGCATCGTGCGGCCCATCACGTTTTTCACGCTGCAATAGGAGCAGGTGAAGGGGCATCCGCGCGAGGTATCGATCGTGGTCATCGTGGTGTTGAAGAAGCGGGTCAGGTAGCGATCGTCGAGCACCGGCAGGAGCGATTCGGTAATGAGCGGGACGATGATGTCCTCGCGGCCGGTCTTGGCGCGAATTCCCTCGGTCACCGAGTAGTTGAGTTGGAGCTCGCCGCGCAGAAAATCCTCGACCATTCCGCCCCACAGATTTTCGGCCTCGCCGACGATCGTGGTGATTCCGCATTCGTTCAGGAACTTGACCGAATCGGGATAGCCGCTCACGTGGAATCCGCCCATCATCACCGGCACGCCCAGCGCCTTGAACTGGAGGGCGACATCGCGGCCGCGCGGGTACTGATTGGATTGTACGCCCGCCATCCCGATCAGCAGCTCGACCCCGTCCTCGTGCGCCTTTTCCTTAATCGCCTTAATCGTGTCGGGGCTGATTACGCCGTCGCAGATCTCGTCCCAGATTACGGTCTCGAGCTGCACGTTGCGCTCGGCCGCGAACTTGTTGTTGAACGCCGCGTTGAGCGCCGTCAAAACCGTCAGCGTGTTGTTGGGTTGAACCCCGTACCGGAAATACTGGACGTAGCCGTTTTCGTCGTACTTCGACGGCTTGATGAAATAGACGCGAATCGTCCTGACCGGCTCAGGCTTGACCGCGGCGGACGCGAGCGCCTCTGCCGACGCGGCGATCTGCAACGGAACCGCGGAGCGATCTCCGCCGTAGCGACTAGTTCCGAGCAACATGTACAGAATCACCGTCGCGAAGACGAGGAAGATTCCAAGTGCGACCAGAGTTAATATCATCGATAATTCCTCTACTTAATCCCCAACCCGCCACCTCGGCACAAACCGGCCTCGGCACGAGTCTCCGTCGAATCCGGCAAAGACACCTGACCGACGGGTTAGAGGATAAAACAGCCCGAGCGTTGAAGTCAACTATTGCGCGAGGAAACGCCCATGATGATGGCAACGTTTTAGCGTGCTTTGAGGAACGATGCCTCTCCTTGTTATCGGTACATCTCGACCAGATTTATCAGTCCCAAGTCGCGGTAGCGTTCGACGAGGTAGCCTTTGATCTCCTGCACCGACGCCATCTGCAGGCTCTCGCGCGCGATCAGGCGCGTGGTTTGAAAATCGACCTCGCGCACCAACTTGCGCACGACGGGGATAAACAGCGGCGAGAGGCTCAGCTCGTCGAGCCCCATCCCGACCAGCAGCAGCGTCGCCAGCGGATCGCTCGCCATTTCTCCACAGATTCCGACTTCCTTGTCGGCGGCGCGCGCCACATTGACGACTTCCGCGATCGCGGAGATGACGGCGGGATGAAACGCCTCGTACAGATGCGCGATTTTCGGATTGTTGCGATCGGCGGCGAGCAGATACTGGATCAGGTCGTTGGTGCCGATCGAAAAGAAATCGACTTCGCGCGCCAGCCGCGGCGCGAGCCAGACCGCCGATGGAACCTCGACCATGATCCCGACTTCGATATTGGGATTGTGTTCGAGGCCTTCCTTGTAGAGCTCGGCCTGCGACTCAGCCAGCAGTTCTTTGGCGCGGCGCAGCTCTTCGAGCGAGGAGATCATCGGGAAAAGAATTCGGACGTTGTAGCGCGCGGCGGCGCGCAGAATCGCGCGCAACTGAACCTTGAACAGGCCCGGCATCTCGAGCGAGATGCGAATCGAGCGCCAGCCGAGAAACGGATTCTCTTCGCGCGGCACGCGCATGTAGGGCGGATATTTGTCGGCGCCGATATCGAGCGTGCGGATCGTGACCGGCTTGCGTCCTCCGACCGCCTCGAGCATCCGGTTGTACAGCGCGAGCTGCTGGTCTTCGTCGGGAAAATCCTCGTAGGTCAGAAACGAAAATTCCGAGCGAAGCAACCCGACACCTTCCGCGCCGTAGCGCATCGCCAGATGCACGTCGGCCAAAAGCGCTATATTCGCCAGCATCATCACGCGATGCCCGTCGCTGGTGGCGGCGGGCGCGTTGCCGTCTTCCATCAACTCGCGCTTGAACGCCTCGTACCGGCGCGTCATCCCCTGGTAATCCTTCTCGACGTCGGACGAAGGGTTGACGTAAACCACGCCCGAGTTGCCGTCGAGCACCAGATGGTCTCCTTCGACGACCGACTCCATCAGATGCTCGACGCCGACGACGGTTGGGATCTCGAACGAACGCGCGAGGATCGCGGCGTGCGAAGTAACGCCACCCGATTGCAGCGCGATACCGGCAAGGTTCTCGTGCGAGACCAGGGTCAGCTGCGAGAGCGTGAGTTCTTCGGCGACCAGGATGGTCGACTTGGAGAATGCGCCACGCCGATCCTCCTGCCGCAGATGCCGCAGCACGCGATGACCCACATCGCGGAAGTCTGTAGCGCGCTCGCGCAGGTAGCTGTCGGCGACGGCGAGCATCTGCGCCGAGAGCTCGTCGATAACGCGGAACAGAGCGCTCTCGGCCGAGAATCCTTTCTCGACGGTGTCGCGGATCCGGCCGACAAATTCGTCGTCCTCTAAAATCAGGCGATGACCGTCGAAGATCTTGAGGTCCTGCTCGGGCATCAGCGGCGCCATCCGCGCTTTCAGCACGTCGAGTTCGGCGCGCGAACGCTCGAGAGCCTCATCGAGGCGCTTGCGTTCGGCCTTGACGTCGCGCGTGCGCTGATTGCGATCGATAGTGCTTAGAAAAGTGCCGACCACGTGGCCGATACCCTGGGCAAAGCCGGGAGCGGCGGGCAATCCGACCAGGCGCGGGCGGCGGATTTTCTGCGGCGGCTTCATCCGCGCCTTGCCGCCGACTTTCTCGTAGTCCTTTAGCTGGCGATTTGCCTCGATCATCCGGCGGCGATATTCGACGCGCTCCTTTTCCTTGGTGGCGAGCGTCTCGCGCAGCCGGAAGTGCGACAGGATTTGCGCGACCTGGGTCGCGGCGGTGCGCAGCAGGCGTTCGTCGGACTTGATGAATTTTCGCCGCGACAGCGTCTGCGCCACCATGACGCCGATCGCCTTCTGCTTGTTCTCCTGCACCGGCACGCCCAGGAAGCTGTGAAAACGCTCTTCGCCGGTCTCGGGAAAATATTTGTAGCGCGGATGACTGATCGCGTCGGGCACCGAGACCGCCTCGCCCGATTCGCTCACCATCCCGACCAGTCCCTCGGAGGGGCGCATCGAGACCTTGCCGACAGAATCGCGGTCGAGGCCGAAAGTGGCGCGGAGCACAAGGCGTTCGCCCTGCGGATCGAACAGGTAGAGCGAACAGACCTCGGTCTGCATCCCCTCGGCAATCGCGGCGACGATCCGATCGAGCGCGGCGCGCAAGTCTTCGTGGTCTTCACCGCCGATCGAAGAAATTTCCTCGATCAGCGAAAAGCGATCTCGATTGGTTGCCATTGATTAAAACGCGCCGGATAGAAGTCTATCGCACGAGCGAAAGCGCAGACAATCGCGCGCAGAAGATCAGGCGGCCACGAAGACATCAAGACGGGTCTTTCCTTCGGGAAACACCCGCCGATTCTTCCCCTTCGTGTCTTAGTGTCTTGGTGGCCGCTCGAGGTCGCCGCTCGAGCTGGATTGTTCGCTCGCGTTTTCCGCTAACCGCCGTGGCCCTTGAGCTCCACCGACTGCGGCTCGAGTTCCGCATTGTCGAAAATCATCAGGGTGCCTTTCGCCGATCCTCGGCCGTTCGGCGCAAACGTGACTCCAATCTCACACCTCGCGCCCGCCGGAAGCGGTGCGCCGCAACCATTCGTCACGCCGAAGGGAATGAATGCGCTGTTGAGCCGCTCCCCCTGCATCAGCACGGTAAGACCGGGTTTCTTCTTGCCACCCTCGGGGTTGCGCACGATGACATACTGGGGCCCTTTGGTCCTCCCGGCCTTCACTGTGCCAAAATTCAGCGATTTCGTACTGATCTTCAGTCTCGCAGGTACCGGCGGGCTTGAGATGCCCACAGCGTAGAGGTTGTCGTCACCCGAGCCGAAGTAGATGGTCCCGTCGGGACCGATCGCCGGCGAGGAAAGCACGCTAGAGCCGGTGGGGAACGCCCACTTCTCTGTGGCGCTCGCGCCATTATCGGTTAGCGCGTAAAGGCTGTCGTTTTCAGTGCCGACGAAAATGGTGCCATCGGCGCCGATCGCCGGCGAAGAATACACTCCAATCGCCGGCGACGGGTCCAACTGATCGGCGGTCCCGAAGATCCACTTCAAGTCGCCGGGGTTGGAGCTGGTATCGACGGTGCTAAGCCCGGTGTGCCTGAGATCATGACGGAACATCGCCCAGACTGATGTAGCCGCCTGCGCGTAAGATAGGGTCGGAGTCGCGACAGTGATGATCGCATATGCGCACGCCCCGATAATCACAATCAAGCCTATCCGCATTTTGGCCAAAGGCGATTTCATTCGTCTGCCTCTCCACCACCGGTGCGACACTACCGGCAGCGAGCTATTCGTGTAGCCTTAAAGACCCTGTCGGTCACGAATCCTCAATTCTGTCCAGCGGCTCAAGCCACGCTACTAGTGTTGGAGGCGTTGGAAGGATCTGGGCGCGTCCGGTATTGGTCCCTTGGAAAGCGCCGAAAGCGTGGCCTTTGCCGTATACGTGACTTCGGCGTCGGAATCCTTTGATAGCGTCTTCAGATAAATCCGCGCCCTTGGAGTGCCGATGATACCAAGGATTTCTGCTGCGAATTCACGTTGCTTCGAATCCTTGCTGCTCGACAGACGGATCGCCTGATCCTCTGCCGCCTCTGACGGGAGACCCAGAAAACTCTGAATCCTTCCCGCTTCCGCCTGAAGACATTCCTTGTCGAGAGGCTCAGAGAGAACTCCGGCAGCTCCTCGGATTGGTTGAAGAGCGGATATCCTTTTCTCAAGTGATTCGATCTTTTTCTGATAGAAAAACTTGAATTGCTCGCTCACGTTCGCATAATCGCTGCCTGTCCACGCGAAGATCGCAGTCCAGTTTGCGTTGCATCGATTTGCGATAGATCCCAACCCACTGTCAACCAAGAGCTCTAGGTGACCGTCTTGTCGAAGATCTTTGATGCTACCAGCAACATTGCTCCCGGCATCGGTTGCTCCTGCTGTGTAGTATATTTCAAAGCCCGATGAATTCTTGTCGACTATGTAGACTTCGCTACACGATGATCGACCAGTCTCACCAATTCCCGCTATTAACGAGAGAAAGCCGTCGCGGCGGAGATTTGCGAAACGAAAAGAGCAAACGTATTCGTTCTGTTGCAGGTCCGTCTCGTTCTCTGCCAGGTCTGGGTCGCCCCCTACCGAGATTTGAACGGAGTTGAGAAAACTAACCACAATTCCTTTGGACGGAGGACTGTCGACCAGGTTGGGCGAAGCGCTCACCGACCAATCATATGACGCCAGGCTCAGAGGCGGTGCAGACCTTGGACCGGCGGCTTGCGCGCACAGCGGCGCCAACTCGCAGCATAGAAACAGCAACGCGATTGTTGCCGCCCTCGCCCACATAGTCTCCTCCAAAGTCATTCCGCACACGTCGGCGATGCGGCACGAACGAGGTTTACGGTCTTAACGACGTTTTCATCGGTAGGACAACTCGTATCGCCCGCTTGCGCCGCTACGTCGGCGGTTTGCTAGCATAGACAGTTTGTTCGGGTCAACAAGCCGGGGTGGTATGTTAACTTCATGTGAGGCGCCCGGCGCCAAAACAGCCAAAAGCCGCGTTCCTACAGCAACAAAATATTGAGAGGCCCTTCGAATTAGCCGAGGAATAACCAAGACACCAAGAAGAGAGGGTTCTTTCGTACGCGAAAGATCCGCCTTTTGTCTTCGCGGCTTTGTGACCGCTCGATCTTTCTCTTACGCGGGGAGATCGAACTCGGTGAGCGCGTTCTGAAGCAGGCCGCGGCCGGCGCGGCATCGATGCGCTTTTATCGATTCGATTAGTTCGCGCTCGTCGGTTATCGGAGCATCAAGGAGCGTTGTTACGCAGCCGACTGAGCCCATCGAATGAGAATCCGAGCCCGCGACTTCGGGCATCCCGAGGTGACGCGCGACTTTCAGCGCGAAGACGTTTTCGTCTTCCGAGCAGGCGCCGTTCAGGACCTCGATCGCATCGACCAGCTCGAAAATTTTGAGCTTGGCCGCGCGATCGGGGTAGCCCGCGTCGATTGGTTCGTGATCCGGATTGATAAACGAAAACCGCGGATCGAGCTTGTAGCGAAACGGATGATTCGCGACCAACAGCGCACCGTTTAAGTCGGCTACTCTGCGCAATTCCGCGAGCTTGTAGATTCCGCCGATATAATGGTCAAACCCGAACACTCCGATATGCCCCATATCGGTGGTCACTTCCATCCCGCGCAGGAACAGCAGCCCGGAATCGCGCCCGAGCATCGGAGCCTCGCGCAGATCCCACATCGTGTCGTGCTCGGTGATACAGACCGCGCCGATTCCGGTCTTGCGCGAGCGCGCGACCAGATCCTTCAGCTCGAGGTTTGAGTCCGAGCTGCCGCGGTTGGTATGCAGATGCAGATCGACGCTGAAGTAGGGCCCGCTTGGGTGCCCGCTTGCGTTAGCCGCCATCGCGAACTCGGCCGCGTTACTTTGGCGGTTCGCTCGCGAGCGTGATCGTCTTCATATGGTCGCCCTTTTGAATCTGATCGACCACGTCCATCCCCTTAACCACTCCGCCGAAGATGGTGTAGTCGCCGTCGAGTCCGGGCTGCGGCTTGAGACAGATGTAGAACTGGCTGCCCGACGATGCGCGTGTCGGATTCACCTGATCGCCGGTACGCGCCGTCGCGACGGTGCCGCGCAGATGATGCTCGTTCTTGTCGATCTCCGCGGGAACCGTGTAGCCGGGACCGCCGAGGCCGGTGCCGTCCGGATCGCCGCCCTGAACGACGAAGTCCGGCACGACGCGATGAAACGTCAGCCCGTTGTAGAAACCCTTTTTGACCAGGGTCTCGAAGTTCTCGACCGTTTTGGGCGCGACCTTCGGATACAGTTCGATCACGACAACGCCGCGGTCGGTGTTAACGATTGCGTAGTGTCCGGTGTTTCTCAATGGTAATCCGTCCGAGTTTGAGCCGTTGCAAGCCGACGCGACGATCAGAATCGCGGCAAATGCGGCAAGGCAGGAGAGCCGCTTGAGCTTCATTACTCTTTCTCCAATCAGCATAATTTAATTCCGTGCAACTAACCTTGATTATTCGACCACGCGCGTTTGCGCAAGTACTCGCGGTCGAGGAGTTGACGCGGTAACCGTGACGAGGTTGGCAATAAAACGAATCGAGAGATAAAACAGAAATCCCGGCGAAGACGCAAATCGCCATACCAGTCAAGAAATTGGCTGAAGGAGGCATACGATGGCCGTCGACGAAGCGAAACTTCAGCAATTGCTCGGCAAGATGCTCGGTGAGGTCGGCGCCGCGATGGGCATCGGCTTGGTCATGTTGGGCGACAAGTTTGGGTTTTACAAGACGCTCGCGGCCGCGGGGCCGTTGACCCCCGCTGAGCTCGCGTCGCGCACCAGCACGGCAGAGCGTTACGTGCGCGAGTGGGCGGCGGCGCAGGCGGCGGGCGGTTATATCAATTTCGACTCCGCGACGGAGCGGTTTTCGATTTCACCGGAACAGGCGCTACTCCTTGCCGACGAGAACGGACCCGCATTTGTCCCCGCGATGTTCGAGATTGCCGCCGCTGCCGCGCGCGATCTGCCCAGGCTCGAAGCGGCGTTCCGCACCGGCGGCGGGGTTGGATGGCATGAGCATGATCCCTGCCTGTTCCGCGGCACCGAGCGATTTTTCCGCCCGAGCTACGCGACGCATCTGGTGTCGGAATGGATTCCGGCGCTGGAAGGAGTCAAGGAAAAACTCGAACGCGGCGCGCAGGTTGCCGACGTCGGATGCGGTCATGGCGCATCGGCCATTTTGCTGGCCAAGGCGTTTCCAAACTCGAAATTCTCGGGCTTCGACTATCACGAAGCGTCGCTGGTGCGCGCACGCGAGGCGGCGCGCGAGGGCGGCGTCGCCGACCGGATCACTTTCGATCGCGCGTCAGCCAAAGAATTTTCCGGCACCTACGATCTGGTCGCATTTTTCGACTGCCTGCATGACATGGGCGATCCCGCCGGAGTGGCTGCGCATGTCAAATCGACTTTGAAACCGGACGGCACCTGGATGATTGTCGAGCCATTCGCCGGCGATCGGGCGGCGGAAAATTTGGGTCCGATCAGCCGCATATTCTATTCGGCATCAACGCAGTTTTGCGTGCCGGGATCCTTGGCGCAGGAAGTCGGTCTGGCTCTCGGCGCTCAGGCCGGGGAAGCCAGATTGCGAGAAGTGATCTCGAGCGGAGGATTCTCGCGTGTGCGGCGCGCCACGTCCACTCCGTTCAATCTGGTGCTGGAAGCGCGGCCCTGAACGCCTTCGCGGCTCCTACTTGAGAAACTTCGCGATCGCGGCGGCGACCTCAGCTCCTTCCGCGGCGGGCGCCATTTCGTTCTTGATCGCGATCGGAAGCGCGGCTTGCGCTTCGCGCAGGTCTTTGTCGTGCCCCCCGATGCCCCAGGCGCGCTAGCGGTCGGGATCAGCCGCCCTTGCGCGCCTCGATCTCGCGTTTGATGGCGGCGGGAAGCGCCTGTCGGAGTTGCGACCGTTCTTTTTCGTGTCCGCCAATGTCAGCGAAGGTCGCTATCGCGCACTGCATCAGCTGAGGATCGTCGCTGTTCATCCACTGATACGCTTGGTCGAGACCCGCCGTCGGGTCGCGCCCAAGAACGCGAAGGATTTTGTTTTTCTCCAGGAGATCCTTCGCCACCGCGTCTGAATTTCCGCAGCTTTTCGCCGCGGCGATAGCCTTTTCTTAGTAGCGGCAGGATTTCAGTGTCGTAATAGTCTGGGAAATCGCGGCTGTCCTCGACGTACTTGCCGTGCACGAGGTGATAGACTGCCGGCCATGACGGCGTAGCGGGCGTGGGCGTCCAGGAGCCCGGAGGCCAATCGAGCTCGGTCGGGACGATCAACTCATCTCTGCCGGCGCCGTTGAGGTCTCGAACCATCTGCTTCAAATGACCCATCTGCCAGCCATTGACAACTTGAGAAAAGTCCAGGTTGCGGGCGTCCTCCTGCTGGTAGATCACAAGTATGTTCGAGTAGCCGCGCCCGCTGATGTCGAGCAGGACGAAAAGATCAGACAGACCCCCGCCAACATCGACCTGCTCCGACTCCACCACGCTGTAGGCTGGAACCGGCATCCAGTGTGGGGGCAGGTGCGTATTCACGAATTCGAGCACCTTTGCTTTTTCTGAGCCGCTCAAGGTGGCAGCTGGATTTGCGCCCGAACCGATTCGCTTGGGTGGAACCGGCGACGGAATGGGCACCAGTTGCGCGGTGATATTCCTGCCCTCGACGTAAGTGCCGCCCTCGGCGGCTAGAGCGTTCGGCCCGAACGCAAGAATCCCGAGAAAAAGGAGGATAGTACTTTTCATGATCGGCCTCCGCGCATCACTCACGGTGGTACCATTTCGGCCCTAACAGCGTCGGCATAACTGTGTGCCCGTGGGATTGCCAGCAGAATTCTCGCTCCATGCCCACTTTCCGTTTTTGCATGTGTATGTTTTAGTGACTTTCCCGGAACAGATGGGGATGAAATACTGCTTAGTGAGATCCACGGAAGCACCAGGCCCGTATAGAAGGAGTGCCATATTCTCGAGTTGCGACGCCGAAAGTGTTGGCAATGTCGGCGTGTACTCTTGAATTATCTCGTTTTCGTAGGTGGTGGCGTGTTGGATCTTGTTGTGGGCGTCATTCTACTCAGTTGGCGGAGCCCCGCTGAACAAGCCAACCCCGTCACTCGCGTTCGTGACCCAATTCCACGCGTTGGGGTCGAATTTCTCATTCGCGTCTGTCATCACTTGCATAAGGCCTATATGACTGGCTCCATCGTTGCTCTCGAAAGGCCACTTCCCAGCCACCCCGTCGTATAGATTGGCATTGCCCTCGTCCGGTCTTCGGAACTGGGCATAGGAACTCTCCTTCACCGCGAGTTGCGCCATCAGGTTCGGTGTGCCACCTGACGGATAACTGGAGCTGCTCGGGTATGACTGGTTCGAGCTTACGAGCTGGTTGGTGATGCTCGCATTAGGGTTACCACCGGCTGGGCCCTCGACGTAAGCGGTCGTACAATCCTGCACCGCGCTGCCATCACTCGCGGTCGTACTCGCTATGATGTTGGTGAGCCGCCCCCCTTCGTTTTGATAGACCTCGTTCTGCTCCTGGCCGTTCGCCGTCATAAAGGTGAGAAAGGCGCCGTTAGGATCGTAGATCTGGCCGTAGTCGCCACTGGTAGCGTACTGGAACTGGAGCTGCCAGCTTATCGAATTTCCACTATTCGTCCCGGCGGAAAAGCACACCGCCGTGGGATTGCCCTGCGCATTCACCGGAGCAGGGCAGCTTGCATCGGTTGCCGTATAGTTCTGGTCTGATGCCAAATCGATGAGTGCATTATCGAGAAGATTCTGTAGTATCGGAGACGTTATCCCAAGCTGGCTGTTGGAATTGTGCTGCAGGGTGAACGTGTGCGTCAGTGGGCTTCCCGGATTCGAACTGTCGGTGAGCTTAAGCGTCCACGCACCCGCCAGCGCCGTCCCATTCCGGCAGGCGCGCCGAGATGACTCTAGCCGTGCTTAACCTACTTGGAATTAAACTCTATGGCAACACATTTTGTGAACAACCGACCTAATTGCGGGCAAGACTTAACCATCTGACAAAATCTCTCGCCGCTTCGCGCAGCTTAGTCGGGTTTCAGGAACTTCGTTATCGCGGCGGCTACTTTTTCCGGATCTTCGAGCGTCATCATGTGCGCTCCGCCGGGGATCGTTTCGACCTTCGCGTTCGCGATCGCCTTGCGGAAATCCTCGGAGTAAACCGGGTCCACTACGCGATCATCCTTGCCCCACAAAATCAGCGTCGGCGCGGTAATCCGATGCAGCCGCTTCTTGAGGCCCTTGTCCGGAATCGGCCAGTAGAACTTGCTGGTGCATCCGAGCGACCACGTGATCCGGATGAAGCCCTGCTGATCCTCCGGATTGAGCACGATTCGCTTGAGCGCCGGATGATGCGGATCGCGAAACAGCAGCTCGGGCAATTTCGCCTGCGCCGTGATGACGTAGTTCGCGACCGGATGCGCGTCGCGCCATAGCCCGAGCGCGTTTATCAGCACGAGCTTGCTCACACGCGCCGGGTCGGTCGCCGCGACTTCCGCCGCGACCATCGCACCGAACGAATGTCCGATCACCGCCGGCGATTTGAGCCCGAGCTTGTCGAACAGGTCGTAGTAGTAGAGGACCAGATCCCAGAAATCGTCGAGTGCCTTGATCGCGTCCTCGTCGCCGGCGCTGAGCCCCGGATGCTCCGGCGCATAGACCGTATGATGCTTGCCCAGCTCGTCGATTAATTCGGTATCGATCGGTCCGTAGCCGCCGTGTAGATAGACGACCGGCGATCCGGTGCCTGAAATTTTGACCTTGGGATGAACCCGGTCGCCCCAAACGCTGACAATTTTTTCGCTCGCCATATCAACTTTGTCCTGTACGCCTTCTCACCCGGTGCATTACTTACTCGTTCATAGAGTATGCTAACGCCAAGGGCCGAGATTCCTCGCGATTAGTGCCGCGCAGCGTGCAGTGCGCGGCGCGATACCTATCGGCAATTCGCGCTCGGAATGACAGAAGAAAAGCACAAATCTTCATTCCACGCGTGTGCGATTCCTGGAAACTCGGCAATGCCGGCGCGCTCATCGGTCAAACTTTCCATGCACCAAAATCGGTGCTGTCATTCCCGCGCGTGGCTGCCGCGCGAGGAATCCCGGATTCCGGCTGCCTCCGCGCCACTGCTTATGCGGCGGCGTGCTTCGACTTGGCGCCGGATTTTCCGTTGGGTTTCGCGCCGGGCTTGCCGCCATTGGCGATCGCGTTGGTGCCGCGCGCGCCGCGCAGTTTTTCGGGCCACCACTTATTTTCCCACTCGTCGTCCCAGACGTCGCGGAAGTTGGGCAGCACTTCTTTGCAGAACAACTCGACGTTCTTCATCGTCAACTCATGCGGCATCGATCCGATATGCAGCAGCACCATCAGATTGCCGACGCGCAGTTTCTTGACCGCCTCCATCAATTGCTGCGTGACGGTCTTGGGCGAGCCCGCGATCACGAACTGGTTGTCGATGAAATCTTTGTACTTCCAGTCCGGAATCTTCCCCATCAGATCGAACATCTGCGGATTAAGCTTGGTGACCGAATTGACCAGGCTCTTGTAATCCTGATTTCCGGCGACGGGAAAATATTCCGGCTGGATATGCAGGCACTTATCGTAAAAATACCGGATGTGCTTGTAGTACTCTTTTTCGGCGCTCGCATCGGTTTCGGATACTGCGACGAGCTGCAGGAAGCCTGCGCGATACGGATTTGGATCGTGATTTCCCTTGGCGACGAAATCCCACCATCCGTCCATCACACGTTTGCCGAAATTATTTCCCCAATAGCTGAGGAAGCAGTAGCAATGATCGTTGCGCGCGGAGAAATCCCAGGTGGACAGGCTGCCGCTGCCGGGAATCCATATCGGAGGATGCGGCTTCTGGATCGGCCGCGGCCAGATATTGACCATCGGAAGTTTGAAGTACTTGCCGTTCCACGGGAAAATTTCTTTAGCCGTCCACGCCTTGATGATCAGATCGTGCGCTTCGTAGTACCGCTCGCGCTGTTCGATCGGCGAGATCCCGTAGCACAGGTTCACGTCCTGCGAGGTTCCCAGCGGCATCCCGGCCACCATCCGTCCTCCCGAGATGCAATCGATCATCGAGTATTCCTCGGCGACGCGAATCGGCGGATTCGAAGTCGGCAGCGTCGAGCCCATCTGCACAATCGCCACGTCGCTGCCGTTGGTCGCACGCGCAAGGATCGATCCCATCAGATCGGGATTCGGCATGAAGCCGTAAGCGTTCTGATGATGCTCGTTGACGCAGATTCCGTCGATTCCGTTATTCGCCGCATGGATCAGCTCGTCGAGCGTCCAGTTGTAGTACTGGCCGACTTTGTTCGAATCGGCGAGTTCCCAGTACGGCGGATCGACCCACACCGAGTTGAAACGCTGCTCGAAATCCGCGGGCAGATCACGGTACGGCATAAGATGGAACATCGAAATCTTCATCGCGCGTCGCCTCCTCGCATCATGTCGCCGCCGGCGCGGAGCCGGCAACCGATCGTTTCCATACCACGGTGAGCGTCAATGCCCAAAGCCCGAAGAGAATCCGGCCGACGAGCTGTCGGCCGCTACTGGCGGAAAAGGATTGTCAGTAGGGGCGGACGGCTCGTCCGCCCGCGCCTCGCGATGGACATCTTCCGCAGGGCGCGTCACAATTCTCGCCGCTATGGAAAAATGGTTCGATACCGCACGCTTCGGGATGTTCATTCATTGGGCGCCCAGCTCTCAGCACGGATGGGAACTGTCGTGGCCACTGGTCGGCAGCATCAACTCGCTGCCCAACGCGCAAGTCGTTGCGGTGGACGAATATCATTCGGCCGCCAAGACATTTAATCCGGCCAAGTTCGACGCGCGCGCGATCGCGCGATTGGCCAAGCGCGCCGGAATGACCTACGGCGTGCTGACGACCAAGCATCATGACGGTTTCGCGATGTTCCATACCAAGACCTCGGACTACGGCGTCGCGCATACCCCGTTCAAACGCGATATCGTGCGCGAATACTCCGACGCATTCCGCGCCGAGGGCCTGCACGCCGGCTTCTACTTCTCGCTGATCGATTGGCACGATCCCGACTACCCCGCTTTCACCGACGCCGACAAACCCTACAAGTGGGGCGCATGGCGCCGCAGCACACCGGAGCAGTGGGAGCGATTTATCGGGGTGATGTTCGCGCAGATGCGCGAGCTGCTTACCAACTACGGCAAGATCGATCTGCTATGGTTCGACGGCGGATGGGAACGCACCTCCGAGGAATGGAAGGCGGGCGAGTTCCATAAAATGATCCGCGAGCTGCAGCCCGACATCGTGATCAACGATCGCCTGCCCGGATTCGGCGACTACGATTCTCCCGAGCAGGCCGTTCCCGCCACACCGCCCGCGCGCGCGTGGGAAACCTGCATGACGATGAACAATAGCTGGGGCTACAATCCGGGAGATCGCAATTTCAAATCGGCGATCAATCTGATCCACACGCTGGAAGAAGTCGCCAGCAAGAACGGCAATCTGCTGCTCAACGTCAGTCCGACCGGCGACGGTACACTGCCGCCCGAGCAGGTCGAGCGCCTTGAAGCCTTCGCCGCCTGGATGACGCGCAATCGCGAGAGTATCGCGGGCACGGCGGCCGGCCTCGCGCCGTGGCAGTTCTACGGACCCTCAACCCGCCGCGGCAAGCGCATCTACCTCCACTGCGTGATGCGTCCGTACGAAGCGGTCTCTGTCCGCGGCATACAAGTCAGACAGGCAAAGTCCGCGATGGTTCTAGGCTCGAACGAAAAACTGAAAATCCATCGCCGCATAGCCGCAATGGACGCAATCTTCAACAAAGATCCGATTGGCGAATTGATAATCGACCTACCCGAGCGCCTGCTGGATCCAGTCGCTACAGTAATCG
>JBOHWH010000011.1:0-10230 GCA_050736695.1 Binataceae bacterium (SeqCode) | reverse complement strand
GCGAAATGCACCGAATGCGTCGGCTTCCACGATCATGAAGCCTGCGCCGCGGTATGCCCCGTCGATTGCTGCATACCCGACCCCGCAAATCCGGAGACCGAATCCGTGCTCCTTGCGCGCGCACGCGTGCTGCATCCTGAGGAGACTTTCGCTGACGACGCGCCCTCGCGCTTTCGCAAAGAAGGCGGCGGTGCCGAAGCCGCACCAGCCGCCGCCGCACCATCTGCCGCCGTGGCTGCGGCGCCCAAGGCTGTGACCGTTGTCGCAGTATCAGCGCCCGCCGCCGCACCAACTGCCGCCGTGGCTGCGACGACGCCCAAGCCTGTGGCCGTTGTCGCAGTATCGGCGCCCGCCGCGCAGGCCGGAATTAGCCAGGAGTTCAATCCGATCGCGTGGGAAGTTCCTGTCGTGTGCAAGGACTGCAACGAAACCTTCTCGATCCCGTACCGCCATTTCCAGGCCGGCGTGGTTTTCTACTGCCCGTTTTGCTCGGGCTCGTATGTTCCGAAATCCACGATGGCGCGCGTGGTCCGCGAGACCTTCGAAGATTTCTATGCGCATCGCCGCACTGAACAAGAAGCGATCGCGCGGCGTCAGCAGCGCGAGCGAGAAGCGATCGCCGCCAAGCAGGCGGCCGAGATGGAAGCGTTCAGGAAACGCGTGGTCGAGCTCGGCCGCGAGATGAAGCCCGCGGGCAAGCTGGTGCGCCCCAAGGGCATCGCCGCGATGTTCACGTAAAACAATCCACAGATTTCACCGATTACACAGATTCAGATCAGGCAGAATCAAGTCTCCTCGGTGATGTCGTAGCCGGCTTTGCGCAGATGCGCGTGAATCGCGGCGATGTGCTCGGGACCGCGCGTTTCCAACTCCAGGCTCACGTATGCGCCTCCGATCGCGATATCGCGCCGCGCGCGATCGTGATCGATCGCGCGCACATTCGCACCCGTCTTGCCGATTTGCGCAAGCAGCAGGCTGAGTTCGCCCGGACGATCGTGCAGGGTCAGCGCGATTCGATAGAGTCGCCCCATCTTCGACAGGCCGTGGCCGATAATCCGGTCGAGCAGATTGATATCTATATTTCCGCCGCTGACCACCACGACGATCCGCTTGCCCTTCAATTCCGCGCCCAGCTTCAGCGCCCCCGCAAGAGCCGCCGCGCCCGCGCCCTCGGCCAGCAGCTTCATCCGCTCGAGCAGCAGCAGCACAGCGGCGCCAATATCGAAATCGTCCACGGTCACGACGCGCCGCACCCGTCCACGAATCAGGCTGAAGGGAATCTCGCCGATTCGTCCGGTGGCGAGACCGTCGGCGATTGTATCGACCGGCCGGCCGATTGACGCCGCGTTGCCGGAGGCAAGACTCACGCTCAGTTGCGCGGAGCCGGCGGCCTCGACCCCGATAACTTCGGTTGCGGGCGATCGCGCCGCGAGCGCGACCGCGATTCCCGCGATCAATCCTCCGCCGCCGGCCGGCACCAGCACCGCGTCGGGCCTGCGCGTGCCGCCAAGCTCGTCAGCGATCTCAAGGCCGACGGTTCCCTGGCCCGCGACCACGTGCGCGTCGTCGTACGCATCGACGAAGACCGCACCCGACTCGCCGCAAATTCGCCCGGCAGCAACGCGCGCGGCCTGGTAGTCGATTCCTTCGAGGATCACCTCCTGGCGGTAATTTCGCGTCGCCGCGACTTTCGCAATCGCCGCCGTCTCGGGCATCACGATCGTAGCCTTCACCCCCGCGCGAGTTGCCGCATACGCGAGCGCCTGTCCGTGATTTCCCGCCGAGGCCGCGATCACGCCGCGCGTTTTTTCCTCGGGCGACAACGCGGTGATCCGGTTGTACGCACCGCGAATTTTGAATGATCCGGTCTTCTGAAGATTCTCGGGCTTGATAAATACTTCGGCGGCGAGCATCCGGCTTAACGTCTCGCTCAAGATGAGCGGCGTCGGCTCGACGATACCGCTGAGGTGCCGCCGCGCGAGTTCGATATCCTCGATCGTGACTGTCATCTGGAAACTTTCGGCGACGCTTTCGCCGGAACAGTTAGTTGATAGTCGCGCGCGATTCCGAGCGCGTCGCCTTCGAACTCGATCGCAAAGCACTTGCCCGACGCGTAGTCGAGATCGAGCAGGAGGTTCCGGATCGCGCGGCGCTTCACGTTGCGCACCAGCTCCGCGACGGCGGCGGCCTCGCCGCTGTCGATCGATGCGATCTCGGCGGCGTCAAGATTGCTTTGGCGGACGAAATCCTGCGCGAGGGATAGTTCGCTGAACGCGAGCACCGCGGCCCACGGCGCGCCGGTGATTTGGTACGCGATTAGCGCGCCTTTGCCGTCGAGCAGAAAATGCAGTTCGCGATGCGCACTCAAGCGTCTTCGATCCGAAGTTCGCCCGCGGCGATCGCCCGAGCCCGCTCGCGCACCAGCGCGGGGTAAGTGTAGTAGTGCTCGCCGGTCAAGTGCAGGAACGAATCGATATCGACCTCCGCCAATTCCAGCTCCGCAATTTTAGCCTCGGCCGCCGCACGCGAAGACGCCGCGACTATCTCGTCATAGAGCGTGCGCGCCTGCTCTGACTGGAAGTCGGAACGAGGAGGCAGCGCATCGGCCTCGAGCTTCCCGGCATGAAAATTATCCAGGATAAAACGCAGCGCCTTGAGTTCATGGCGCAAAATATCGATTCGTTTAAGAGTCTCTCGCGTGGGCATCGTGCTTCGAGCTTATCGCCCACGATCGCGCCGATTCAAGGCGCCGCCCGCCGCGTAGGAACGGAGGCTACCCGGTGTGAATTCCTGATGCTCAAGCCATGGCGCTTGGTCTGGAAAGACACCATCACGCCGAGCGCATCGGCGATATCAGAAATGCTACGCAAAGTGAGATTGCGGCCTCCAGAAAACAGCTGCGAAACAAATCCCTTGGTCTTGCCGAGCCGCCGCGCCAGTTCAGTCTTCGTAAGGCGGGATTCGGCCAGCGCAACACTCAACAACTCCGTCACGTCCAAAATCAGCCTTTCTTGCTTGAGGAGCAGGCGATTATTCACCGCCGCACTTTCGAAGCGATCAATCTCAGTCCGCCTTGTGTCAATCTTTGCGCCCATGGATGGCCTCATAGTTGTCGTTCTCCGTTAAGACTCGCACCGCTCGGTCAATTACTCCGGGAGAAAGCCGATCCGCTTTCTTTTGTTCGTAAGCTGCCACGAGGAACCTGAACCCAGGACGAATGTCGCCGAGAAAGCGATCTTGAAAACTCTTGAACTCCCGAAGCTCGGAACCATGACGGCCGCTCTTGGGTCCAAGCTTATGAAATTTCTCGCGGTTGTTAATTAGGCCTGTTGCAGAAAGTCTCTCGAACAGCACCAAAATCTTAGCCTTGCGATCGGCAGGAAGTTGCTCATAGTCGTGACGCGCCGGCATGGATCCTTCCCGATCCGCTGCCCATTCCACGGCACCCCATCTGCCTGCCGCTATTATGCGATCCACATCCCGCCCTTGATCCCATACTCTGCATAAATGCACACATTGCTTAGACAGATGTTTACATATGAGTAAACTCTTGTCCAGTACGCGATCGATCGATCCAGAATCAAAGCTTGTTCAGTCGCCCTTGATTAGGCGGTGGATCGCGCTCAGATGCTTTTGCGCGTCGCGCTTGCGGCCTTGCGCCTCGAACAGCTCGGCGACGTTGCGATGCGCCTCGACGTTGGTGGGGTCGCAATCGATTGCGCGCAGAAAGCTGCGCAATGCGGGCTGCCCTTCTTCCTTCTTGCGATACATCACGCCCAGGCGCAGATGCACTTCCGCGCTGGCCGGCATGATCGCCGCCGCTCCCAGCAGATGACGCAGCGCGCCCTGCAAGTCGCCTTCGCGCTCGAGCAGCGTCGCCAGGCGCAGGTGCGCCTCGAAGTTGCCCGGCTCGCGTCCGACCAGCTCGCTGTAGATTGTCAGGGCCTTCAGCGGATTTTCCTCGGCCAGCCGCCGCGCCTCTTCAAAGCGCTCGCGCACCCTGGCCGGACCAAAGCCTTCTTCGATCTTTCCGGTCGGCCGCTCGACGCGAAAATCGAGTAGCAGTTGTCCGGTCTCGGCC
This sequence comes from Binataceae bacterium (SeqCode), assembly GCA_050736695.1. Lineage (GTDB taxonomy): Bacteria > Desulfobacterota > Binatia > Binatales > Binataceae > JBARDN01. The sequence goes on along the minus strand of JBOHWH010000011.1, from coordinate 6,149 downwards.
TCGATCAGCAGTCCCGCTTCGCTGACCACGATCCTGCCTTCATCGTTGACGAGATTCAGCGAGGTAACCGATCGCGCCGGATCGACCAGCCCGCGCACGCGCGCGAGGCAGCGCTGCATCGGCTCCAGATGACGCCGCGCGGTGAGCAGTTCCTTGGTCAGGCGCATCACCAGCAGATCGTTGAACGCGAACCTGTAGTTGCGGCCCTGCGTCGCGGTTGGATTAACCAACTGCCGCCTGACCCAGTAGCGAATTCTTTCCGGGGAGACTGCGAGAATTCTCGCAGCCGTGCGCGTCGAGAATGTTGCTCCCCGCCCTACCGCCTCTTCCATCTTCACCGCCAACGCAAGCCGAGTATAAGAAGTTGGCACCGGCGCCTCAACGCGCGCACCGAAAGTTTCTCAACAACCGCTGCCGCAAACTTAGCCTACGCGTCGATCTCTCTGAGCGTTTTCAGCATCCGCACCACGGCTTCGACCGCGTTCTTCGCGTTGTCCAACCGCTCCATCGCCTGTTCATGAGTCATTCCTGGGCCTGTAATTCCCCACCCCACCGGTTTCTCGTACTTGATCGCGAGCCTAAGCGCCGCGTCCGCAGTCGCGTGCGCGATCACCTCGTCGTGCTGCGTCTCCCCCTTGATCACCGCGCCCAGCAGCACGATGCCATCGATATCTTTGCGCCGGATGAGCCGCTTTACCGCGGGGCCCATGTCGAACACGCCCGGCACATGCACCACCATCGCGACCTGCGCACCGTGATGAGCGGCGTGATGCTCGGCCCGCTCGAGCATCAACGAGGTCACGTCATAATTAAAATCTGACACGACGATCACCAGCCTCATCGCACTCAAGCCTCCAACTGGATCGCGTCGCGCACCTCGATTCCAGCGCCCTTAAGATAGCGCTTGAGCTCGGGAATCGGATACTCGCCGTAATGCACGATCGACGCGACGATCGCGGCGTCGGCCGCGCCAGCCATAAACGCGTCGCGCAGATGCATCGGCGCGCCCGCGCCGCCGGACGCAACTACCGGAATCGTCACCGACTCGCTGATGCGCCGCGTGATCTCGAGGTCGTAGCCGGCCTTGGTCCCGTCGTTGTCGATCGAGTTGATCACCAGCTCGCCCGCTCCCAGCCTGGCGCCCTCGTGTGCCCACGCGATCGCGTCGCGGCCGGTGAAGACACGCCCGCCGTCGATCACGACTTCGTAGCCCGACTCGACGCCCGCGCGCGCTGCGGTCTTCCGCACCTGCATCGAGAGGACGATACACTGACTGCCGAATGCGCGCGCGCCCTCGGAAATTATTTTTGGATTACGCACCGCGCCCGAATCGATCGAAACTTTTTCCGCTCCCGCCAACAGTACCGCGCGCATCTCGTCCAGGCTGCGCAAGCCGCCGCCGACGCTGAACGGAATGAAAATTTCCCGCGCAACGCGGCTCACAACCTCGAGCATGATCCCGCGCCGCTCGTTCGACGCCGTGATGTCATAGAACACCAGTTCGTCGGCGCCCTGCTCGTAGTAGTGCCGCGCCATCGCGACCGGATCGCCGATATCCGCGTTGTCCGCGAACCTGACCCCCTTGGTCACCTTGCCGTCGCGCACGTCGAGGCAGGGAATTATTCGTTTGGCGAGCATCAGAACTTAAGCCGGCAAAAATTGTCGAGCAGCTTCAGACCCGCCGCGCCGCTTTTCTCCAGATGGAACTGCGTAGCGATTACGTTGCCGCTCGCGATCGCCGCGACGAAATTCACGCCGTAATCCGACTCCGCGATCGCAACGCCGGGATCGGCGGGCACCGGATAGTAGGAATTCACGAAGTAGAAATGCGTATTCTCGGGCACGCCCGCGAAAATCGGATGAGCCCGCGTCTGCCGCACGCGGTTCCATCCGATCTGGGGAACCTTGAGCGCGCGCCCGTCGATCGAGGCGGGATAGCGTGTGACATGGCCCGCGATCACGCCGAGGCATCGGGCGTCGTCCTCTTCGCTGCGATCGAACAGCACCTGGATGCCGATGCAAATTCCAAGAAACAGCTTGCCCGCCGCCGCGACATCGCGTTTCAGAACCTCTGCGAGTCCGAGCGCGCGCAAATTTTCCATCGTGGCGCCCGCGGCCCCGACGCCGGGCAGGATTACGCGCTCAGCGGCGCGAATCTTATTCGCGTCGTCCGTGATCTCGCAGGGATGCCCCAGAAATTCGAGCGCACGTTTGACGCTCGTGAGATTTCCGGCGCGGTAATCGACGATTGCGATCATCAGCAAGCTCCAGAACCGTCTGGAGCATCGATATTACCTGCCCGCCGGCCGCCACAGAAGCGCCGCGCATCCGCTGCCGCTGAGGCACCCCTGCCTCGAGGAGCGGGCATCGGCCCCGCCCGGGCGCGCGCAGCGAGGCTACAATTCCGCGCGGGTGTCTTGTGTCTCGGACAGGACGCGGGCCTTCACGTGATGGTCGCCGTCGGCGAGCGATCCCCGATGCATCGCGAAATTCGAAGAGGCAGCCGACATCCTCGGGATCAACGTGCCTACGCTATGGCGCAAGCCCGGAAAGCACGGCATGGACTAAAAAAAGCCGGCACGCCAATCGGTACGCCGATGTTTCACGTGAAACATTTGGGTTCGTTGGGTTCGTTATTTCTTTTTCAGCCCGGCACTCAGCCGCGTCTTGGCCTTCACGCAGTCGCCAAGCGAGGTAAGCGGACCCGGCCAGTCCTGCGACACGCAATCCGGCAGCGCTTCCATCTGTTCGCTCGTATAGCCCCGTGCGGAGAGATCCTTTTGCAGGCACTCCGAATGTGGCGCATTTTTGCCCGCCACTCCCGCCGCGTCATCGGCGGCCTCCAGGAACAGCGCGCGCCGCAGCGCCATCTGCACCGCCTGATCGGCGCTCTTGCCGATCGCTCCGGCGATGTTGCTCGACGGTCCGCAGGCGCCGACCCCGTCGATAAAAGCCTCTTCGAGCCCGGTGCTGGTCAAGTCCTTGGCCGATCCGATGCTCACCGCGGCGAGCACGAACACTGCGGAAATGAAACCAATAGCCAGTCGCTTCATAGATCCTCCTGTGCGCTATTCCGCCGGCTGAAACAAATCGCCGATCCGTTATACCCGTTAATGGTTGTAGGACCGCCCGGATAGAATGTCCAGCGACATCGGCGCAAACATTTTCGCGGAGATCGAGCCTCGCCAGCATCTTGACGAGCCACGGCGCATGATGGAACTGTCGCATCGCCGCTCGAAAGGAAATTGACTATGGCAAAAATCGCACTCGCGTTCTCCACCCTTCCCGATTCTCCGCCCGCGGCCCTGATCGAATGGTCCAAAGCGGCCGAGGACGCGGGGATGGCCGGCGTCTTCATGACCGAGGCCGGCAACGACGCGCTCGCCTGCTCGCTCGCGCTCGGGATGCATACCAGGCGGATCATGCTGGGCACCGCGATCAGCAATATCTATTTGCGCCATCCGATACTGCTCGCCAATGAAGCCGCCGCGGTGCAGGAGTTCACGGGCGGGCGCTTCATCCTCGGCCTGGGCACGGGGCATCGCGAGATGAACACGATCCTGAAAATCGACATGGGCGATCCGATGGCGCGGATGCGCGAGACTGTGGCTTCGATCCGTAAACGGCTCGACGGCGGCGCCACAGGACCGCCTGTCACCAGGAAGCTGCCGATTTATCTTGCGGGCGTGTCCAAGCCGATGGTGAAGCTCGCGGGCGAGATTGCCGACGGCGTGATCTTCAATTTCTTTCCGCCAAAGCGCGTGACCCAGGCGCTCGGCGAGCTGGCCGAAGGCGCGAAGAAAGCGGGCCGCGAGCCCAAAGCGATCGAGCCGGCGATCTTCGCCACCGCGTTTATCTCCGACGATCTGGAAGCCGCGCGGCGACCCGCGCGCAAGCTGCTTTCGCGTTACGGCGCGCTGACGTTCTACGGCAATATGATCGCACGCACCGGCTTCGAAAAAGAGATCGCCGGGATCCGCGCCGCCGGGCGCGACGGCGATGCCGCGATAAAGGCGGTGACCAATGAAATGATCGACGCGACGCTGCTGGTCGGCTCCGAGTCGCGGGTGCGCGAGAAGCTCAAAGAGCTCGTAGCGCCGGGGATCGGCACCGCGATCGTGTTCACGAATCCGGTCAACGAAGATCGCGCCAGCGCCGTAAAACGTACGATTAGCGCGCTCGCAAATTTCTAGGGCTATGGTTGGCTTCCCCAGGCGGTAACCAGCGGATCAAAGCGCGTCGGCACAGGCATCAGGCGCTTGCCGGGCTGGAGCTGGAGCTGAGCTTTTTGAAGAACCGGGCGATCCGTTTGTAGTTGACGCCGAAGTCGCCGGTTCCGTCGCGCGACTTCGAGCGCATCTCGACCAAGCTGCCGCCGCCGTCGCCCGGACGCACCTGGATCACGAAGTCGTCCTGAAAATGGAACATACCCGAGGTGCTGACGCCCTCGATCGTCATCGTCGCCGGATCGGTGCTGGTAATAACCCAAGTCGGCATCGACGCCGCGAGCTGCCCGACGCGCTCGAACGCCGCCGGCGGCGAATCGTTCAGATGCAGCGGCGCCAGCGGAGGATAACCCTTGCGCTGAATCGCCGCATATTTCGCCTGATTATATTTCATGTCGCGCCCGTGATTCTGCGTCAGTTCCTGCGCATGCGTGAATTCGGGCGGATTGGTGAAGTCGGTCGTGATGTCGTTGATTCCCGGATACTTGAGTCCCGAAAGAACCAGCACCAGCACCGGAATAAACACGATCAGGGACAGGATCAGACCGACTTGCGCCCGCGGGCGGCCGGCGGCGCGCTGCGGCGCCCGGGTACGAACCATCGCGACGATTCCGATCACGATCCCGAGAATTGATATGAGCGTTCCGCCTCCCATCGCGATGCCAAATCCCGTCAGCGACGGCAGCACATGAAAGTAGGCTCCCAGTATTCCCACCAGGAACAACGTGATCGCGATTATACCGTCATAGAAGGCAACCCACGCAGGAATCATGAACGATCTCCCACACTCGAGGTTTTCGGCCGGCCGCGTTTGATGCCGGCTACGGTTTGGTTCCCCGCACGATAAACTGCGGCAACACGAAGAAGAATCTGCCTCCCGCTAACGCTTGGTCGATCGACGCGAGCCATCGCTCGACCTCCGATACACTCACGCGGCCCGAGTCGCGCGCATACCTCGCCAGACTCGACTTCAGCATCGGGAGCGATCGCCCCGCGATATCGGCACCGGCCAGAACCTCGGCCCTTACCTCTCCGAGTCCGGCCCCGCGAAACATCCCGTAAAGCCGCCGCCCGATCTTCGGCTCCTTGATCGCGATCGATTTGCTCGCCGCGAGCACGCGCTCGGTCAGCTCGCTCGCATCGGGACCGAGATCGAGCGCGAGCATATCCCAATCGCTGTCCACTGCAACGACCGTCCCGCCGGGCGCCGCGACCCGCGCCATCTCGGCGACGGTATCCGGCGCGGAATCAACATACTCAAGCACGTTCTTGCAGAACACTCGATCGAACGATTGGTCTGGAAACGGCAGCGGCGGAAACGCGCTATGCACAAACTCAACGTTCGATTTCTGCTCACGCGCGCGTGCCGAGGCGCGCGCGACAAACTCGGCATTGATATCGACCCCGGTCACCTTCCCCGAAGGCGCAACCCGCCGCGCGAGTTCCAGCGTCGTATGCCCCGGTCCCGAGCCGACATCAAGCACGCGCAGCCCGTCGCGCAACTCGAGCGGCCGCAGGATCGGCTCCATCGCCGGATGAAACGCAAGTATCTGGTCATACGCCGCGTGGCGTTCCGGATCGATCTCGATCCAATGCTGCTTGTAATAGGGTTCAGTCATAACGCGCTCCCCGCCCCAAGCGTTATCGCACCGCCAGCCTCATTACAAAGTCAAGGAACTCCCGCACAAGGACTGTTGTGCCAGTATGAGAGTTTATGAATTTATTGTGACCGCCGCCGCGCCCCAATCCGGGATCCTTCGACTCTGGCCGCAGCGGCCGCCGCTCAGCGCCTGTGATTTTTTAGTCTGTCGGCGTTTCCGTCACCCTGCGCGGCACCACTCAGAAGCTCTGATTTTTTTGGTCTGCCGCCTTTTCCGTCATCCTGAGCGGCGGCCGTTTCGGCCACAGTCGAAGGATCCCGGG
>JBOHWH010000010.1:0-4115 GCA_050736695.1 Binataceae bacterium (SeqCode) | reverse complement strand
GTTCGAGCGTCCGCGCCTCGAACGCAGCTTCCTGGTGATTGGGTATCTCGGCTATCTCGTGATCTGGATTCCGATCGGCCGCACGTTGTTCCTCTACCACTATATGGCTTCGGTCTATCTGGGTTACCTCGCGCTCGGATGGCTCCTGGCGCAATGCTGGAACGACTATGCCGAGCCGTGGGTGCATTTGGCATTACTATTTACTATCGTGCCGGTGTTTGTTCTCGGGCTCGGAGGTGTGGCGGCGGGAGCAGGTATCGCTGTAATGTTCGGCGCGTATGTTTGGATGCGATGGTTTGCCGGCACGAACGTTATACTGGCATCCTATCCCGGCAAATATGTATGTGCGGTCTTCTGCGCTACCGCGGTCGTCCTGTTTATTTACTATTGGCCGATATGGACTGGAATGCCTATCGAGCGCGCAAGTTACTATTCGCGGATGTGGCTGCAAGATGCCAACACGGTGCGGAACTGGATTTGATGGCGATGAATGCGCTCAGGCACACGCTCGGATTCTTCACCGCGAGACTCGCGGCCGGCCTTGCGATACTACTTCTCGCGGGCATTGCCGCGCCATCGATCGCATGCGCCGGGCAGAATCTGCTCGTCAACGGCGACCTCGCCAAAGGTTCGGAACATCAGCCCGACGAATGGCGCACCGAAGCCTGGCTCAACGATCCCAACGCCTTCGCTTACGACTGGACGCATCCCGCCGCGGGCGGTCCCGGCGAGCTGAAGGTCGCCGCGCTCAGGGCCAACGATGCGCGATGGATGCAGCAGCTCACGCTTAAGGCCGGCTGGTATCACATCACGGCGGAGGTCCGGACCGAAAGCGTTGGCACGCAGGCGACCGGTGCGAGTGTCTCGGTCATGGAGGACGGCATCATGTCCGCCGACATCCGCGGCACCAGCGGATGGCAGCCGGTCGGACTCTATCTGAAAGTAGGAGACAGGGGCGCCGACGTTCAGATTGCACTGCGAGTCGGAGGCTTCGGCAGCCTGAACACCGGCACGGCATGGTTTCGCAACGTGCGCGCGGAGAAGATCGCGGCGCCTCCCGCGGGTGCGGCGCAGACTTACGATCTTGCCGCGATTCGCAAAGCAGCGCAGCCGTTACCCGAAGGAAAACCGATCACGCTGGTCGCGACGTTCGTGATTCTGGCGGTTGTCGCCGCCTACGGGTGGTGGATGTTCGGAGTCGAACAGCCGATTCGCAAAGACCCCGGCCCCAATCGCGCCGAACGCCGCAGGCAGATCGCGCGCAATGGATAACGACGCGCAGCGCATCCGGCGGCTCGAATGGGTGCTGTTCCTGATCCCGTTCATCAGCTACGCATATTTCTATCAGGCTGCGGATCTGAGCACCGCCGCACGATTCGATCTGATGCGCTCGATTCTCGAGCGCCACTCGCTCGCGATCGACAATTTCGCCGGCTATAACACCGCCGACATTATCAACTTCGGCGGACATATTTTTTCGGTCAAGGCGCCCGGCACCTCGATTGTCGCGATGCTGCCGTGGGGCCTCGCGCGGCTGTGGCTATTGCCGCTACTAAGCAATCACGAGGGACTTTACTGGGCACTCACTACCTATCTGGCGATCGTGCTGTCGATCGGGCTTTTGATTTCGATTCTGTGCGTCGTGATGTTCCGGTTCGCACGGCATCTGGGCGCGTCCGAGGGCCGCGGCGCGGCGCTCGCGCTCATTTTGGGATTAGGCACTCTGGCGTTTCCTTACGCAACTGAGATGACCGGCGAGCCGTTCGCGGCGGCATTTTCGTTTATCGCGTTTTATCTGATCGCTACCTTTGATAACGATCCGCGATGGTCACGCGCGTTCTGGGCCGGGCTGCTGGCCGGGGTCGCGGTGTTGAATGACTATCCTACCTTTCTAATCGCGGCGGCGCTCGGCTTTTACATGCTTTATCGGGTGCGGCGCGCCGGTTGTATCGCATGCTTCGCCGGCGGCGCTGCAATCGCGGCGGCCCTGATGTTCGGTTACAACTGGGGCGCTTTCGGGCATCCGCTGTTCTTCAGCTACGAGGCGTTCAAGCTGCCGGGAAATACTCAGTTCCCGGAGCAAGCCAAGGGCTTCGTGGGACTCACCTATCCGAAGCTTCGCATTCTTTGGAATATTTTGATCGATCCGCAGCGGGGCCTGTTCTTTTGCGATCCGATCCTGATTCTCTCGATCGCGGGTATCGGTTATTTCTTTCGCCGCCGCGCTTTGCGCGCCGAATGGATCGTCACGATCGTCGCGATCGCCGGGATGATCCTGTTCAACGCGTCCTACGGCGAATCGATCGTTTCATGGGGCGGCGGCACCGCCACCGGTCCCCGGCAGATCGTCGCAGCGATCCCGTTCATGGTGCTGACACTCGCGTTTCTGCCGCGATCCCTAAACTGGCTGCTCGGCGCGCTCGCGGCCGTATCGGTATTCATCATGCTGATGGCGACCGCGACCAATCCGCATTTTCCCTACGAGTACGAAAATCCGGTGCGCGACTTCGCAATGCAGCAATTTATGCGCGGCGACTTCGGCACCAATCGCGACGCGTATTTTGGCGGCGGAATGATCGTCGGCGATTCGACCGCATTCAACCTGGGCAAGCTGGCCGGCCTCCCGCGGCCTCTGCAACTGTGGCCGCTTGGAATCTTCTGGATCGTAGGCGCATTCGAGTTGGCCGAGATCCTGAAACTCTTTCGATCGCGTTCACGCGCGAGCTTGGGCCGCCTCGCGATCGCGCTCGGAATCGCCGCGATGTTCCTGATCTCACTAATGGGACGGATCAGCCAATCTTTCGATCTGGCCGCGCAGCACGGGCTGCTCGGCCGCTACTTTGTGGGCGAGGAGCCCGGAATTACCGCCCCGCACATCGTACGCGTCGATCCCGCGATCGATTTCGATAGTGTGACCGAGCTCGGAGCGATGCCGTTTCCGTCGGTCGCGCTATGGACTGGCAGCATCCTGGCGCCGCGCGGCGGAATTTACAGGTTTGTCATCGACGCCGACGATAACGGCTGGCTCTCGATCGATGGCCGTGTGGTGATCAACGATCCGGGGCAGGTGAACCGGTCGCATGCCACCGGCTGGATCAACTTGAGCGCGGGCACGCATCGGATTCAGGTGGCGGAACGCAACCTTGCCGGCGACGCCTCGATTCAGCTCTACTGGCAACCGCCCGGCGAACAAACCGAGCTGGTTCCCAGCATCGCGCTGACTCCGGATCGTCCGTAGCTCGCCGGCTTTTTCTGTCCGGGATTCAGCGCGCCCGCCCTATGCACCCGAAGACGGGCGGCCCTAACCCTCCTGCGGGAGCAGGCCGGCGCGGGTGATCTCGCGGCGCTCGCTGCGGTCGAGTGCTTCGGCCGCGTGCGCGAGCGGGAACGTCGCGTCGCAAAGCTCGCGGTACGGATAGCGATCGATATGCATCGCGAGGAAATCGAGCGACTTCTTCAGGTAGTGCGGAGGATAGGTCGCGACGCCGATAATCTCGAGCGACTTGAACGTGATCATCGAGGGCGCAATCGTGACCTTGAGCCCGCCCGAGATATTCCCGACCTCGATCACGCGGCCACCCGCGCGGACCATCTTCATCGCCTCCGCAAACGCGTCGGGCACCCCCGCGACTTCGAGCACCATGTCGGGCCATCCATGGCATAACTCGCGCACGCGCTTTTCGCGCGCCTCAGTGTCCGGGAACTCGCGCATGTCGATTGTCTCGTCGGCGCCGAAGCGGCGCGCCTGCCGAAGCCGCAAATCGAACCCATCGATCGCGATCACGCGCGCGCCCCGCGCCTTCGCTATCGCCATCGCATGCAGCCCGAGCCCGCCCGCGCCCAGCACGACCACCGTCTCGCCGTATGCGAGCCGTCCGCGATCGAGGCTCCAGTACACCTGCGACATCGCGCAGTTCGCGGCCGACGCAACCGAGTCGGGAACGTTGTCGGGCACTTTGTAGAAATGTTGCCCTGGCTTGATTACGTAGTGCGTGGCAAATGTCGCGGTAAAGTGGGGCGGCTCATCGGGATGCCGCGCGCCGAGCGTCTTGGCGATACACGCGGCGTGATTTCCCGCGACGCAATTCACGCATCGCTTGCAGACCGTATAATAG
>JBOHWH010000009.1:0-4630 GCA_050736695.1 Binataceae bacterium (SeqCode) | reverse complement strand
AGTTTTGATCTGGTTAATCCCGCGCGCTGCTGTGAAGAGGCAGCAGACACCCCCTCCTTGATCCTCCCCCGTGACGAAGAACGGGGGAGGAAAGAGGTTTCTGATTCCTCCCCCCATGGTCTGACATGGGGGAGGATTAAAGGAGGGGGTGCGGGAAGAACAATCGCGTGGCTCGCGCGACGAGCCGTTTTTGATCTGCTAATCCCGCGCGCTGCTGTGCGGCGCCTGACCATTCATGCATCTGCGCCGCGATGATAACCTGTTTGCCGCGATGTACCTTGCCGACACTATCGTGGCTCCTGCGACTGCTCCCGGAATCGGTGCCGTTGCGATAATCCGGCTCTCCGGGCCGCGAGCTTTCGAGATCCTGCGCGCGATCTGGCAGCCGCTGCGCGAAGGTAATCCGCGCGAATTGATCGTGGGCGACGTGATCGATCCCGCGACCGGCGTGCATCTGGACCGTGCGATGGCCGTCGTCTTTCCCGGTCCCAAATCTTTCACTGGAGAAGACGTTGCGGAGTTGCACTGCCATGGCGGGAGCTATCTGACGCGGCGGATCGTGGCTGTGGCAGTTTCGCACGGAGCTCGGATGGCCGAGCCGGGAGAGTTTACCCGCCGCGCTTTCCTTAACGGTCGAATCGATCTCACCGAAGCGGAAGCCATCGCCGATCTGATCTCCGCTCGCAGCGAGACGAGCCTCGGTCAGGCGCTTGCTCAACTTTCCGGCAATCTATCGAGAAAAATCCAGAAATTGCGAAAGAAAATTGTGAATATCCGGGCTCATCTCGAGGCCGAGATCGATTTCTCCGACGAAGATCTTGCGATGCCTTCCCGGCGTGCGAGGGGCCAGGATATCGAGCGCGTGATCGGCGATGTTGCCGTTTTGCACGACAGCTTTTCGCGTGGAAAAGTGATTCGCGAAGGAGCGCGCGCGGCGATTATCGGCAAGCCCAACGTCGGCAAGTCGAGCCTGCTCAACCTGATGCTCGGGACCGACCGCGCGATCGTCACCGCGATTCCCGGCACGACGCGCGACGTGATCGAGGACACGGTTCATCTCGGATCTCACGCGATCGCTCTGCTCGATACCGCTGGAATTCGTGCCGGCCGCAACGTGGTCGAGCAGCTCGGCATCGAGCGCTCGCGCGCCGCGCTCAGCGCCGCCGACCTGGTGATCGCCGTATTCGATTCGTCGCGTCCGCTCGACGATGAAGACCTCGCAGTCGCGCGGCTATGCGCGGGACGCGCCGGAGTTGCGCTACTCAACAAGGCGGACCTGCCGGAAATCACCGGCGCCTCGGCGCTGCGAGCATCGGGGCTCGCGCTACCGATGCTTGCGATATCCGCTCTGACCGGCGACGGACTTGCGGCATTGCGCGATGAACTGACCCGCGCCGCCCAGTCGCTAAGTGCTCCGGGCGGCGCCGGCGAGCTCGCAATTTCGCGCGAGCGCCATCGCGAGGCGCTGGCTCGCGCACTCATATCGCTGCGCGCCGCGCGTGAAAGCGTGCTGGGCAAAATGCCGCCGGAAATTTCCGCCGTCGATATAACCGCTGCGGCCCAGGCGTTAGGCGCAATCACCGGCGAAGTAACCGGCGAAGACGTCCTCGACGCAATCTTCCGCGAATTCTGCATCGGCAAATAACTTTTTGTAATTATTCCTAGCCTGCTAGATACCCTCTTCCCCCGGGAGGTGCCACTGGCACGCGGGTGAGGGTGCTTACTCCGCCCCACTCCCGCCCAGCCACTCCCCGCGCTTTGCGCGGCGCACGCCCGCGCGCAATAATCGCAAACTCATCAGCATGAAGTATGACGTGATCATCGTCGGCGCCGGACACGCCGGAATCGAAGCCGCACTCGCGGCCGCACGGATGGGCGCGCGCGCGCTGATGCTCACGCTGAATCTCGATCATATCGGCCAGATGTCGTGCAATCCCGCGATCGGCGGAATCGGCAAGGGCCACCTGGTGCGCGAGATCGACGCGCTCGGCGGCGAGATGGGCGTCGCGACCGACGAAACCGGAATCCAGTTCCGCTTCCTGAACACGCGCAAAGGCCCCGCCGTCCGCGCACGCCGCGCACAGGCCGACAAAGCCGCCTATCGCGCGCGCAGCAAACGGGTTCTCGAATCGGTGGCGAATCTGACGATCCGCCAGGCGAGCGTCGAGCGCCTGATCGTCGAGGGTCGGCGCGTGCGCGGCGTCGAATCGCAAATCGGAGAGGTCTTCGAGGCCGCAACCGTTATCCTGACGACCGGCACCTTCCTGAAAGGCCTCGTGCATATAGGGTTGCGCAACTACAACGCGGGCCGCGCCGGCGACTTCGCCGCGATGGGCTTAAGCGACGACCTCGCGCGATGGGGTTTCAAGATCGGGCGCCTCAAGACCGGCACCTGCCCGCGCCTCGACGCGCGCACGATCGATTACTCCGCACTCGAAATTCAGCCGGGCGACGAACCGCCGCCGCCATTTTCCTTTCGCACCGAGCGGATCGCGCAAAGCCAGATCCCCTGTCATCTTACTTACACCAACGCTCGCACCCACGAGATTATCCGCGCCGGAATCGATCGCTCCCCGATGTACTCGGGCGTGATCCAGAGCCGCGGCCCGCGCTACTGCCCGTCGGTCGAGGACAAGGTGATGCGTTTTCGCGACAAGGAGCGGCATCAGATTTTCCTCGAACCCGAGGGCCGCGACACCGTCGAGGTTTATCCCAATGGCCTCTCGACCAGCCTACCGCTCGACGTCCAGGTGGCGATGGTTCATTCGGTACGCGGACTCGAAGAGGCCGCGCTGATGCGGCCCGGCTATGCGATCGAATACGACTTTTCTGACCCTACTCAATTGACTTCTAGCCTCGAGACTAAGCTCTTAGACGGGCTATATTTTGCTGGACAGCTCAACGGCACCACCGGCTATGAAGAAGCTGCTGCGCAAGGCCTAGTCGCCGGAATCAACGCTACGCTGGCAACGCGTCGCGAACCTCCGATAGTCCTGCGGCGCGACCAGGCTTATATCGGTGTGATGATCGACGATCTGGTTACACGTGGAATCGGCGGCGAACCGTACCGGATGTTCACCTCGCGCGCCGAGTACCGGCTGCTGCTGCGCGAGGACAACGCGGACCGCCGCCTCTCCGCGATCGGCGCTCGGCTGGGGCTGCTCGATACGGGTGCCGGCGATCGCGTCGAGGCGAAGGCCTCGCACGTCGCGGCGGAGATCGCGCGATTGCGGGCTGTCACCGTCCCTGCGAGCGATAGCGTCAACACCATACTCCTCGCGGCCGAGTCGGCGCCGATTGCTCATACGGCGCGCGCGATCGAGATTCTCCGTCGGCCCGAGATTTCCTACCCGATGCTGATGCGGATGCTCGGAGCGTCGGCGACGCTCACGCTCGACGAAGCGGCCGAGCTCGAGATCGACGTCAAGTATGACGGCTACGTGAAGCGCCAGTCGGAAGCGATCGAGCGTTTCAAGCTTCTCGAGGACGCCGTCATCCCCGATTGGGTCGATTTCGGAGCAGTGACAGGCCTTTCGACCGAGGTTCGCGAGCGGCTGTCGGCGGTGCGTCCGCAATCGCTCGGGCAGGCAGCGCGGATGCCGGGGGTGACGCCCGCTGCCGTTTCGATATTGGCGGTGCATATCAAGGGCGGTCGGGAGCGGGCCTACCGCGCGAGTTGAGTTTCGGCTGCGCGATGTTTCACGTGAAACATTGACCTCAAGCTGAGTCTCGGCGCCAATGTTTCACGTGAAACATCGACCTCAAAATGAAGCCGACGCCAAGGCGATCGGCGATCTCGTCCAAAGCCAGTTCGAGCTCATGCTATGCGGTCGCGGTTTAGAGGGTTTGGCTGCTGCCCTGCCGGAGAAGGTCGGGATCTTCGCCAAGCATCTCTCGCGATGGGGCCGGAAGAGCAATTTGACCGCCTCACCCAATGATCCGGCCGAGATTCTGTTCCATGTGATGGATTCGATGGCGCCCGTATGGATCGCCGCGAAGCAGCCTCAATCGGCTCTGGGCCGCGTGTTCGGCGGAGAATGCAGGCTGATGGATATCGGCAGCGGTGCCGGCTTTCCGGGACTGATTCTCGCCGCCGCAACCGGGGCCGAGACGACGCTGGTAGAATCGCGGCGCAAACGTGCAAATTTCCTCGACACGGCGGCCGCTGCGATGGGCTTGTCCAACGTGACGATCGTCCAGACTCGGGTGACGAGCGAGAACGTTCCCACCGGATTCGATCTGGTGACGATTCGCGCGATCAGTGTCTCGCCTGAATTTTTCGAGCTCGCATCGATCGCGCTCAAACCCGGCGGCGTTGCGGTTGCCTACTTAAGCGGCAGGCAGGAGTTCGACGGCGAAGCCGCCGCGGAGTCGAGTCTGGTCCAGCTCCTGTCGCCGCACTACGATTTATCGCGCGGCGGCGTCAAAGTCTCTCGCGCGCTCGGCCTCTGGCTCAAAAAAAGCTAATCCCGCGCAAGCATTATATCGCGGCAGTCCGTGGCTTGCCGCCATAGCTGTGGCGTATCGCGATAGCTGTGGATTGTCGCGATACGCGCGCTTTGCAATTCGCGAGCGCACGGCGTCTAATGGAGCCACGCAATGTTTCACGTGAAACATTGCAGGACACGTG
>JBOHWH010000008.1:0-2685 GCA_050736695.1 Binataceae bacterium (SeqCode) | reverse complement strand
GCCCAATTTTGTGCCCTCCTTTTTTGAAATCTTTGGGCCAAACGCGGCAAATCAGGGTTGCGCCGCCCTAAATCAGGGAATGCTTGTCGGAAATCGAGGGATGGTTGCTGTTTTTCGGAGGGCAATTTAGGTGGTCAGGATCGCGTCTTCTGCGAGGCCTTCGATTGCGCCCAATCGTGCGCCCACCCAAGGTCAGAACTTCGTCCGTCCAAGACTGAGATCGCATCGCGCTTGGCCTGGGTCCGGATGTGACTGTAGCGCTCCAGCATCCGCTTGCTGACATGGCCGGCTAGTGACTTGATGGTCTCCTCGCTGACGTGAGGATTCTCGGCAAGGCGCGAAATGAAGGAGTGCCGACAATCGTGCCAGCGGTATCGGACTCCGGCCTCTTCGAACGTAAGCCGCCAAGCTTTTTTCCATTCACCAATCGGTTGGTTTAGGTCGATGTCCCAGATGTAAGGCTTGCGGGTGTCGCCGCCAAGGCCGACGCGATGCCGCGGAAAGACGTAGCTGCCCTCGTTCGCGTTCGGAAATCGCGACAGCCATAGACCCAGAACAGCGCAAGCGCGGGAAGTGAGAGGAACCAGTCGACCGGTTCCCGCATCGGTCTTCGACTTCGGGACGGTAAGCGCGCCTTGGTGGATCGTTCCATTTTCCCAGACCAGAGAAAGATCGCGCCTGGTGAGAGATCTCAATTCAGAGGCCCGAAGGCCTGTGTCCATGGCAAGTATGAACAAGGGCAGCAGTGCCGGTGAGCGGCTGGCTGCGATCGCGCTCAAGAGCTTTTGTTCGTCCTCAGAGCTGATCGCGCGCCCCACGTCATGCCGCTCTGGCAGATTCTTGACGCCTCGCCGTTCGAGCTCGTCCAGAACGCCGCTCCAAAAGCCCTTGGATTTCAAGATTCCTCTGAGCGCGGCGATCTCGTAGTTGACGGTGCGCGGCGCGAGACCCACTGATATTCGCTTACTTCGTAACCTTAAGATGTCGTCGGCCGTGATATCGCAGATCAGGCGCTGCCCGAACTCGACGGTAAGCGTCGCAACATGGTGCTGGAATCGTTCAAGGCTCTTTGGCGCCAAAGTATTCTTTGACGCCAGCCATTCCCGCGCCGCGATTCCGAACATCGGCGTTCGGTCGCGCCTCGGAATGCGGTTGACCGCCAGCTCTAACTCCCGCCGGCGCGCCCGTTCGGCTTCACGCGCTACAGTTTTCGAGTTGGTTTTCGCCGAGTCGCGGATCAACTGTCCTTGAAAGAGGAACTTATACCAGTACGTCTGGCCTCGTTTGTAGACGCTCATCGTCGCTTCTACCTCAACTTACGAACCTGCAAGTTTACGCCGCCCGGTCACTCGCCTCCGCCAGATAGCGGCGCACGTCGCTATCGAGCAGGACAACCCGCCTCCCAAGGTGCGCAGCCTTGAGCCGGCCCCGCTTCACCTCGAGGCGCAGAAACGGCACCGACACGCTCAGGCTGCATGCCAACTCCTCGAACGTCCAGCCGAGCTTCTGATTGCTGAATCTTTTCTCGCCATCCATAACACCATCACTCCTGTCACTTTATGCAGCCCATTCTCGATACTCACCCACGGGCGTTCGCGTTGCCGGCGATAGCGCCGTGGATCGTCCGCCGAAGCAATGGCATCGAGCTTTCGTGTGGAAGGTCGTGTTTCATGCTTGTGCTCAGAGCCGCGGCGAAAATTGAGTGGAATGCGGTCCGTGGAACGCACGCTTTAATTAGCTATCTAGCTAGGTGACTAGAGCAAGTCAAGCCCTGCGATCGGACGCCAAGTGGAAGTGTCACCAACGTTCACTGGCGGCCGATCGAGCCTCGCGTCAATGGCTTCGTGTAACTGTCGGTGGCAGTCACGCGACTGGCGCGGCGCTTTGCGGCAAGTCAGCCGACGCTCGTTCTCTTGAAAAAAAGCCGCCCGAAAAACTCAAGGTCTGCCACGTCGGAAAAGGGTGGGCACCCATGCCGCCGGTCGCTACTACGGGACTCTCGCGCGCCAGTAGCCTGGCCGCCGGCGTCCGTGAGCAACGGCAAGAATCAATACGCGCTGACGCCACGCTATATATGCGATCGAGAAAGGGAAGCGATTGAGAATGAAGCGCCGCACTTGCGGCCGGGCGCGCCATCCCGGCCAAATCGACCACATTCGAGGGTTTTCGGCAACCACATCGAAGGCGCGCGACACCTCACGCAGAAAGGCTGTACCTAGACCTGGCCGTTGTGCTTCGTACCAATGCGCTGCGTCGTCCAACTCGCGAATCGCCTCGGCATGAAGCTCGATTCTCAAGCCCTTAGCGCGCCCGCAATCGAAGCTCGATTCTTCGGCGTACTCGCGTCCAGTCTTCTACCGTGGCGGTTCCGCTAGTGACTTCCCGCGCACGCCGATCAAGTTCTTCGAGCCATGCCTCGGCGGCATCGGGGTCTTCGGTTTCATCGAGGCTTTGAACCAGTTCCGTCGCGAGCCGGGCGCGTTCGCGAGCTGGGAGTTTCAAAAGCCCTGGAAGAATTTTGCTGCTATTAGCCATCGGCAAAGATGTTAGCGCGGTTTGATCGGTGGCGCGATATCTGGGCGCAGGCGAAGTCCCCAACCGCGTATGAATTTTTTGTGTTGGCTCAAACTGAGCACTTTTCCCCTTCGCCCTCTCAATGCCGATTGAGGGCGAAGGGAAAAGTGC
>JBOHWH010000007.1:0-17190 GCA_050736695.1 Binataceae bacterium (SeqCode) | reverse complement strand
GCTCATCACCCAACAGGCAATCCGGCGCGGATCGTTCCGCAGCGTGCGCGAGCTGGTGCAGAAGATCGACGCCTATGTCACCAACTACAATCTGTATCGTCGTCCGTTCGTGTGGACCGCTACCGCTAACTCGATCCTTGAAAAGCTTCAACGCCTCGGTAAATTTATTAATGGGACATCACACTAACCGTTGTTTTATACGTGATCCGCGTTCGATTGTCGAGCCACCAGAATGCGACCTTGGTTCGTCCGGGCCTTTGGTTTCGGGGTTCCTTTGCCAGGCCCAGCGGTCCGCCACCATTTCGTTGGCATGGGAAAAGCGCCCACCTTGTCGAGTGTAATCCGTGACGTCGAGCGAGCGCTGTTGCGGCTTACGCGGCTGATCGCCCTCAGCTCAACCTTGCCCCGCTTCCGGCGGGTGTGAGGTTTGGCAGCCGATCCATAGTTCGCCGCCTTCGAAGTGTTCTTTTTTCCAGATGGGGACGGTTTCTTTTAGACGATCGATTGCGAAGCGGCAGGCTTCGAATGCTTCGCCGCGATGCGCCGCCGCTACCGCGATTGCTACCGAGGTTTCGCCGATCTCGACCACGCCGATTCGATGCGCGATCGCGATTCGCACTATCGGCCATCTTTTGCCCGCCTCGCGCGCGAGCTTGCGCATCTCGCTGAGCGCCATCGGCTCGTAGGCCTCGTACTCGAGGCGCGTGACCTGGCGGCCCGCATTGGTCTGGCGCGTGGTTCCCGCGAATGTGACGACCGCGCCGGCGGCCGGGCTGGCGGTGGCGCGTTCGAGCGCGGCTACATCGATCGGGGCGCGGCCGATCATAATCGGACCGACCCAGGCATCTTCGATCTCGCCGATGCCGCCGCTGACCGGCGGGATAAACGCGATCTCGTCGCCTGTGTGCGGCTTGAAATTTCCTTCGACGTATTCCTGGTTGACCGCAAAGCCAACCGAGCCCTTATGTCCCCCAAGCGCTGGGAACTCGCGGACCATCGCGCGCCAGATTTCCACGACGCTGGCGCCCTCGGGAAATTGCCGCATGAGTTCCGCGTGCCCCGCGCGCTCGCGCAGCGTGGCAAAAAACTTGACCGTCAGGAGACTCATCGCGCGTTCACTCCATCAGCAGAAAAGCGATATGCCCGATTTCCGGCAGAATCAGCTTTTCCATCGCGAGCCGGCACGCCGCGGTCGATCCGGGCAGCGCCGCGATAAATTTGCCGCGGCAGACTCCGGCGACCGCCCGGGAGAGCATCGCCGCCGCGCCGATCTCCTGATACGAAAGCATCCGGAATATCTCGCCGAATCCCTCAAGCTTCTTTTCCAGCAGCGGCTCGACCGCCTCAATCGTCCAGTCGCGCCGCGCGACTCCCGTTCCTCCCGTTACAATAATCGCGTCGAGCTCGGGCAGGCTCGCGGTTATGGTCGCGGAGATCCGCGCGCGTTCGTCGGGAATCACCGCGTAGTAACTAACCGTGTGGCCTGCCGCTTCGAGCATCTGGCGAATCGTGGCGCCGCTCTTGTCGGTCGCGGGCGTGCGCGTGTCGCTGGCGGTAATTACTCCGACGCGAAGATTTCCGCGCGCCTGCGCCTGATGCTCGTGCGATGCCATTTTATGCTGATCCGTTGCCGCTTCGATTATATGCGTTAGCTCCAATTTGCGCACGCCGGCATGGATTCGCATACCAGGTGACTCGCGCGGCGCGTATGCTACTCTATGTGACTGTTTAGGTGACGTTTTGTAGCGGGTGGTGAAATGAGGGTGACGACGATGGGGCGGATGACGACGCGGTTGATGAAAGTATCGGTGGCGGCGGCGGTATTGATTCTCGCAGCGGCAACGACATTGCCCGCGGGCAGCGTTTCCGACGCAAAGAGCAGTCCAATCGGGAACCAGGTCCTGATCGCCGGCGGGGAAGATCTGCCCGGCGAGCCCTTGGATTCCGCCGAGCTTTACGATCCCGCGAATCAAAGCTTCACCCTCCTGTCCAGCCTGATGGGCGACGCGCGGGAGCATCACACCTGCACACGCATCAACGGCAAGATCATTCTGCTCGCCGGCGGCGAGAACTCTACGCCGACCGCGCTCCAAACCGCCGATCTCTTCAACTCTCAGACTCGTTCGCTCTCGCCCACGCACGAGAACATGGCGTCGGCGCATAGTGGACAAACCGCGACGCTGACCAAGTCGGGCAAGGTGATGATCGCAGGTGGAATCGACGATACCGGCGCAGTCACGGGGGTTGCCGAAAACTTCAAGAACCAAAAAGGTGGGACCTTCACCGTCGCCTCGAATCCGCTGCGCACCAAGCGCGAGTACGCCACCGCGACGAAAATCAAAGGCGGGCTGGTGCTGGTCGCTGGCGGCACCGATCCCAATGGGCTGGTGCTGCAGAACGCGGAGATTTTCAATATCGCCAACGGCACGTTCAACTATACCCTCGGGAACATGACCACTCGGCGCACGAATCACACCGCGACGCTGCTCAGCAACGGCAACGTTCTGATTGCCGGCGGATACGGGCCCAATGGCAATCCGCAGAGCACGGCGGAGATCTTCAGCCCCGCGACGCGAACTTTCACCGCGACTGCCGGCCCGATGAACTTCGCACGCGCCGAGCATACGGCCACGCTGCTTCAAGGCGGGCGAGTGCTGATTGCGGGCGGCGTGGGACTCTCGAATATTCTCGCCTCTGCCGAGATCTACGATTCAACCACCGGGAAGTTCACCACCGTCGGACCGGCCATGACCGACAGCCGCGCCGGGCAGACCGCGACCTTGCTCAAGAACGGCACCGTCCTGATCGCCGGTGGACTCGATCAAGCGGGCGCGATCCTCGACACGGCGGAGATTTACAATGCGGCCGGTTCGAGCAGCTTCAAGGCAACCCGGCAGAACATGAACGCGGCGCGCAGGTATCACACGGCGATGCTGATTCAATAACCTCGCGCGCGAAAGACCGGCACCGACTGCTCTCGCGTTCCCCGCCCGCGTTCTGTATGCAGTCCTATGCCCCACGCGATCAGCGAAGACGCCCCGATGACGCAAGAATCGAAACCCCGCGGGCGCCGTGCATGGCCGTGGCTTATAGTCATTGCGATCGCGATCGTCGTCCTGATCCTGCTCGGGCGGCGATTTGGCGGCGAGCTCTCGATTCTGCTGGATCGTCTGCGGACTCTCGGGCCGGCCGCACCGATCGCATTTATCGCGATCTACATCATCGCCTGCGTGCTGTTCATTCCCGGGTCGATTCTGACGGTCGGCGCGGGCGTGCTGTTTGGCGTCGTATGGGGATCGATCTACGTCTCGATCGCGGCAACCGCCGGTGCGAGCGCGGCGTTTATTCTTGGACGATATTTTTTGCGCGCGATGGTGGCGCGAAGGATCGAAGGCAACTCATCTTTCAAAGCGATCGACGAAGCCGTCGCGCGCGAAGGATGGAAGATCGTCCTGCTCACGCGCCTGTCTCCGATCTTCCCGTTCAACCTGCTGAACTATGCCTTCGGACTGACTCGCGTCCCGTTTTGGAATTACGTCGGCGCGTCATGGGCGGGGATGATTCCCGGCACCGTGATGTACGTCTACATCGGATCGATCAGCGGAGACCTCGCGCGCGCCGCCTCGGGGAATCATCCACGCCCGGCGGCGGGATGGATCCTCAACGTAGTCGGCCTCCTCGCAACCATTGCAGTCGCTGTCTATGCCACCCGAATCGGAACGCGCGCGCTCAAAGAGCGAACCTGAGAGATCGCTTCGCGAGGACGGAGATCAACGATGGATTCGCATTCGCTCGAAATCGCTCCGCTTGACGATCACAATCTAGCGCTGCTCGAGAAGGTTCACCCCGCCGGATGGACCAATCCCGAGCCCGCAGGCCGCTACAACCTGGTGGTCGTCGGCGCGGGCACGGCGGGGCTAGTCTCCGCGGTCGGCGCCGCGGGTCTGGGCGCCAAGGTTGCGATTATCGAGCGCGACCTGATGGGCGGCGATTGCCTGAACTTCGGATGCGTTCCGTCCAAGGCGCTGATTGCCTCGGCGCGCGCGATGGCAAGGGTGCGCGGCGCGAACGAATTCGGAATCGAGGTACCGCTGGGGGCGCGCGCGGACTTCGCACTGGCGGCGGCGAGGATGCGCGAAATTCGGGCCTCGATTGCGCACAACGATTCGGCCGAGCGCCTGCGCGGCCTCGGCATAGACGTTTATCTTGGCACCGGAAAATTTGTCGCGAACGACGCGGTTGAGGTTGACGGAAAGCGGCTCACGTTTCGCCGCGCCGCAATCGCAACCGGCGCGCGCGCCGCGGCGCCGCCGATTCCCGGACTTGCCGAGACCGGTTTCCTGACCAACGAAACCGTTTTCTCGATGACCGAGTTGCCGGCGCGGCTTGCGATAATCGGCGGCGGACCGATCGGATGCGAGCTCGCGCAGGCGCTTAGAAGGCTCGGCGCCGAAGTCACATTGCTGGAAGCGATGCCGCACGTCCTGATTCGCGAGGATCGCGACGCCGCCGAAGCGGTCGAGATAGCGCTCAGACGCGACGGGGTTGCGATCGCGGACAACTGCGCGATCCTGCGTGTCGAGCGGCGCGGCGCCCACAAAATTTTACGGATCGAAAGCGATCGCGCGCAGTCGGAAATCACCGTCGATGAAATTGTCGCCGGCGTCGGTCGCGCGCCGGCAGTCGAAGGCCTTGGACTCGAAGCCGCCGGAGTCGAGTACGACCGCGCCGCCGGAATTCACGTCGATGACTACCTGCGCACCACCAATAAGCGCATTTACGCCGCCGGCGATTGCGCGTCAGAGCTAAAGTTCACACATCTGTCGGACGCGCACGCGCGAATTCTGTTGCGCAACGCGCTCTTCCGCGGAAGCCGGAAAGTAAGTGCGCTTACGATTCCGTGGTGCACCTTCACGGATCCTGAAATCGCGCACGTCGGCCTAAGCGAAGAAGACGCGCGCAAACGCGGAATCAAGATCACCACTTTCACGCAGCCGATGGCCGAAGTCGATCGCGCGCTCCTGGACGGACAAACGCAAGGCTTCGTGAAGGTCCACGTCAGCGCCGGCACCGACAAAATTGTCGGCGCGACGATCGTCGCAGCGCATGCGGGCGAAATGATCTCCGAGCTGACACTCGCGATGGCCGCGAGCCTGGGCCTGGGCAAGCTCGGCGAGGTGATTCATCCCTACCCGACGCAGGCCGAGGCGATTCGGAAAGTCGCGAACCAATACGCGCGCACCCGTCTGACCCCGTTCGCCGCGAAACTCTTCAAGCGCTGGTTCGCCTGGACGCGTTAGAGATTCGGGCAAAGGTAACCGTCGATTTCGTAGATTTAACCGTCAGATTTTCGAAACGCGCCCGGCGCCTAAGCAGCGGGCGTTTGATGGAATCTGTATGGCAATCTATGAAATCCGCGGTTTCTTCTTTTCTCAGCGCAGGCGCAGGTTGAATGCGGTGCGGCCCTTCTCGCTCGGACGCACCTCGAACTGCACTTCCGCGCCTTCGCGCAAATCCTCGAAATAAACTTTAGGCGACAGCCGCGAACGATGAAAAAATACTTCGTCGCCGCCGTCGTCGGGCTCGATAAACCCGAACCCTTTGTCCTTGACGACTTTCTTGATCGTGCCAAACACGCGCGTGTCCTCCCGGGGTGCTATGGTTGAGCTTACGGCTCCGCCCCCGTATGTAAAGGGCATCGCGCACCGCCGGAATAACCAAATCGGATTATTAAATCATGTTGAAAGCCGTCCGGCTCCCCGAAATCGAACGAATCTTCGATATTCTGGACGCGATGAACATCTCACGCGAGGCGGTGGTGATCCCGCTGCGCCCAGAGCATCCGGGGCGCGTTTCGATCATGAAAGACGGCAAGCTTGAAATTGTCGTCGAGCGCGACGACGACTTCGAGACTTGGGTCAGCGGACTTCGGGCCGAGATTGAGTCACTGATGAACCCGGAGCAGGACTGAGCTCGACCAACACCGCGCCGTGATCGATACTGTCGCCCGGCGCGACGCGCACTCGCCTGACTATCGCATCGCTTTCGGCGGCGAGCGCGGTTTCCATCTTCATTGCTTCGATCACCACCAGCGCCTGTCCGGCGGTCACCAGGTCGCCGTCCTTGACCAACACCTTCAGCACCTTGCCGGGCATCGGCGCGGTTACTTCCGACGCGGCCAGTCGCCCGCGTGCGCGGCGCGCCCCAGCTTCGGCGGGTGCGAAATCGTAGGTGCGCGGCCCTACGGCAACCAGAATCGCGTCTTTGCGCCGCGCGCCCAGAAGTCGAAATCTCCGGTCTCCTATGGACAGCATCGCGCTTCCGTCCCTGAGCTGATCGAGCAACGCCGACACTTCGCGCCCGTCGATCCGCGCGCGGATCGCGCGTCCGTCGCGGGCAAGAATCCCGACCTCGAATGCTCCCCCGCCGCTCCTAAGTTTCATGTGAACATCTCCATAATTCGAAGCCGCGCAGTGCCGTCCAGGGCGAGCGATCCGCAGGCGCCGCGGAAGCATTCAGCGCCGCATTGAAGCCGGAATTTGCTCCCAGAGCTCCCGAGACGGTCAGCGCCGCCGCGATTAGCGCGGCATCGGTCGCGGTGCGATCTTCGCGCGGCCAAACGGGAAAATGCTCCTCGATAAACCGCGTCGATAAATCGGCACGAGCGAACGCCTCGCTCGCGATCACGTCGCGCAGAAATCCCGCCGTGTTGGTCACGCCCAGAATCGCGAGTTCGCCGAGCGCACCGAGCATCCGTGCCCGCGCCTGCTCGCGGTCGGCGCCATACGTGATGAGCTTGCCGAGCAGGCCATCATAGAATGCGCCGACTTCAGTCCCGCACGTGAGATGAGAATCGAAGCGGACGCCGGGTCCGGCCGGGATGCGCAGTTCGAGCACGGTTCCGGTCGCGGGACGAAACCCGGCGGAGGCGTCCTCTGCGTTGATGCGGCATTCGAGCGCGCATCCGCGCGGCGCGGCGGGTGCGGCGATCTTTTCACCCATCGCGGCTTTGATCTGCTCGGCGACCAGATCGCATCCGAAACGGATTTCGGTAATCGGATGCTCGACTTGCAGACGCGCGTTCACTTCGAGGAAATAGAATCGATCTCCCGATTTGTCGCGATCGACCAAAAACTCGGCGGTGCCGGCGTTCGTATATCCCGCCGCGCGTGCGAGGCGCGTCGCCGCGGCGAGCATTGCATCGCGGATCGCGGCGCTCAGGCCGGGTGCGGGCGACTCTTCGACGATCTTCTGATGCCGCCGCTGGATCGAGCAATCCCGCTCACCCATCGTAACGATATTTCCGTGCTCGTCGCCCAGAAACTGGACTTCGACGTGACGCGGACGCGCGAGATATTTCTCGACGAACACGCGTCCGTCGCCGAACGCCGCCAGAGCCTCGTGCGAGGCGCCCTCGAGCGCGGAGTCGAGGGCGGCTGCCGCTTCGACCACGCGCATCCCGCGTCCGCCGCCACCGGCCGCGGCCTTTACCAGGATCGGATAACCCTCACGCGCGGCGAACTCGCGCACCGCGGCGCCCTCGGCAGTTTCGATTCCGGGAACCACAGGCACCCCCGAAGCGATCGCGAGCTTGCGTGCGGAGACTTTGTCGCCGAGTTGCGCCATCACGCCGGCGCGCGGTCCGATGAAAATCATCCCGGCGTCATCGGCGGCGCGCGCGAATTCGGGACGTTCGGACAGAAAGCCGTAGCCGGGATGGATCGCGTCGGCGCCGGATTCGCGCGCCGCGGCGATGATCGCGGCGATATTCAGATAACTCTGCGCCGCTTCTGCCGGACCGATCAGGCGCGCATCGTCGGCGGCTGCTACATGCGCACTTTTCGCATCGGGCTCGGAATATACCGCGACGGTTTTCAGCCCCATCGCGCGCGCGGTGCGGATAATCCTGAGCGCAATTTCGCCGCGATTTGCGACCAGCACCACGGTAATCTTTCGCACAGCCATCGAAGGCCGGAGCCTACCACATACCCGCCGCGCCTCAAGCGGACGCGCCACAGCGATTGCAACTCCCGACTCCCTGAGATAATTCCGCGATAGTGCCCGCGACCGAACGCGCACCGACACCGCGATGCCGCATTACTTCGACGACTTCTCACCCGGCCAGATTTTCAAGCACTGGCCCGGCCGCACCATCACCGAGTTCGACAACACCTGGTTCACGCTGATGACGATGAACACCAACCCGATCCACTTCGACGCGGCGTACGCGGCGAAGTCGCAGCACGGGCGATGCCTCGTCAACGGATTGCTGGTGCTCGCGACGGTGGTCGGCATGAGCGTCAAGGACATCAGCGAGAGCGCGATTGCCAACCTCGAATACGAGTCGGTGCGGCACAGCGCGCCGGCTTTTGCCGGCGATACGATTTATTCGGAAACGACGGTGCTGGAAACTATTCCGTCGCGGAGCAAATCCGATCGTGGAATTTTGTACGTCGAGACGCGCGGGCTCAATCAGAACGGCGAGCAGGTGATGATCCTGCGGCGGCGCGTGCTGGTGCCGCGCCATCCGGCGTGATCGTGCTGCGCGAATAATAATTTCAATGGATCAACTTTACTTCGTCGTTCACACCCACTGGGATCGCGAATGGTATCAGCCGTTCCAGCAAATGCGCGCGCGGCTGGTGGCGATGGCGGATCGGATGATCCCGCTGGTCGAGAGCGGTGAGATTCCGTTCTTCCATTTCGATGGACAAACCATCGTAATCGACGACTACCTGGAGGTGCGGCCCGCGATGGCACCGCGGCTGCGCGCGCTGATTCGCGCGGGCAAAATCCAGGTCGGCCCGTGGTACGTGCTTGCCGACAGCTTCCTGGTCAGTGGCGAATCGCTGATTCGAAACCTCGAAATCGGACTCGAAACCGCGCGCCGCTTCGGCCGTCCGCTCGACGTTGGCTACCTGCCCGATCAGTTCGGCCATATCGCGCAGCTACCGCAGATCCTTGCCGGCTTCGGATTTCGCACCGCCGTGCTGTGGCGCGGGGTGGGAGCCGACGTCGCCGCGAATCGATTCACGTGGGAAGCGCCCGACGGCTCGGCGCTCACCACGGTGTATCTGCCGTACGGCTATTCGAACGGCGCCAATTTTCCGCTCGGGTCGGCCGCGGCGTTTTTGGCCCGCGCAAACGACATCGTCGCACGCGAGCGCAAGTTTGCGGGCGGCGGATCAATCCTCGTGATGACCGGAACCGATCATGCCGAGCCTGACCCGCGCCTGGCAGCGCGGATTCGCGAGGCGCGTGAGACTTCCGATCTGGGCTTCGAGCTCGGCCCGCTCGAAGGCTTCGTCAATCGTGCCGATGCTCTTGCGCCGAATGGACTCGCGCGTCATCGCGGAGAGTTGCGCTCGCCCTTGCGCGCGCATCTGCTGCCCGGGGTGACCTCAGCCCGCACCTGGATCAAGCAGCGCGACTTCGCCAACTGCTACGCGCTGGAACGGTTGGCCGACCCCCTCGCCGCGCTCGCGTCAACCCTGGAAGTTACTTCGAGTCATCTGGAATTCCTCGACCTCGCGTGGCGTCTCGAGCTGCAGAATCATCCCCACGATTCGATCTGCGGATGCTCGGTCGATCAGGTGCATACCGACATGCGCTACCGGTTCGATCAGGCCGCGATGATCGCGGAGAACGTCGTGCGCGCGGCCGGCGCGGAGATTCTCGAGCGCGGCGACACGCCCGGCGCGGCGATTGCGGTGTTCAACCCGACCTTCACGCGGCAAGGGCTCGTGACGGGAGAGATCGAGCTTCCGGATCCAGCCGCGAGTTATGTCGCGCGCGCAACCAGCGGCGCGGCGATTCCGATCGCCATCGATATCACGCGCGCCGCGCGCGCGTTCAAGATCGAACAGCGCGCCTCGGAGTTCAAGCCGATAGTGGCGGCGCTGAGCCATCCGACGCTGATGGGCCGAACCGTCAATAGCTACGAACTGAAGCAATCGGACTCGGGCCGGATCGAACTTGCGCTCACCATGAGCCGCGCGGCGACGAGCGAGCTCGATCTCGAAGAATTTCGCCGCGCGATTCGCACCCAGATTCCCGACGACGCGACGATCCAGATTCACGCGACGAACCTTGCGCGCTGCGCGATTGCATTCGTCGCCGATAACCTTTCCCAAGCGGGCTTCAGTTTCTATAAATTGGAACGCGATGCCGCGCCGCCGGCTCTGGAGCTCGCGCCGCGCGAGTGGATCGAAAACGAATTTTATCGTGTCCGGCCGGCGTCCAATGGAGTCGAAATCGAAGATCTCAAAAACGAGCGCGTACTCGCGCTGCATTTCGAGGACGACGGAGACCGCGGCGACGAATACAACTTCGATCCGGTGCCCGGCGCCCCGACGATAGCCGCGCCCGCGAAAATTTCCTCTCGCGTTGTCGAAGACAGCCTCACTCGCAAGCGAATCGCGATCACGCTCGAGTATGCAATCCCCGCTGGTCTCACGCCGGGCCGCAGCGCGCGCGAAAGCAAACCCGAACCGCTCGGAATCGAGTTGCATGCGACGCTGTATCCGGGTCTGGAGCGGATCGATTTCGATACCCGCGTAAACAACCGCTCACGCGACCATCGCCTGCGCGCCGCGCTGAGCACTCCGGTCGTCGCGGCGGAATCGGTCCACGACACGAGCTTCGGAATTCTGCGGCGCGCGCTCGCGCACGCGGAATCGGCCGGGGTCGAGGATTTTTATCCGACGGTGCCGCATCGCACGTTCACCGCGGTCGAATCGGCGGAATATTCGGCGGCGCTGATTAGCCGCGGCATCTACGAGGCCGAGGTCCGTGCGGAGTCAACAGGATCGGCGATCCTGCTCACCCTGATTCGCGCGGTCGGATGGCTTTCGCGATCGGACCTCGCGACGCGGCGCGGAGGTGCTGGCCCCGAGCTCGAGACTCCCGGCGCGCAGGAGCTGGGGGAGCATCGCTTCGAGTTTGCGCTTGCAACCGCGCGCGGAAACCTGCTCGACAGCGGCATCATCGGACGCGCGGCGAGTTACACGGCGCCTCCACGGATGTTCGGAGCGCGGTACTCCAGCGCGAGCGCGCCGACGCTGATCGTGTGCGACAACGAGCGGATCGCGTTTTCAACCGCGCGACCCGGACCGCGCCCCGGCGCATACCGCGCCAGAGTCTTCAGCAACTCGGCACAGAACGAACGCGCGCGCTTCAGTTTCCCCGCGGCGGCGCGCGCACGCGTAATCGATCTGGCCGGGAATCCACTGAAGCGCGACGCGATAAAGCGCAGGCGCGACGGCTCGCTCGAGCTCGAACTTCGTCCCTTCGAGATCGTCACGTTCGAGGTGGCGCGCCGCCGCGCTGCGCATTGAAGAAATATTTTCGCCAAAGGCCCGGAAGTTATTGATCGCGGCGCGTAAATCACTACTTATGGATCCTGCCGCGCGCACGGATCGCCACCGGCCGGCGCGCGGTTCGAACGAAAGGGAAACGATTTCGATACTGAAGGAGCGCTAATCGAAAAAAAATGAGCGATCGACCCACCGCGGTCCGTACCGTGTACGACTATCCTGTAGCCAGCCACCTGTGCAGCGACGGAAGCGTGCGATACGTCAAGCTGGTGCGCAAGGCGGGCAACCCACAACCGGAAGGCACCTGCGCCACCTGTCAGCTATCCTTCCAATATCGCAAACCCAAACCTTCATCCGTGAGGCATGCTGACGCTGAAGGCGTCACGCACTTTTAAGCCGTCACCGAGAGAAATGTCCGTGTCCGCCAGGCGGTTCGCCGCGCGCGCTACCTGAGCGGCTCCGCCTCCAGCGCGCCAACTGGCGCCGCCGGTGCGAAGATGCGTCCGAGCATGATGTCGGGGCCTTTGTAGAATCGCGCGAGGGTGGCGCCGACGAATTCCCAATCGTGACTCGGGTCGAACCACGCATGCAGGTGCGGAATGAATGGAGCGGCGATCAGGTTCAGCCATCCGAAGTCAGGCTTGACATCGACTTCGACCGCGCCCGGCCGAAACAGTGGCGACTCCGACTGGGTTTGCGTGATCGTTACCTTGACCGCAAAGATTTTAGGGCCCGGCGCGCAATTGAAAACGTGCGTGTCGAGCGTACCGGTGCCGCCGCGGCGCAAAAACTCCTGGATCGGAATCATCACCGAAGCTCCCGCCCAAGTGTCCGGCGGCGGGAAGATCTGGGCGGTCCTGGTCACGGGCGGATGACTGCGGAAATCGGTGCAGCTCGCGAGCCCTGACTTCAGATCATAGTTGCTCTGGAACTCCGGTGCGCCGTTGGCCAGGAAGAAATAGTGATCCGCGGAAGTAAGGACGGGCAACCCGCCGATCGGAGTGTCGAACCGATCGCGCTCGAAGTCGTACTGGCCGCTCGCATAGCGATCGTCGCCGCGCAGTGAAATGCCGCTGCCTTGCCGCATCACGGCGTAACGCGCGGTGCCGATCACAGCATGACTCGCGGGATCAACTATCTGGAAGTCCGCCGAAGAGAAGCCCAACAGCGTGGCCTCTGGAGCGGCCACGGCCGTCGAACGGAAAGCTCCAAGCGAGCCCGCGAGGAGAATCGCCACAACCGCGGATTTGACCTGTAGGTGGGTTGAACGAAAACGTTTCATCTTTGGCGAGCGCAATTGCCGCGCGCCCAGACTTGCTCCCGGCGCGGCAATTTGGGAGCTTGGTCCCGTCTGGAATTTTCCGTGTGAATCAGCCGCAAAACAACCCCGAATCATCACCGTCAAAGGCGCCAGCCGGAATTTCTGCTCAAGTCGCGCCGCGCGCGAACAGCTATCTATGGATGCTGCTCGGCCTGCTGATGTCGGTAACCATCTTCGAAGGTTACGACGTCACCATCTTTCATCTCTGCACCCCCGACATCGCGCGCACCTTTCACATGGATAATCACGCGATCGGAAGGATGGCGTCGCTGGTGCGCCTGGGTGGTCTGGCGGCGTTCCTGCTGGTGATGGCCTCGGACCGGATCGGACGCAAGCCGATCGTTTCGGGAACCGTCCTGTTATACACGCTGTTCACCCTGTTCACCGCCCTGTCCAGCGGTCTTTCCAGTTTCACCCTGTTCCAGAGCCTCGCGCAGCTATTTCTGTCGGCGGAATTCAGCCTCGCGATTATCATGATCAGCGAGGAATTTCCCGACAACCTGCGCGGACGCGGAATCGCGGCGCTGCAGACTGTCGGCCTGTTCGGCGTCGTCGCGGGCGGCGCTCTGTATGGCGTCGTGGCGGATTCGCGATGGGGCTGGCGCGGAATGTACTTCATCGGAATTCTTCCGCTGTTGCTGGTCGCGTTTCTGCGCCGCGGACTCAAGGAAACCGCACGCTTCGAGGCTCTTAAGGCCACGCGCGAGGCGACGAACTTTCTGGGCGAGGTAGTCGCCGCGCTACGCAACGCGATCGAACCGATTCGTGGGCCGTATCGCGGCCGCGTGCTGCTGGTGGCGCTCCTGTGGAACTGCGTGGGTCTGGTCGGATCGCCGGCAGTCACGTTTTTCAGTCTCTACGCCAAACGCGATCATCATTGGACGTCGTCGCAGATCGGGTACGCGATCGTGCTCGCATACGTGATTGGCGCGCTCGGAAATCTCGTCGCCGGATGGGCTCTCGATCGAATCGGGCGCAAGCCCACGACGGGCGTAAGCTACGTCATCGGCGCGGTCGCGATTCTGGCGCTATTTCAGACCGACAGTCACCGCGCGATGCTGACGGCGCTGGTCATCACCGTGTTCTCGTTTCAATGCGCACGCACGGCGACCGCGACTTATTCGGCGGAGCTGTTCCCGACCGAAATCCGCGCGACCTCCTACGGCATGACCGTGCAGCTATTCGGCCAGCTCGCCGCGCTGCTGACGCCGTACACGATCGGCGCGTTGGCCAGTTCGGTCGGCGGACTCGGCAATGCAGTTGCCATCGTTTCGATCGGGCCTGTTATCGGCGCAATTCTGGTCTGGCTCTTCGCACCTGAGACTCGTGGGATGACGCTCGAACAACTCGAAGCTCGCGCGACCGACTGAGGACAACACGATGCTCGATACGATTCTTGGCGACAGCGCGGATGTCCGGCGGATCCAGTCGACACTGGCGCGTGCGCTGTTTCGCGTCGGCGTCGGCGCCAACCTCGCGACCGCGCTCGCGGCGGTGACGGGAGTCGCGGCGGGAATCGCTTTCGGGAAAGGCTCGGCAGGATGGGGGATTGCGCTTCTGGCGCTGAGCGCGGCGCTCGACGCGCTCGACGGAACCATCGCCCGGCAATGCGCCGCGCCAAGCGCGCTAGGCGGCATCTTCGATCTGGTTTCGGATCGCATCGTCGAAACCGCGGTGATAATCGGAATCGCGTGGGGCCACGCCGAGCTTTACTTTGCGGCTCTGTTACTGGTCGGAAGCTGGTACGTGAATATCACGGTATTCCTTGCGGTGGGCGCGGCGCTCGACCGCCACGGCCCCAAGCTAATCGAGTATCCGCCCGGAATCCTCGAACGCACCGAAGCGCTTGCATTCTTCGTGATCCTCGCAAGCGTCGAATCCATCAGGTTTTTGCACCCAGTCGGCCCAATCCTGTGTTACGCGATGGCCGCGCTCGAGCTCGTCACCGGCGCCCAGCGCCTCATCTTCGGATGGCGCAAACTGCGTGCCGGTTCATCCGCGCAGTAGCAGCGCTAGTTTGTTCGGATCGCCGGAGCTCGCGTCCGAGGCGATCCACCAGTTCATTCCAGAATGCGCGAAGTGCTCGACATTGAATCCGTTGCGTACGGCCGTCTTTGAACTGGTGGAGCGGCCTCGCTCTGGATGACGGAAGGAAGCGCCGCGCCGCTCTAACGGTGCATGTCGAGCATGCTCTTTAGGCCGCTCGGAGCGTGCGGGCCGATTATCAGCATCTCGAGGATGCCCATCCCTTCGCTCGCGCCCAGCTTCGCACGGCAAACCGCCTGGATATGCTGGTTGAGCTGCTGCGTCTGATCAACCTCGGCGAGCTTGAACGCGTCATAGTCGGAAACATCCAAGCCGGCGTACATTCCGTGGCCCCACTTCGGATGACCGTAGCCGATCCCCTGCATGTAGAAATTGTAGATGGTCTCAAGCTCGACGCGATGCTCTCCCGATGCGGTGCGCAAGAGAATCTCCGCCTGGCGGGCATGCCGGGTGGCGGGAAGATAGTTCACCTTCCAATCGACGGCGCTTGCGATTTCGCCAGGCACTGCGGGATCGGGCGTTGCGATCGCGCCAAACTGATGCCATCGGGAGCCGTCTGAATTTTCGTTCACGTCAACGTGCGTGCATAGATTTTCGAAATTATTCGGCGACCAGAGCCAGAAAAACTGCGGCGGCTCGGGACTAGGAACTCCAGCGGGATCCTGCGGGCCGATGGAGCGCACGCCCCACGAGCGATCGCGCGAGCCCCAGACTTGGGTGGGTTTCGCGTCGAACTTCCGCCCCGCGACGGTCAGAGATCCACTGTAGCCGCCGTGCTGGGTGAAGCGCGTGATATCAAACATCAAGCGCACGCCCGAGCGCCGGGTAAAACGCGGCTCCTCGATCGGCATCGCGCGCGCCTCGAACGTCAGGTCGGCCTTGATTTCCGGATGATCGACGCGCAGCCGCAACGCGCGTATCGGCCGGACGACTTCGATCGAGATCGGGCCGACTCTGGTGTCCATTCGATCGGCGCCTAAAACCCGCGAAGCGCGCACGCAATGCTGAACGCCTCCCCAAATGACACTGAACGAAGCGTCGATAATTCCGACGTTCGGGTAGATGCCCATCCCGACCGCGAAGTACGGCTCGCCTTCGCGCCAATATCCGTTGAAGAAAAACCGGTCGTAAAAATTCCGATCGCTGGTGAAAACCTGCTGCACCGGCTCCGGCGTCTGGTGAATTGGAAAATCGTCGCCCGAGGTGATCATCGATAGACTCCTTTAATCCGCTTCGGCCGAAACATGGGGCCGGTTGGATCAAGTGCGCGCATCAACTGACGCAAGCGGAACTCTTTCAGGTCGCGAGAATTTTTTCAATTTCCGTGGGAACGATTCGGATTCCGACATAGAATGGGCCGAACTTTGCGTACGCCGCACTCGCTTCGTCGAAGCGCATCTCATACACCAGCTTCTTGAATACAATCGGATCGTCGGCGAACAGATCGACGCCCCATTCCCAATCGTCAAAGCTGATCGAACCCGAGATGATCTGCGTAACCTCGCCGGCGAAGCGGCGTCCGACCAACCCGTGCTCGTGCATCAGGCGGCGCCGATCGTCCATCGCGAGGCGATACCAGTTGTCGGCTCCGTCGCGCTTTTTATCCATCGGATAAAAACAAAGGTAGCGGCGCGGCGGAATTTTCGGATACAGGCGCGGCGAGATTTTTTGCCGCTGCGCGGCAACCTCGGCCGCGACGGCGGCGTTCCATTCAGGCGTTCGCGGACGGATGTCTTGCGCGGCCAGGCGCGTGTGCAGCGTAACTGTAGCCTCGTAAAGGCCAATTTCGATCATCGAGACGTACGAGGTGGTTGGCTCCAGATAATCGCTGAGTCCGAGTTTGCCAATCGCGATCTGCGCCGCGGAAAGTTCGTCGAAACCGCGGCGGAAATGAACGAGGATCAGATCGCCTTTATGTCCCAGGCCCGCAAACGGCGCAGACTCGCCGTCCTCGCGCGCGCCCATCTCGGTCAGGGCGGCGACTGCTTCCCGCGCGATCCTGGTTCGCTCTGATTCGGCCAGCGCGCGCCACGGCCCGCGCCTGATTCGGAACATCTGATGAAGGACGCTGAAACCTTCCAACGACAGGGGAGCGGCGGGCGGATCCTCGCGATGGCTTGCGGGGCCGGATGGATCGTCGGTCTTCATGGATCGAATCCTAGATTTTTTTTTGCCGCGTGTCTTGATGCAGCCGGTATCGTTCGCACGACGCGACCAGGCCACGCGCGACCTCAGGATTCGACGCCCAGTGCGCGTGCACGTAGCTGGCGAGCACGCTGCCTGAGGTGAAGCCTTCATCGAATGCGCCGGAGCCCCATCGTGGAGTCACGCGGTAGCTACAATTCGCAGAAACGGAACCACCGGAGTCTTCGAGGTTCGAGTAACGGAACTGATGCCCGCGAAATCGCGTTGCCGCCGCGCCGAGTATCGTCTGCACACGCGTTTCGACCTCGACATAACCCAGCGCTTGCAGGTGCGGCTGCATCGCGGCGACGGCCGGCATTAGAC
>JBOHWH010000006.1:0-56391 GCA_050736695.1 Binataceae bacterium (SeqCode) | reverse complement strand
CCGCGGCGCGATTCCCTGCCGGATCAGTTCACCGGCGTAAATCAGAAGCCGGGTCGAGACGCCTTCCTCCAGTCCCGACGCTTTCAGATTGCGCACCTTTTCACCCAGCACCGCAAGCTGCATCGCCATCTCGCGATCCAGCCCCGCCTCATGCCCGATAATTTCCACTTCCTTCACGGCGGGCGGATAGTCGAACTCGATCGTGACGAAGCGCTGGCGCGTCGAGTGCTTCAAATTCTTCTGAATACTCTGGTAGCCGGGATTGTACGAGATGACCAGCAGGAAGCCCTCGTGCGCCTCGATCGTTTCGCCGCGCTTTTCGATCGGCAGGATTCGCCGATGGTCCGACAGCGGATGGATCAGCACGGTGGTGTCCTTGCGCGCCTCGACCACCTCATCGAGGTAGCAGATGGCGCCGCGGCGGACGGCTTGGGTCAGGGGACCATCGACCCACACCGTTTCGTCAGCCTGGATGAGAAACCGGCCGACCAGATCGGAGCCGGTCAGATCCTCGTGGCACGCGACCGTAATCAACTCGTTCGGCCCGTTTGCCAGCGCGGCGAGCTGATGCGCCATGTGCTCGACGAAGCGGGTCTTGCCGCAACCGGTCGGGCCCTTGAGCAAAATCGGCAGGCGGGCTTTGTAGGCAGCGGTGAATATTTCCACCTCGTCGCCGATCGGCAGATAGTACGGCGCATTGGCCGGGTCGAGATGCTTTACCTCAGGCCCGTCGGCTTTGGAACGTGTATCAAATTTCTTGAGCTCTATTCCCATCAATCACCTATATGGACCCGCGCCTGTATGAACCTGTTCGCCCGGGTTGCGCGACGGTCGCCGGGGCGGCCCCGGTCCAATCCGCGATTCTAAGAGAGCAGGGCCGCAAGGTTCAAGGCAAAGCAGGCTGGCTTGCGGCGTAAATTCACCCGCGGCGGAGCTGGTAGAGAGCCGACCCGTCGCGATTATCCTTGACCTCGTAACCGCGCGCCTCCAGTTCGGCGCGCAGTTGATCGGCGCGTTTGAAATCGCGCGCCTTGCGCGCGGCGGCGCGCGCGTCGATCAGAGCCTGAATCTCGGGGGCGATTTCCGCATTCGCTGCTGCCGCGCGAGTCTCCTCCAGCGCAAGCCCCAGCACCCGATCGAATGCTCTAAGCGTCTTCCAGACTCTGCGCTCGCCGCGGCGATAGGACTCAGCCATCAGATCGAGCGCGACCGCAAGCGCCTGCGGCGTGTTGAGATCGTTATTGATCGCATCGTGGAAGCGCGTCTGATACTCGAGCGTAAAATCCGCGTCCGCCGACGCCGACACGGCGTCGGCAGGGAGGTTGCGCGCAAACTCGCGAAAGTAGTCGAGGTTGGTTTGCGCGGCGCGCAGCCCCTCTTCGGCGAGCGCCAACTCGGAGCGGTACTTCGCGCCCATGCAGAAAACCCGGAACGCGAGCGGATCGATCCCCAGCGCGGTAACATCGGACAAGAGCGGGAACTTGCCGGCGCTTTTCGAGATTTTCGCGCCTTCCTTGCCGGTCAGAAACGCGTTGTGGACGAAATATTTGACGAATGGATGATGCGTCGCGCTTTCGGATTGCGCGATCTCGTTCTCATGATGAATCGGAATATGGTCCATCCCGCCAGTATGGATATCGATTGTCTCGCCGAGATATTTCATCGACATCGCGGAGCACTCGATATGCCATCCGGGGTATCCGGGACCCCACGGCGAAGGCCACTGCATCATGTGATGGGGCTGCGCGAGGACCCAGAGCGCGAAGTCGTGCGGGCTCTTCTTGTCCGCGGAATGTTCCAGGCGCTGGCCCGCGTTCTGCTCGTCAAGGCTCTGGCGCGAAAGCCGTCCCTTGCGATTCTCACCGCGATATTTTTCGACATCGAAATAGACGCCCGACGGCGTCACGTACGCCATCCCGGCGGCGAGAATTCGCGCAATCAAATCGAGCATCGCACCGATATGCTCGGTCGCGCGGCACCATACCCGCGGCGGCTCGACGTGAACGGCTGCAAGGTCATCCTGGAACTGTTTGAGATAAAAATTCGCAACCTCGAGCGGAGTTTTGTGCTCGACACGCGCGGTGAGCTCGATCTTGTCCTCGCCGGTGTCTTCGTCCGAGGTCATGTGACCGACATCGGTCACGTTCATCACGTGGCGGACGGCATAGCCATTAAACTCGAGCGCGCGGCGCAGGAAGTCCCAGCACAAGTAGGCGCGCAGATTTCCGAGATGCTGCGGCAGATAGACGGTCGGCCCGCAGGAGTACAGGCTGACGCCCGGAGGATGCTGCGGATGAAATTCCTCGACGGATCGCGACAGGGTGTTGTAGATGAAAAACGGCTTCACGGCAGTGAGCTTTAGAGCTTACCGCGCGAGCTAATCACGAGACAACGCATCGCGCGAGCAAGCGGCGCCAGTGCGACTTGGGTTACCGCTCCCAGTTTTCGAGCTTCAATCCGGCGACTCTGAAAAACTCGCGATAGTTGCGCGTGACGAGCGTCGCGCCTTCGTGCAAAGCTGGGAGGCGGGTGTTTACCCTTGGCTGCCGTCATAGCGGGCGGCAGTATCACGCTCGGGGGGTAGCGGATTGCTTGATGATGCGGCCGTCGGCGTCGCGCTGATAGCGGCTGGCTGCGATTCGCTTGTATTGACGATCGGCCAGCCACGCGTAGCCGGGCACATACCATAGATAGGCGAGCAATCCGCGCAGTCCGTTCTGCATCCGCAGGACTTCGTTGATCGCGCGGGCGCCGCGATAAATTTGTCCGCGATCGTCAACCGCGTGCAGCTCTTCCAGCAGCGCTTCCATCTTGAGATCCGGGAATTGTGCGCGCGCCTCGGGATTGTGCAGATCGAGCGGCTCGATCAGTCCTGAATTGTCGAAATGGCGGACGCTGTCGATACTGGTGCGGCACAACTCGCACGAGCCGTCGTACAAAATCGCGAGTTTACCGGGCGAAGCCCTGCCGATTCGATTGCTGGATTCGGCGTCTGCGGGCATCGCGGACCTCGCAATTATCGGCGCGACAGGCGCGGATTCCCGCCCATCCGGCGCAGCTTCTGATTCTCGGTGTAGATGCGCCATTCGTAGCCGTCGAGCAGGGATTTCCATCCCGCCTCGACCGTGTTCGCCGATTTGGCGAGCGTGGTCCAGGTGTGGTGGCCGTCGGAGAATTTTTTGACCGATACGACTTCGGCCTCAGTTGAGTCGCCGCTGGCGTGGGTGTAGGTCTCGATTACTCGGACGGTCTCGAGGAACGGAAAATACTTCAGCAGCGCCTTGCGCAGCGCGACATCGAGCGCGTGAACCACGCCGACGCCGCTGGCGGCCTCGGTTTCTTCGACCACGCCGATCCGGATCACGACAGTGGCGTCGATAGTCGCCTTGCCGTCGAACAAATCGTCGATAACCCGGCGGCGCACGATCTCGAACGGCGCCACATAGTCGCGCGAGGTGCGTAGCTCGGCTAGTTCGCGCGACGCTTGCGGGGCCTCAGCCTCGTAAAAGTCGGTCTGTCGTTCTGCACTCATTTTGTGCACCCAGCTCTGAACGAATTATCGTAACCGCGCACGAGCCTTTCAAGCACATTCCGCGATCCCATATGGTTGAC
The DNA here is from genome assembly GCA_050736695.1 of Binataceae bacterium (SeqCode). Taxonomy (GTDB): domain Bacteria; phylum Desulfobacterota; class Binatia; order Binatales; family Binataceae; genus JBARDN01. The sequence continues at coordinate 52,779 of JBOHWH010000006.1, read as the reverse complement.
ATATGCGGCGCGGCGGGAACCTTCACCGAGACAACGAAATTTGGCGGGTGGATCCTGTCGATAAACGTGCGCGGCAGTTTTTCGGATTCGCACGGCGGACCGTATTACTTTTTGCAATTTTGGCGCTAGGTACGATATCCAACATCTCCGCGGCGCGCGCGGCCGACGTTAGTGTGCCAATCACGATCGACTATCTGACGCTCAGCGCGGCTCTCAAAGCCCAGATGTACACCGCGCCGGGCGGCAAGGCGGCGTTGTGGAACGGTGCCGATATCTGCCAGTTCCTCTTCGCGGAAAATCCCGCGTTCTCGCCGGCGAGTCCGCGCCTGCGGCTCGACACCGCCGCGAGCCTCAGCCTGGGCGTGAGCCTTGCCGGCAAATGCCTTAGCGCGGTAGCCTGGAACGGAATCGTCGAGGCCGATTCAGAGCCGTACCTGGCGCCGGGCTTGCGTCTGAAGGTGCGAATCGCGGATCTGAATCTTTTCAACCCCGCCCATCAGAAGACGCTCATCGCCGGCACGGGTTTCGATCTGATCAAGCAATACCTGATTCCGGAGCTCGAGACATTTACCTACGACCTGAATCCCGCGATCCAGCAGCTCGGCGCGCTGGCCGAGGAAGCATCGGAGCCGGACGTCGCCGCGCGAATCCACAGCGCGATAAATTCGGTCCGCGCCGAGCCCCAGATCGAGGTGCTGCCGCGGGGCGTCCGGATAACGCTCGTGATCACCGTGCCGGATTTCCCGGCGCCTGCCGCATCGGGAACTCCTGCCGAGCCGACGCCGGCCGAGCTCGCGGCCTTTCAGAAACAGCTCAATCAATGGGACGCGTTCCTGGTTTTTGCGATCAAACACCTCGGCGCGAATGTCGGCGACCGTCAGTTTCGCGGACAGCTCATGCAGATCCTGATCGAGAGCCGCTACCGACTGGTCGATGCACTCGCGAAGCCGCCGTCGGCCGCCGGACCGGATCCGGTGCGGACGATCTTCCTCGATACCTGGCGCGAGCTGGGTAGCGCGGTGCACGATGCCGCCGCGCGCGGACAGCTTGGAGCTCAGGGTTTGCAGTTCCTTTCGTTCATCTCGGCCGGCGACGCGTTGTTCGCGCTTGACCAGGCGGCGCCAGCGCTTGGGATGCGCGTATCGGCGCAGGATCTGCGCCGGCTCGCGCATATCATGGCGCCCAACGCGACCAGCGATCCGCTCGAGTTCAATTTCGATGAGGACAAGAGCCTTAAGGGAATGTTCGGCGTAACGGAGCCACTCTCCAGTCCGCCCTCTGCGAATCCGGACGAGACCGGCATACTATCGGCAGAGACACCACAATCCTCGCCAGCGCCGTCTGGGCCCGCAACTTTCTCAGAATCAAACATCGGGTCTTCGGTAGCATCGCCGTCGGCGTCTCTGGGGAATCCTTCGGCAACCCCTTCCGCGATGAAATCAGCAACCATTCCCGCGCCGGTCGCGACTACTACTCCATCGCGGCTGGCGCCGGCCGCCGCACCAACCGCGGCCGCACCGCTTCCGACGGTTGTCGCACCGTCTGCGACACCGTCCCCATCGCCGGCTTCGGCAGTGCGTGCGGCCGCGCGGCGATGGCTCGGCATTCCGCTGTGGCTCATCGAGCCTGCCGAAGCGTCGGCCGCCGAACCGTCCTCAGGCATCATTCCGGAGCTGATGAAGGCCGCGCAAAAACTGCGGCGCGTGGTCGTCGATAGGTCCAACGCGCAGCCCTATCGCGACGCGATGGGCAAGTTGCTCGCGCTCAGCACGGAGCGGGAAATCGCCGATTCGGATCTGCCCGCCCGCTATCAGCCGGTCTTTCGGCTCCTGGTGAAAAGCGCGGCGTGGCAGGAAAGCTGCTGGCGACAATTCGTGCGAGTGAACAATCGGGTGACGTGGCTCGAGAGCTCGACCGGCGACATTGGCCTGATGCAGGTGAACAAGCACGTGTGGCGCGGCTTCTACAACCTGGACAAGTTGCGCTGGGACGTTTTGTACAACGCGGGCGCGGGCTCCGAGATTCTTGGCGATCTGCTAAAGACCGTCGTCGCGAAACCGCACGTCGATCCGGTGCGCGACAACACCATCGCGCTCGCGCGCTCTACCTACGCTGCCTACAACGGCGGCCCGGACGCCTACGCCCGCTGGCGCCGGCCGGCGCACGAGGGCGCTCGAACGCGCTCAATCGACGCGGCCTACGAGAAAAAACTTCGCGCGGTCGAGCATGGCAATCGAATCGACATCCTGAGCTGCGAGCAGGACTGGGGACATCCCTCGGAACAATAGCGCGGGCAGGAATGCCGCGCGTGCGCGCTACATCGCGAGTCCGCCGTCAACGTTGATCACCGCCCCGGTGATATAAGCCGCGGCGTCGGAGAGCAGAAACGCCGCCATCGGCGCCACGTCCACGACTTTGCCGAAGCGCCCGAGCGGTATCATCGCGAGCGCCTGCGCTTTATTTTCTTCGGGCAGCGACGCGGTCATGTCGGTTTCGATAAATCCCAGCGCGAGCGCGTTGGCGCGCACTCCCAGACGGCCCACTTCCTTGGCCAGAGATTTGGTAAGCCCAATCACTCCTGCTTTCGCGGCGGAATAATTCACTTGCCCGGGCAAGCCAATGAGGCCGCTGACCGACGTGATGTTGAGAATCGAACCGCGCTTGGCTTTCATCATCATAAACGCCGCGGCGCGCACGAAGTTGAACGACCCGGTCAGATTGGTGCGAATAACCTCGGCCCAATCATCCTCGCTCATCATCACCAGAACTTTGTCGCGCGTAATACCGGCATTGTTGACCAGGCCGTCGATCGCGCCGAACTCTTTCTTGACGGCGTTCACCATTTCGCGGACCGACTTTAGGTCGCCGACGTCGCATTTGAACGCGAGCGCGGGCGCTCCCAGCGCGTCGATCTGGGCCTTCACCTCCGCGGCCTGCGCTTCGCTCTTTACATAGTTGAACGCGATACGCGCGCCGCGCCGCGCGCATTCGAGCGCGATCGCCCTGCCGATTCCACGCGTGGCGCCGGTCACGATAATTCCCTTGCCGTCGAGGTCTTTCACTGCGGTCTCCCTCTAGAAGGCTGCGTTTCCCGAATCCGCGTTCTTACTGGTCCGAATCGAAGCCTGCGGCCTCGCGCTCGAGCGCATCGCGATATTGCCCGATATACGACAGGTAGTTGAAGCCGAAGGCGCGCTCAAGTTCGGCGCCGTAGGGAGGCCGCTCACCGTCCAGCGCCGAAATCAACTGGGTGTAGAGCGTCCACTCCTCCGAGCGCGGCGCTGTGCGAAGGTTGTCTCGCCGCAACATCACCTGCATCTGGTCGCATCCGATGACTGCGGCGAGCAATCCAATCAGCTCGCTTTCGTTTTTGGCTATCTCATCGCGGGCGAACATATTGACCGAGAACATCAGCATCGCGCCCAGACACGCCTCGATTGTGGCCGGCGTCGCGCGATCGCGATAGCTCTCCAGCGGTCCGCCGCGCGTGAGAGCGTAAGCAAGAAACTCCGCGTTCGCGGCCAGGATTATCGAGACGAATCGTTGCGCCTGTGGGGCGCCGAAATACGCCAGCCGCTCACGCATCGTAGCCATCGCGGGGCGCGCGTAACGGCGCATGAAGCGTCGCCGCGCGGGCGAGAGCCAGAAGATCAGCGCCGTGAGCATGGTGGCGTCGGTTTAGCACAATGCGCGGCGGGTGCGGAATCGGACACCGCGTTGCCATGCAATCAGGCTTCCCACACAATTCCGGCAGCGAAGTCGATCGATCGATTGGAGGAACCTATGGAACAGACGGCAGTCTTCGGTCCGGTGTTCGCAATGATGTTTCTGACGCTCGCGGTGTGGGTGTACATGTACGTCCGCCGGATCCGTTTCATCGCCAGCAACAATTTCAACCGGCAGGATCTCTCTCCGGCGGCGTTCGCACAACTCTCGCCGCCGGCGGTCTCGAATCCGTCGGATAATCTAAAGAACCTGTTCGAAATTCCGGTGCTCTTTTACGTGCTCGCCCTATATCTCTTTGTCACCGGGCAGGTCGATCCGATGTACCTCGATGCGGCGTGGATCTTCGTAGCGTTTCGCGTCCTGCACAGCGGAGTTCACTGCACGTTCAATCTCATAATGCTGCGCTTTTACCTCTATGCGATCGCCACCGTCGCGCTCTGGTTCATGGTTATCCGTGCCGCGGCCACACACTTCGCCGCATAGAAATATAGTCCCGGTGCAACTTCTACTCGAAACGTCGAACACCGCTCCGCGCCGATGCGTTTCGCGCGGTCAAAGAAAACGCCCGAGGGAGAACCTCGGGCGGCTAATGCTCAATCGTGAGATTCGTTCAGGCGCTGAAGGATGAGCCGCAACCGCAGGTGCGGCTCGCGCGAGGATTGTCGAAACGGAACCCCGCGCCGTGCAGACCCTCGACAAAATCGAGCGTAGTGCCCGCGATGTACGGCAACGAGAAGTCGTCGATATACACACGCATCCCGTCGAACTCGGCCACGCGGTCTCCCTCTTTCGGTTTGTCGAAATTGATCTGATACTGAAACCCGGAGCATCCGCCCCCGACCACGCTGATGCGGATCCCATGTTCGGCGTCGAAGCCTTCTTTTGCGTGCATCTTGCGAACCATCTCGACCGCCTTGGGCGTGAGCTTCACGTCGGGTAGAGTCGAGTGATCGACAGGCGCCGAATCTTCCGCGCCGGAATTATCCATTGCAGTATGTTCGGCAGCCGTATGTTCGGCAGAATGCTCGATGTGAATAGTATGCTCGCCCTGATTCATTTCTTCCGCCATCTTTGCCCTCCGGATACGACTGCGCCACCAGCCGATTCGCCCCGCACCTCGAACCTAATAACTCCTAAATCTGGAGTCAATGACTCCACAATTATAGTCTAAATAAAGCCTTGTAGGTGCTAGGCTTTTTTCATCGCGATGCTGAAATTGAGCAAAATTGTCGATAACGAGGCCCATGCGCGCGGGTTCGCGATGGTGGGTTTCGCGCGGATACGCCCGCTTGCTGATCGCGAGGAATTTTTCGCCGATTGGATCGCCTTGGGCCGCAGCGCCACGATGACGTACCTTGCGCGCGAGCCTGCTCGGCGCATCGATCCGCGTGTTCTGGATTCGCGATTCAAATCCGTCGTTAGCCTTGCCTATCCTTATGCCGCCGCGCGGCCACCCGAAATCGATTGGCGCGCGCAGATGCGCGGGCGAGTTGCCGCCTATGCGCTCGGCCCTGACTATCACGACTACGTACTCGCCGCCGCCAAATCGGTCGCCGCTGCGATCGTCGCTGAGCATCCCGGCGCAACTACGCGCACCTACGTCGACACCGGGCCGGTTTTCGAACGTGAATGGGCGGCGCAAGCGGGGTTAGGTTGGTTCGGCAAGAACACGATGCTGCTGAATCGGGAGCGTGGCTCGTATTTTTTTCTGGCCGAGATTTTCACCGACCTGGAAATCGACGCGCCGACCGCCCCCTATCGCGACCATTGCGGAACCTGTCGCCGATGCGTCGATCTGTGCCCCACCGGCGCGATCGAAGATGGCTACAAAATCGAGCCGCGCGTCTGCATCTCGTATCTGACGATCGAGCATCGCGGAGCGATCCCGCTCGAGCTCCGGCCAAAACTCGGCCAATGGATTTTTGGCTGCGACATCTGCAACGACGTATGCCCCTGGAACGCGCCCTCCGAGGCCGAAAGCGATCAGTTCGCGGCGCTGCCGTTTCTGCCGGAGATTCTCGCGCTCGACGACGCGGGCTTCAGCCGCAGATTCATGCGCAGCGCGATCAAGCGGACCAAGCGGCGCGGACTGTTGCGCAACACCGCCATCGTGCTGGGCAACACCGGAAATCGCGACGCGGTGCCCGTCCTTGCGCGGACGCTCGGCAACGAACACGAACCAGTTGTGCGCGCGCATGCCGCATGGGCGCTCGGCAGGCTTGGCGGCGCGGCCGCGCGGGATGCGCTCGAAACCTCACTCAGGCAGGAGGCCGAACACGAGGTCGCGCGGGAAATCGCGTTGGCAATTGACGAAATCGAAAGCTAGGCGCTTGTCAAAGCCCGCGCACCATTAGAAACTCGAATCAGGGAGACGAAGTGACGGTGACTGCGATGAACGATGATGCGCGCCGCGAATTTACCTCGATCGCCTCGCGCGAACCGGTTCCGCTGGCGCGTGGCGCGCTGCTGATCGCCAAGGAAGAATATCCCGCGCTCGATATCGACCATTACCTCGACCGAATTGCCGAGCTGGCGCGCGAGGCCGAGCCGATCGTCCATGCGGGCAGCGACACCGTTGAGCGGATCCAGCTCCTGTCGCAGTTTTTATTCGAGCAAAAGGGTTTCCAGGGAAATCGCGACGAGTTCAGCGACCCGCGCAACTCGTTTCTGAATGACGTGATCGACCGCCGCAAGGGAATTCCGATCACGCTCTCGGTCATCTATCTCGAAGTCGGGCGTCGCCTCGGAATTAATCTTTACGGCATCTCGTTCCCAACCCATTTCCTGGTGAAAGCGGTCGATGAGCGCGGAGAACTCGTGATCGATCCGTTTTACGACGGCGAGATTCTCAGCCTCGAAGATATTCGCGCGCGCCTTGCGCAGATCTATGGCCAGCCGGTCGAACTCCATCCGACGATGCTCAAGCCAGTCGGCGCACGGGCGATCCTCGCGCGGATTTTGCGCAACTTGAAGGGTATCTACGTGGGCGCGTCGGACTGGGACCACGCGCTCTCGGCGCTCGATCGGATCTTGCTGCTCGATCCGCGATCGGTCGAAGAGCTTGCCGAACGCGGCGGCCTGTTCGAGCGTCTCGAATGCTTTCAGGCCGCGCTTGACGATTTTCAGAGCTTCCTGTCGATTGCGCCGGAGCATCCCGCCGCGGACAATGCCCGCGAATCGGTACTGCGGCTGGTCCGCCAGGTCGCGCTAATCAACTAGAACGCGCCAGCGCGCGGCGCAAATTGTCTTGACGATCGAACACCACAAACCACGCGACTTCTTTGAGGCGAGTGAGGCCGGTGCCGCCGACCGCGAGTTGCGCCGCAAACTCGAGAGCGCAAGCGCGCGCCACCTCGAGCACTTCGAGCAGGTGCGCGACGAATTCATGCCCTACGAAGCCGAACGCAACACCGCGCGTGCAATCAAGCAGGATGCGATCGGCCGTCTCGATGAATTGCTGATCGAGCTCACCAGCAAGCTCCAAGCGCACGGATGCAAAGTCTTCTTCGCCGCAAATGCCGGCGAGGCGCGTGACTATATCGTCAAGCTCGCACAATCCTCGGGGGCCAAACGCGTCGTCAAAGGCAAGTCGATGACGACCGAGGAGATCGCGCTCAACCCGGCTCTGGAAGCGGCCGGGATGGAAGTAGTCGAGACCGACCTCGGCGAGTATATCGTGCAGCTTCGCCACGAGCCGCCCTCGCATATCATCACGCCTGCAATTCACCTTTCCAAAGAAGATATCGGCAGCCTGTTTCACGAAAAATTCGGAATCCCATACACGCCCGAACCGGCCGAGCTGACTGCCGAGGCGCGGACCCGTTTGCGCGAGAGCTTCTTGCGCGCCGATTTCGGAATCACGGGCGTCAATTTTGCGATCGCCGAGACCGGCACGCTCGTGGTCGTCGAGAACGAAGGCAACGGGCGGATGACTTCGACCTTGCCCGAAGTTTTCGTCGCTATCATGGGAATCGAAAAGGTCATCCCGAAGCTTGCCGATCTGCCGCACTTTCTGGAAATTCTCGGACGCACCGCGACCGGGCAAAAGCTCACCACCTACACCAACTTCATCCGTGGACCGCGCGCCCCGGGCGAACTGGACGGTCCGCGCGAGATGCACGTCGTCATCCTCGACAACGGGCGCACCTCGATGCTCGCCGATCCGGTCCTGCGCGAAGCGCTGATGTGCATCCGATGCGGCGCGTGCCTGAACGTGTGCCCGGTCTACCGCCATATCGGGGGCCACGCGTATCAATCGCCCTACCCCGGACCGATCGGATCGATCATCAGTCCAAATCTGTTCGGCTCGGCCGCGGCGCATCTGCCGTTCGCCTCAACGCTGTGCGGCGCGTGCAAAGATGTGTGCCCGGTGAAGATCGATATCCCGCGCATCCTGCTCCATCTGCGCTGGAAGGAAACCTCATCGTCCACTCCGCCACAATGGCCGGGCGCGGCACGGCGCGCTCGCGCGGGCGCGCGGCGCTTCGCGCGGATGGCGCGGCATCCGCGAACCATGCGGATCGTCGGGAGGATCGCCGCCGCGATGCTGAAACCTTTCGCGCATGACGGATGGATCCGGCGGATGCCGCCGCCTTTCAGCAACTGGACGAAGATTCGCGATTTCCCGCGGCCGCGGCCGCGCAGCCGCCGCGCAGTCGAGAATCAGGACGCGAAGATCTGACGATGGCCGAGTTGCATAAAATCGTAGCGACGCTCAAGACCGCTCTGGAAGCTGGCGCGCCCAATCCTGTAGCGCACGAGCCGCCGAAGCATAGCTCGGTTCCTCTGGCGCCTGACGCATATCGCGCCGAGCTGGTCGCGCGCTTCGCGCGCGAGCTCGAAGCGGTCGGCGGCCGATTTCTTGGCGTCTTCACACCCGTCGAAGCGACCGCACGAATTCTCGCGCTGGCCAGGGAAACCAATCCGCGCCTGGTCGCGATCGGCGACGGCGTCGCTGGCGGCGGGAATGCGATCGCATCGGCGCTTGATGCCGCCGGTATCGCCGTGATGCGCACCGCGCCGACCACCGACCCGGAGGCGCGCGCCGCGATTCGCGACCGCCTTTCTCGCGCGGATATTGGAATCGCCGAGGCCGACTACGCGATCGCCTCGACCGGCACGCTCGCGGTTCTGTCGATGCCGTCGCGGCCGAGCTCGCTTACGCTGCTCGCGCCGACCAGCGTGATTTTCGTGCAGATCGATCGGATCGTTCCGGATCTTGCAACCGCGATCGAGGCGTTCGGCCCCGGCACGCTCGCCGCGAATCGGATGACACTAATCACTGGGCCGAGCCGCACCGCCGATATCGAAAAGCGAATCGTGCTCGGAGTTCACGGGCCGAAATCTCTCGATGTGCTTATCGTCTGGCCGCACGATGACTGAAGTTCAGCTCTTCTCGACTTGTCTAGCCGAGGAATTTTTTCCCGAGGTCGGCGCCGCGGCGGCAACCGTGCTTGAACGGCTGCGGCTCAAAGTGCGTCCGCTCAAAGGCGCGTTCTGCTGCGGGCAAGTCGCGTTCAACGAGGGCTTTCGCGACGAAGCCGTTGACCTTGCGCGCCGGTTTCTTTCCGCGTGCAAACCCGACACGCCGATAATCGTCCCATCGGGCTCATGCTCGAGCATGCTCAAGATTTTCTACTCCGATCTTCTGGCGCATGATGAAGCGCTCGCGCAAAAGGCCGCCGCGATCCGCCCCTGGGTTTATGAATTCTCGCAGTTCCTCGTCAGCGTGATGAAGGTCAAGTACGTCGGCGCCCGGTTCGAGCGCGCGGTCGCGTACCATCCTTCGTGCCATCTGATGCGCGAGTTGGGCGTGCGCGAAGAGCCAATGGCGCTGCTCAGCGCTGTCAATGGCATTCGCCTGGTCGAAGTGCGCGACCGCGAGGAATGCTGCGGCTTCGGCGGACTGTTTTCGGTCAAGTTTCCACATATCTCCGGCGCTATGCTCGAGGACAAGCTCGCGCGTATCCGCGACAGTGGCGCCGAGGTCGTGGTCTCGAACGATTGCGGATGCCTGATGCAAATAGGCGGCGGACTGCATCGCGCGGGCGCGGGTATCGAGGTCCGGCATCTCGCGGAGATTCTCGCCGCGCGCTGACGCTAGTCACCTCGCGGAAATCCGGTGGGCGGAGCGGAGCGCGCACAGGCACGCGATCATCAGCACCGTGATCCCAAACGCGAGATACATCGAGGTACGCGCGCCGCTGGTCGCGAGCGCATAGCCCATCATCCACGGAACCAGGATTGCGCCAATTGCGCCCCCTGCCGCGACGACCGAGGTCATTCGTCCGACTTCGGCGGGGAAAGCCTCCGCACCGATCGCGATCATGTTCGGAAATACCGGACCATAGCCAGCGCCAATCAGAAAAATCATCCCGGCCGCGAACCCCGGTGCGGACGTGCCCGCAAGGAGCCCGATTATCGCAGCAGTGCTCACCGCCGCGGCCGCAATCGACATGGTTTTCGGCGAAGACCGATGCGCCAACGCGCCGCCCGCGATCCTGCCCGCGACCAAGCCGAACCAATAGAGCGAAACTGCCCATGACGCGACCGAGGCCGCGACCGCGGTCCGCGCTCGCAGATATGAGAACAGCCATGCGCCGACTCCAGTCTCGGCGCCGACGTAGAGAAACAGGACGGCGGCGATTACCCAGATCATCGGATGCGCGAGTACGGCGAGTGCGCCTTTGACCTCGTCCGGATGGGCGCGCGTATCGACCGCCGGCGCGAGCCACAGCATCATGGCAACAGCCGCGGTCACGGCAGCGCCACCCACGAACGTAATCGGATACGGAACGTGATCGCGCAGCGCGAACCCGACGATAACCGGACCCAAAAGCGCGCCAATTCCGAACATCACATGCAGATAGTTGAGCGCGGCGCCCAGCCTCTCCCGATTCAGGTCCGCGACGATCGCATTGCTCGCTATATCGATAGCGCCCTGCCCCAGTCCGACGACGGCCGCCGCGGCGAGCATCACGCCGAGCCGCGGCGCCAGCGCGACGCCGCAGAGACCCACGCTTACCAGCAGCATCGCGCCGCGGAGCATCTGCTGCGCGCTGCGGCGATGCGCGATTTCGCCGCCGACGAGCAGCGCCGCGAAGTAGCCTGCCGCAACCGCGCTGACCACCAGGCCGCCCCAATCAATCGAAACCCGCATCGAGACGGATATTTCGGCGAGGAACGGCCCGAGCCATCCGACGTTCACGCCCTGCACGACCATGCACGCGTACGCGAGATGGGTCAGCCTGCGCTGCGCAATCCGCATCTCCTGCGCGGAAGAGCCGGCTAGTCCGGTCTGGATTGGAATTCCGATCAGATCCGGCCGGCTTGGCTGGTCGCGACCAGATTTGCGATTTTCTGAAGTCGTTCGCCGAGCCGCGCTTCATGCTCGCGGACATGCGCCTCGAGCATCCGCGCCTGTTCGGAAAGCGCGGCGATTTTGCGTTCGAGTTCAGCGATACGCCCTTCGATCCGGGTTTCGCTTGCAGACAGTTTTTTCGCTCCTTCATTGGCCATAGCGTTTTTTTTTCCTCCGCGTTTCGCGTGTCAGTGGCGCTCGTGCACGTAGATCCCGGGTGCGGGATCGGTGGGTTGGTAATGCTCGCTTCCGAGGTTTGACGGAGCGGTCTTTTCCCATCCCGCGCGCGCGGTTAGCCACTTCAGCCAGTGATCCCACCAGCTTCCCTTGCTCTCACTCGCACCCTTTAGCCAGTTGTCGGGATCATCGGGCAGGCGTTGATTGATATAGTACCGCGCTTTGAAATTCCCCGGCGGGTTAACCAGGCTCTGGATATGCCCGCTCGAGCCGAGCACGAATTCGACGTTGCCTCCGAACATCCGCGTCGAGCGATAGCACGCTCGCCATGCGCAGATATGATCGGTCATTCCCGCGACCAGGTATATGTCGTTCTTCACTGCTTTCAGGTTGATTGGCGTGCCGAGTATAGTCACTTCATTCGGGCGCATCAGAGGATTCGTCAGAAACAGACCGAGAAACCCTTCGTGCAATTTGGCCGGTAAACAAGTCGAATCGCTATTCCAATATAGTATGTCGAATGCGGCCGGCCGCTGGCCCATCAAATAGTTATTTACCCAGTAGTTCCAGACCAGGTCGTTGGGCCGAAGCCATGCGAACACTCGCGCCATGTCGGCGCCGTCGAGGACACCCTTGCGCTTCGATTTCGCGATCGCCGACGTGATCGCATCTTCGGTCGCGAACATCCCCGTCATCGACGGCATCGAGGTATCCAGCATCGTCACCAGCAACGTCGCCGCATGTACGCGATTCTCTCCTGCCGCCGCCAAATGACCCAGCAGGAGTGAAGCGGTGATGCCGCCCGCGCATACCGCGACCACGTTTGCGTCGGCGCTGCCGGTGACCTCGCACGCCGCGTCGATCGCCTGCTTGCAGGCGGTGACGTAGTCGTCGAGGCCCCAGTCGCGATTTGCGGGTGTCGGGTTGCGCCAGCTTATCGTGAACACCTGGATTCCGTGCTTGACTGCATATTCGATAAAGCTGCGGCCGGGCGCCAGGTCCATGATGTAGTATTTGTTGATTTGCGGAGGAATCAGCACAACTGGACGCTCGAATACTTTCTCAGTGGCCGCTGAGTACTGGATTACCTCGCACAGCGGTGTGCGAAGTATGACTGCGCCGGGCGACACCGCGAGATTCCGGCCAACCTCGAAAGGGCGCTTGTCCACCTGCTCGGGCATCGCACCGTTGTAAATGACATCGGTCACCAAACTTTTGAGCCCGCGCGCCAAGCTCATGCCGGCGGTGTCAAACACGCGCTTCAGCGCCGCCGGATTCCCCGCCAGCGTGTTGGTCGGCGCGAGCGCTTCAGTCATCAGCGTGACTGCGAAGCGCATCTGCTCTGCGTCTTTCCAATCACCGAAATCGTCGTCGCCGACGAGATCGTGCATCGCGGTGCGCCATGCCAGATAGGTCTGCATCATCCGCCGATAGATCGGATGCTCGCGCCACGCGGGATCGCCGAAGCGCTTGTCGCCGGCGCCGGGTTCGATTTCCGACATTCCGGCCGCGACCTGCACGATCTCCAGGCCGAGTTGCGCGCCGCGCGAGACGACAGCGCCCGGATGCGCCGCGAGATGGCCGAAGAAGCGCGCGAGCGTGCCCACCACTTGCGCGGCGTCGATTCCGACGAAAGGATTGGCGCCGAGGATCGCGTTCAGCGCGGGATGATCTTCCTCCGCAATTTTTTCGGCAACCTTCTCCGCAAGCCTGTGTTCGGCGGCAGTTGGTTCGACTTTGGTCCTTGCAGCGCCATCCATCGTCTCACCTCTTGAGTCTCACCTGTTGCCCGCTCAGCCGAGCAGCTCGATTCCATGCGAGAACATTGTCGGCGCCGAAAGTGCGATCTCTTCCCAATGCGGATCGTCGCGCTTGCCGCGCCGATGCAGCATCACGTTGAAGCAGGTGATCACGCCAAACCGATAGCCCGCAAACGCGCGGAACCATCGCACTTCATCCGCCGAAACCGGGAACCCCGCGGCTTCCGAATAGGCCGCGAAGATCTCGTCGGCGTTGAGCGGTGAGGTTCGATTCTCCTCGCTCGCGCCGTAAAAGCTTAAGGGATCGGCGAAGAACGAGATCCATCCCACGTCGAGCAGGGTCGGACCGCATAGCGCGATCTCCCAATCGATCAAGGCGGCGACCTCGCCGTGGTTGAACATGATGTTCGACCATTGGAAATCGCCATGAACGCATCCAACGCGAGGATTTTCCGGCAACGACGCGTAGAGCTTCGCGCGCAGCTCGGGTCCGCGCGCAACCACTGCCGGATCGAGTGTCGGACGGTCGAGCAGATGATCTAGCCGCTTCATCTCGTCACTGAGCGGCGTGGGATCTCCCCATGCGTCGCGACGCGCTGTCCAATCGACGCGATGCAGTGTCGCGAGCTTCTCGATTGCCGTGCGCGCGAGGCGCTGCGCCTCATCGCGCGAGATCGGAGGATTATCGGCGAGGCGAAATCCGTCCAGGAATCGGTCGACGAAATACGGCCGCCCGAAAAATTCCGGTTCGTCGCCGTACCAGATGATCGGCGGCACCGGAACGTCGGTGTCGGCCAGCGACTGCATGATTTTCGCCTGCCGAATCACGTCGGCCGGGCCAGCGATTCTCACCCCTTCAGGCGCGACGCGCAGCACCAGCTTTCCGTCCGGCTCGTCGGGCGTGCTGCGATCCAGGATGAAGCTGTAGCCGAAACCGGCGTGGCCGGGCAGCGGCGAGATCTCGCGCACTGCGGCGTTCGCGTCGCCGGTCTTCGCGCGCACCAGCCGCGTCAATTGCGTGGATATCGCTTCGATAGTTGGCGGCATCACCAATTCCGTCCGCTTGCGGGCTCTAAGTTATCCCTTTCGATTTATCCCTTCATGCCATTTTGCGCGGATGCGGGATGCAGGCTCGATTTCGCGCTCGGACGCGCATCGACGCGCTTGAACCATGCGTTCAGATTCTTTAGCGACGGATCGATCGGCTGGCCGACTCCGGCGCCGAAGTCGAGCGCGCAGAACAGAATTATGTCGCCGATCGTGAAGCGCTTGCCCGCGATATAGTCGCGGCCGGCAAGTTGGCCGTCGAGCCATTTGAGCCCGTCCTGCGAGACCTGTTTCAGTCCGGTCGCGGCCTCGGGCAGGATCCGCATGCGATCTTTGAAGAGCGCGGCGCCTTCGGAGTAGCGAAAGCCGTTGTAGAGATGCTCGGTGATTTTGAGCTCGATGCGCCGCTGCCACATCCGCGCCTCGGCGCGTTCCTCCGCGTTGGCGCCGATCAGCGCGGGCGTCGGATGCTTCTCTTCCAGGTACTCCCAGATCGCAACCGTCTCGCCGATACACTGGCCGTTATCCAGTTCCAGCGCGGGCAACTGGCCGCCGGGATTGCGGTCGGTGTAAGGAGCGCGGCGATTTTCCGCGCCCATGAGATCGACCGGCTTGGTCTCGACCTTGATGCCTTTTTCCGCCAGAAACATCCGCGTCGCACGCGGGTTGGGACCGAAAGAATCGTATAGATGCATGATCGCTTCTCCTTAGCTGGAATCCGGGCGAACTATACCTCATCGCGGCGCCGGGCATAAACCGGCGGCGCACCCGTATTGCGGAGACCTGATCGGGTCAGGTAGGAATCTGACGATGAGATTCTGTCCGAAATGCGGCGCTCCGTTGATGGCTGGTGCAAAGTTCTGCGTCGAATGCGGGAGCTCGCTCGGCGCGGCCGCCTCTGCTGCCGGCGCGGAAGATGCGGGCAAGGCGCCCGCCGTGGCTCGCACCGGACAGACGGTGCCGATCACGACGTTCGTCATCGTGTTCGCCGCGATCGCCGCGATCGGGCTTGGCGCCGCGGCGTGGATCATGATGCGCACGCCCGCGGCCGTGCGGCAGCAAGTTGCGTTGGCGCCGGTTGCGCCATCGGGCGGCAATCCTCTTCCAAACGGCAATGCGAGCAACTCGCTCGGCGGCACTGCGGGGAACAACGCCCCCAATCAGCTTCCCGCGGGACATCCGCGTGTCCAACTTCCGACCGAGGCGCGCAGCTTTATCGACCAGCTCGAAAAGAACGCCAAGGCGAAACCCGGGGACGCGACCGCGTGGAACGAGCTCGGCAATGTTTCGCTGCGCGCCGCGATGTTTGACGACACTTATTACGCCAAAGCAATCGACGCGTTCGGGCACGTGCTCAAGATCGACGCCGACGACCTGCAGGCGCTGCGCGGAATCGGCGATATCGATTACGACACCAACAAATACGACGAAGCGATCGCGGCCTACGAGCACTATCTAAAGAAGAAGCCTGATGACCCTGAAGTGCGCACCGACCTCGGCACGATGTACCTTTACACCGGCAATGCCGATCAGGCGCTGGTGCAATATCAGCGCGCGCTCAAGATCAAGCCGGACATGTTTCAGGCCTACTACAATATGGGCGTCGCGTTCGCGCAGCAGAACAAACCGGCCGATGCACAGGCGGCGCTCAAGAAGGCCTACGATCTTGCGCCTGACGACAACGCGAAACGGCAAGTGAAAGAATTGATGGCGAAGATTGCGGGCGGTGGAATCGGACCCGTCGGATCAGGGAACCAGGGGTCGAACGCGACTGCCTCGCAGGCATCGGCTGCCGCTGTGACGCAGCCTGCGACGACTTTCCAGGGCGACTTGGAGCAGATAGTGCGCGGGCTTCCGGTCGCGGGGCCGAAGGTCGGCTCGTTTCAATGGTCGTCGAAATCGAAGGCCAAGCTCCTGATGGATAATTTTCCGATGGACCAGATGCCGCCGTTTGCGAAGCAGAAGTTCATGACCGATCTAAAGTCCGGCATCGACAGCGCAAAAAAAGATTGCAAAGTCAGCGGTCCAGTGGAAGTCCAGATTATCGACACTCAGAGCGGTCGCGTGATGGAAACCGTTACCGAATAAACGAGCGCCCGCGCCGACGAAAGTCCCGAGTGGGAGAATCCTGCGATGAAGAATAACCAGACGACGAGACTTGGCCGAGTCGCCAATCGGAAGACACTAACGCTCACGCATGTCGGCCGAAAGTCGGGCAAGTCCTATCCGGTGACGATCTGGTTTATCGTCGCGGGCGATAAAATTTTCCTGCCCACCGCGAACGTCAATCGCCAATGGGTCCGCAACCTGCGAAAGACCCCGATCGCGCAAGTGGATATCGGCGGCGAAAAATTTTCCGGCCCTGCGCACTTCATCACCGATCCCGACGAACGCGCCCGCGTGATGGGGATGGTGCGCGCGAAATACTGGATGTTCCTGCCGATGATCGCGATCGGGCAGTTGCTAACGGCGATCGGCGCCGTGAACGACACTTCCGGCGGCTTCGAGGTGACGCTCAGCGACGCCGCCTGATTATGAGGGCTCGCCGCCCTCAGCCACGCGCTTTAGGCTCTCGACCCAGTTCTGATGCCCCCGCTCGAGCATCGGGCGCAAGTACCACCCAGCGAGCGTCGGCACGATTCCGTTTTGCGTCTCCTCGGTGACGACGCGGCATGCCGCGCCTGCCGGCTCGATCGTCCATCCGTGCACGGCGGCCAAGATTCCGTGCGCGTCCCACGCAAGTTCGCGCGGAGGATCGAAGACGATCACGCGGCTTGTGATCGTCGCGCCAAATGTTTTCCATTTGAATTCGCGTCCGGGTGCAAGGTCGGACGAGTCACCGCTTAAGAACTCGACGCTCGAGCTATTGCTGTACCACTCGGGCCACCGGGCCGCGCGAATCATCCATCGCCAAATCCGTTCGGGCGGAACCGCGACTACGATTTCATTGCGCGCATAGACGGACGATTTGTCAGGCTCAAATCCCGCTGGCCATTTCATCGCTACGTCTCCAACCGGCGGCGGACTGTCCTTTGAGCGACAATACCCGCCGGGCATAGTGATGCGCCATCCGTTGCCGCTTCTGGTGATGCTATAACGATCGCCTGATGACCCTTCGCGAGCGCACCGCATTCGTACTGTTCAAACCGCTGCAGGCGGGCAATATCGGTTCGGTTGCGCGGGCGCTCAAGAACATGGGCGTCGCCGATTTGCGAATTGTCGCGCCGCAGGCGTCGATTCGCAGTCGCGCCGCGACCGCGATGGCGGTGCACGCGCGCGATCTTCTGGCGCGAGCGGCGATCCATCGCGACCTCGGCAGCGCGCTTGCCGATCGCACGATTACCGTCGGAACGACTTGCCGCCCCGGGCTTTATCGCGCGGGCGCCGAACACCTGCGCGACGTGGTCCGCGATCTGGCAGCGCGCGCGCCGGCCAATCGAATCGCGATCGTCTTCGGCCCCGAGGATCGCGGGCTCACCAATCGCGAGCTCAAATTCTGCAATCGGCTGATCACAATCCCGACCGCGCCGGAATATCCGTCGCTCAATCTCGCGCAGGCGGTGATGATCGTCGCTTACGAGCTGATGCTGGTTTCCGCGAAAAATGCCGCGGCGGTTCGCGCGGCGCCGGAATTCGCCGACGCGGCCGCGGCCGACGCGGCGCTGGAGCGATTCGCGGAGTCGCTAGTGGCAATAGGATTTTTGCCCGCGCACAACCCGGAGCACATCATGCTCGCAATTCGCGCGATCTTCGGGCGCAGCGGACTTACCGCGCGTGAGGTCGAGATCATCAATGGGATCGCGCGGCAGACCAGGTGGGTCGCCGAAGGCGGCGCGGACACGATCGCGCAAAAGCGCGCTTCCGGCCGCAAACTCAAGTAGATCGCGGGATCTTCGCCGTTGAGCTGAATCCATAGGGACACGCACGTCAGTCAGGGCGCCGCCGAAGGATAGCTCGCGGGCCATCTGAAGCCTCTGGCGCAAGGACTGGCGAGTTTCAAACAATCGCTCGGCCAGACTTATCAGGACACCACGATTCTGGTCGTTTCGGAGTTCGGCCGCACGATGCACGAAACGGCAACGCCGGGACCGATCACGGACACGGCAACGTGATGTGGGTGATGGGTGGTCCAGTGCGCGGCGGCGAGGTCTATGGCCGATGGCTCGGGTTGCAGCAGGGTGAGCCGTACCAGGACCGCGACCTCGCGCTCACGACCGATTTTCGCGATCCGATCGCGGTCGTCCTCGCCACGCACATGGGACTAACCGACGCGCAGGTCGATCGCGTTCTTCCCGCGCGCCCACGACCCAACGGAAACGCGAGCGGTCTTATGAAGGCGTGAGTTCGCGGATCCTCACGCCGGCGCGAAGATGCGCCGTCACGTCGGCCAGATCGAAGAACTTTTCCATGCTTTGCACGCCGAACGGCTTCCGCGTCTTCAAGCGTTCGATCAACGCATCAAGAAATGCGCGCGTGACGATCGCGGTGGCGCGATAGTCGCCCTCGCCTTCAGTGACTGTCGCGCCGAGCCGTTTGCCGCTCGCGTCATACACTGCCACCCACTGGCGCATCGGCTCGGCCGTCGCGGCAGAAGGTGCGGACGCATTCGCATGCCCGACAAACAGCGCTCGCGGGATCATGCGAATCATCCCGGTCGAGCGCATCACGCTGAGCGCGCGATGAATCGGTCGCTCGGCGAATCCGGCAAAGACTCCCGCGGTGCCCTCTGGAATCAGGGCGTGCAGAATGTCGCGATCCGGAATTGCGGCCGATAAGCATCGTCTCCGCCCGATCGGCGCGCCGAAATCAATCTCACGCGAGGGCTCGAACGGACGCCGCACGAGCGCCGAATACGCGAACTCGCGCCCCTGCGGTCCACTGGCGCCGCGAGCGGAAAAACATATCGCGACTTCCAGCCGCGAGGCCTCCGGGAATCGCGCGATCATGGACTTGGCGACAAGCGCCTGCAGCCCGAGCGGCGCAAGTCCGGCATGTACAAGAGCAAGCCCGCGCCCATGCAGCGACACATGTCCGCCCAGAGGCAGCACCGCGCTCGAAATATTTATCGACCACGCACCGATCTCAACCGCGATCCGTTCGAGCTCGAACTGCGGATCAGCAACCGTGCTGATCGCGAAATCGACGCCCTCGAGCGCGGGCGCGATCGTCGCGGGCTTCGCCAGATCGACGTAGCGAAAATCCTCGCGCGGCTCCGCGCGCCGCCCGCCAATCAGAACCTTCAGATCGCCGCGCTCGCGCATCGCATCCGCGACAATCGATCCAAGCACGCCCTGTCCGCCAATTATCAATACGCTAGTCATCGAACCATGAAATTTCATACGCCCCGCCACTCGGCGCAAGTGGGCAAAGAAGGATCGATTTCGACTGAGGCGCGGCTATTAGCGTATTTACGTGTAGATGTTAGTGCATATACGTGTAGACGAGAGGAATCTATGCCGCTAAAAATATCCGCAAGGAAACGGTCAATCGTCTTGCCGGAAAGCTGGCAACCCGCAAACACATGAACAAGACGAACGCGGTGAAATTAGCATGGAGAACGAGTTGCGCCGGACGATGCCGGCGCGTGCGCCGGAGAACTCCAAGGCCGAGAAAGTACAAGTGGGCATGAACCCAGCCGCGCGCGAGCTGCAACTGCAGGCGATGAAACGACGAAAGAGAGGGATACCGCCAGCGCGCATCGTATACCGCGTTCCGCCGGTCCGATGGCTGAGGCAGGTCGTGAGAGCACGTCCGCTCATCGCGAGCGAGTAACGGCCGCTATGCCGCGGCGTGAACCGTGGATCGGGAGTCTCTTTAGCCGGAGGCCTGCCCGCTTGGGATGCTCACGTCAAGCAATTTGATTAAGATGCGCTCGTGGCAGGCGCCTCGCGCAGGAAAGTGATTAGAGGGAATCGTCGCGCGCGACGCGTGCGCGCCTGCCTAGCTCGCGACCTTGAAATTTCGCGCGGCTACTTTCGCGCGTGCGATGAAGTGCGCGGTCGTCTCAACCTGCGCGAACAGAGAGCCCATGCGATCGACAGCCGCCAGATGGGATTGCTCGGCGGAGAACCGGCCGATCGCCTGCGAAGCGCAGGCGTCTTCCAGCAGGACGACCTTGATGCCGCTCATGCTGAGCCCATCGACCGTGGTTTGAACACAGATCGGAGTTGTGAGCCCTCCGACTACCGTCGTAACGAAGTGGCGCGATTGGAGCTGGGCCAGAAGGTCGCTACTTATCACCGCGCTAAAGGACGTTTTGCGAACCAAAATGTCCTTGTCCTGAATCAGTCCGTCATAGAAGGCGGTGGCTGGGGCGTCTTTCGCGAGCGCGTTGGCGAGGTCGGAAACGAAATCTGTCATGCGGCCCGTGGGACCATGCTCCGGTGTATAAGCAGTATGGACGTGGATGACTGTACCGCCGATCTCGCGCCAGGTTCGCGCCGTTTGAATGAAGTTGCTTACCGCTGCGTCTGCGTGGGGCACCGGTACCCAACTATTGCGGCCAAAACCGACCTGAATGTCCACGCTGACCAACGCCGTGGTCGCGGGGTCGATGGGATACGCAACTTTGCGCTCATCATAAGCCATGTCAGGATTCTCCTTCGTGGAGCATCGCGAAAGCTACTCGCTGCTCTGAGGTGTGTAAAGGAAAGAACCATGTTGAATTCCTCAGCTCGGATGGATGATGCCTCTCCGAGAACGGCTCCGACCGCTGCAGGACCGCGTCTTGAGCCGCCCCGAAACAGGGCTTGAGGCGGACAAGGCATTTTATGACGAGCTGAGCGGAGACGCGTAATGTTGGTCGATGCGTCCGCAATCGTCGCCATTAGGAACCATGAGGCGGAGGCCGAGACGCTGGCCGATCTGCACCTATCACTTCGCCGATCGCAGTTTTTGAGGCCACGCCAGGTGTTTGTCGCAAGAGGCACGCGAGCGTCGAGGAAGCTGAAATGGACGTTCGCGAGTTCCTCGAACTGGCAAGAGTTGAGTTGGTTCCAGTCACCGCGAAGGAGGCGGAGACGGCGCTCGCCGCGTTCGCCCGTTATGGCAAGGGGCGCGGGCATCCTGGCCAGCTCAATCTCGGTGATTGTTTTGCCTACGCAGTGGCGAGAAACTACCGCACTTTTTGTTCACCGGCGAAGATTTCGACAAGACTGATATCCGCTCAGCTCGCAACCGCTGATCGCAACGTATCCGATATCCGGAGCCACTTTGAGTGCGGCTAGTCGCTCGCGATTTGCGCCGGTCGTGGCGATGCGTCTAAATTTCGCCGTATGGATTACGATCTTCTGATTCGTAACGGCACGATTGTCGATGGAACTGGCGGCGCGCGCAGGCGCGGCGATGTTGCGGTGAAGGATCGCCGGATTGCCGCCGTGCTTGATCCCGCCGAGGGTGCGCAAGCCTCCGCCGATCGCATGATCGATGCTACGGGTCTGATAGTCGCACCGGGGTTTATCGATCTGCACTCTCATTCCGACTGGATCGTCCCGATCCCCGAGCACGCGTCCATTCTCAAACCGTTCCTGATGCAGGGCGTCACCACGTTTGTCGGCGGCAATTGTGGGTTCGCAGTCGCACCAATTCGTTTCGGAAAAACACGGATGCTCGACGCGTCGGGCCAGATGCTTTCGGAACGCAAGCTCGATTGGCAATGGAATAGCGTCGCCGAGTACGGCGCGCATCTCAAACGCCAGGGCCTCGCGCTCAACGTCGCGCATCTGGCAGGTCACGGCAGTATTCGCCTCTCCGTAATGGGCTCGAGCGCTGCCGACCCCTCGGTTGAAGAATTGCGCGAGATGCAATCGATGGTCGAGAGCGCGATGGCTGACGGCGCCGTCGGTCTGTCCACCGGCCTGGGATATTTTCCCGGGATGATCGCCAAGCCCGCCGAGCTTGCCGCGCTGGCTCGCGTCTCAGGTGCCGCGGGCGGCGTGCTGACGTCGCATCTGCGCGCCTACTCGACCCGCTCGCTGTTCTTCGCGAGCGATATCGACCACAACCTGCTCGCAGTGCGTGAGATGGTGTCAGTCGCGCGCGAGGCGCGAGTGCCGCTTCAGATTTCGCACCTGATTTTTGTCGGACGCCGCACGTGGTCGACCGTTAAGGAAATTTTGGCCGATATCGAACAGGCGAAAAACGACGGCGTCGATGTCGCGTTCGACACCTTTCCCTACACCTGCGGCAACACCACGATTCGAATCATCTTTCCCGCGTGGGCGCAGAATCAGCTCGAGGAGCTGCTCGACTCGACCGAGGGATGGGCGCGGTTGGCCGCCGGTTTCCAGCCGCTCAAGGCGTTCATTCACGATACGGTCCAACTGATGTGGGCGGTCAAGCCCGAGCTGAAGCAATACGAAGGAATGTACTTTGGCGAAATCGCCGAGGCGATGAAGCTCGATCCCGTCGATGCCTACCTGACGATCGCTCGCGAGAGCGGCACCCGCGCGCGCGTGCTGATTCATCTCTATAGCGGCGACGACAGCGACGAGCACGCGCTGCGCGCGGCGATGAGCCACCGGCTGAACGCCTTCGAGATGGACACGATTCTGACCTCGCACGGACACAACAATCCCGCGAGCTTCGGCACCTATCCGCGCATCCTGGGCTACTACGTGCGCGAGCTCGGGCTACTCTCGCTCGAAGACGCGATCTACAAGATGACCGGGATGGCGGCCGCGCGGATGAATCTCAGAGGGCGCGGCCACGTGGGCGCAAACGCGGCCGCGGATTTCTGCATCTTCGATCCCGAGCGGATCGGATGCGACGCCGACTCGCGCACTCCCGATCGCGACCCGGTTGGAATTGAGCACGTGATCATCAACGGGCGCTCGCTCGTCGAGGACGGCAAATGGTGCGGCGACGGCGTGATGGCCGGTGAGTGGCTGACCCGCGGATAATCGCCGGGGCAATCTCCAGAATGAATGGCATTTACGATCAGAGCGGCTTCGACGCGCGCTTCGATTGGGGGCCGGACGGCGCGGTCGCGCTGGGCGCGGTTTCACGCGTGGTGATCGTGGTGGATGTGCTGAGCTTCTCGACCGCGATCGAGGTCGCGGTCTCGCACGGCGCCGCCGCCTATCCATCCCGAATCAGAGATGGCGCGCCGACGGCGCTGGCTCTGCGGGTCGGCGGGATAGAGACGGTCTCGCGCACCGCCACTACTCCGGAGCAGCCGTTCTCGCTCTCGCCAGCGACGATGGCGCTGGCGCGGCCCGGGATAAAGATAATAGTCGCATCGCCCAACGGCGCGCAGGTATCGCTAGCCGCGGCAGAGTCCAAAGCTACAGTTCTGGCAGGATGCTTTCGCAATGCGGCGGCTGTCGCGCGGGCCGCACTGGCAATCGGAGCGCCGATCGCGGTGATCGCGGCGGGAGAGCGATGGCACGCGAACAACGCCCTGCGCCCGTCGTTCGAAGACCTGATCGGCGCAGGCGCGATTCTGTCGGCGCTGGGACCAATCTCGTTATCGTCCGAAGCGCGCGCAGCGCTCGCCGCATTCCACGGCGTCGAAAACGATCTGCCGCGCGCGCTCGCCGACTCCGCATCGGCACGCGAGCTGGCATCGCATGGTTTCGGACATGATGTATCCTGGGCGGCCGAGCGCGACGTGAGCACGACGGTCCCGATCATGCGCGACGGCGCCTTCATCGACCTGGCCGCCGCCTAGCGTTGGATGTACTGAGGCTTGCCTTCGTCATTTCGACCGCAGGGAGAACGGAGGGCTGCTGCTTGTGGCGTCGGTACGGAGCAGGGTCGTCTCGAGATTTCTCGCCCAGGGCTCGAAATGACGACCCTAGGCAACCGCGAACGCCGAGATCCTATCCCCGCCGAGGCTGCGCCTGAATTATCGACAGTCTCCACCGCAAGCGGAACCAGCAAGTATCAAGAACCGAGAGCGACCCGCGCGGCGCGACCGAATTTCCCTCCCCGTGCGGGGAGGCTGGCGGCGAAGCCGTCGGGAGAGGTCGATCGGCTCTACTGGCTTCGTCGGGGAGCTAAATCTGGAGTGAGAACAGAAGAAAAACAGTCTACATATTACACAGATTAACATCAGATTTTTTTCGAACAACCCGCTAATCATTTTCCGATCCTTCAATCTGTGAAATCGCTGTAATCTGTGGATTGTTTTTCTCCGCGCCGCCAGTCAAAAACTCGACCTAATCTCTCACCCCTTCCCGCACGGGAAGGGGAATCGGGCAACCACGCGGATTTTAGAATGATCGTGCGCAATGCGGACCGAGCGGATTTAAGGAACTGTGATCGCACGCGGCGCGGTCCGAATTTCCCTCCCCGTGCGGGGAGGCTGGCGGCGCAGCCGTCGGGAGAGTTCGTCGAGGGTGAGGGGTTAGGTCGTTCCTTGCTCTGCTAGGAACTTAAACTCTTCACACCATCTGCGGACGACCGGCTTGCGGCCGCGCGATAGCCGGGCGCCTAGAGCCCGCACCCGACCGAGATATAGGTCGTAACCTCAGTTCGATAACCTTCGATTTTCGGCGCGACGAGACGGCGGACCTGTTCGATCTTGTCGTCTTCCGTCACCTCGACATTGATCGCGAGATCATGATTCGCCGTGTCGAGTTCGACCTTTTCGACGTATGGGATTTTCATCAACTCCTCGAGCTGGCTGCGCCTTGCCGCGTCTGCCTTCGCAAGCTCTGGCGAATAATTCCCGGACCCGACCAGATTGAATACTTCCACATGAGGCTTGTCGGTTCCGGCGGTGACGGTTACCCGCACCTCACCGCGGCTCTCCCATGCCTTCTGGGGACAGAACTCGACTGGTTGGGTACAACCTTCTCCGGGCGCGAGTAGATCACCGCAATCTGTTCCGAAACCAGATGAAACACGCGTTCCCGAAGCGCACTTCACATTCCCATACGCGTAATGGCCACCTCCACCGCAAGGCTGCGCAAACCCGGCGCCGAGTATTTTTATTTTTAATTTCTGCGGTACATTTGACCGATTTCGCACCGCCAGTTCTGGACAGTCCGAGCATTTGCCAAATTTCGCGCTGCCGCATGACAATTCGCCGCTCGGCGGGGACAGCGGCACATCCTCTCCGCACATCCAGTTGTCGTATTTGGACGGATCGAGCAGCCCGATCTGAACGGAACCAGCGCGCGCGACTTCGGGCAAGATCGCGAAAAGAATTGCGAGCGCGAGCGTTTGAGCGATCTTCGGGCGCATCAACTGCTCCACTTTCAGTCGCGATTATAGAGTCACGCTGACGCTACCCTACTCCTCGCGATGCGCGGCGGACAGGCGCTCGGCCCATTCGCCGCGGCCGGTCTCGCGCAGCCGCTCGAGGTATTCGCGCAGATGGCCGCGCACATGCCATGGACCGCCTTCGCGCAGAAGCGTCCATATTGGATCGATGCCATTAACCGAACGCGCCATCTGCTCAGCGTACCAGTCTTCGAGTTTCGCCATCGCGCCAGCGACGAGTTCCGGATGTTTGGCCGCGAGGTCGTGCGTCTCGTGCGGATCGCGCTTCAGATCGAACAGCATGATTCTGGGGTAGCCGTGGTAGCCGTCGTGATAGGTGCGAATCGCAATATGGTCGCCAAAGCGAACTGCGCGTTGCGCGGTCCATGCGCCGTGCGAAAGCACCAGGTATTCGCGGCCCGACGGCGCGCCCGCGCGAAGCTCGGCGGCGAATCCGATTCCGTCGGAGTCAGCCGGCACGCGCGCGCCGAGTAGCTGCAGAATCGTCGCCGCGATATCGATTTGATAATGCATCCCGTGCTCGACGCTTCCGGCGCCTAACCCCGGCCACTTCAGCACCATCGGCAGATGCGACACGCATTCGTCGGCGGTGTGATGATCGCAGTAGATGCCGAGCTCGCCGAGCGTCTCGCCGTGGTCGCCCGAGATCATTACCGCGGTATCGTCGAGGACGCGGAGTTCCGCGAGCCGGTTCATCAATCGGCCGATATGCTCGTCAGCGAATCGAATTCCGGTGTCGTAGCCGTTGAACATCGCGCGCACATCGGCCATCGACGCGGCCTGCTGCGGCTGGCGCGGTATGCGGGCCGCAACAGAAGTCGTGGACGGCGCGAACCCGAGAATCTCCTGCGCGGAATGGGGCCCCGGCATCCGCCAGTGCCGCTCGCGAATCTCTTCGGTGATCCAGTCGGGCGCGGCGTCATGCTTGAATGGATCGCCATAATCCGCCGGCGTTCGATACGGAGTGTGCGGATCCCACAGATGCACGTGCAGGAACCAGTTGTCTCGCTCGCCGTTACGCGCGAGCCAATCGAGCGCGAGCGGCGCAACCTGATCGGCGGTCTCGATGCCCATCGTGCCCAGGTTGATAACCTCGTTGAATCCCGCGTCCCACTGATACGCCGAATGGCGCTCAGCGAACGTGCTGATCGTCGCCGTATGCATCCCGACGCTGCGCATCCGGCGCGTCCAACTCGCGTATGCGGTCCTCGATTGAAAGCCGCGGCTGGCGCCCTCGACGAAAAGATCGGCGCCAGTGCCGCCGTGCGAGACCACTCCGTTATGAATTCCGAAGCGCCCGGTGATTAGCGCGGTGCGCGACGGCAGGCATGGAGTGTCGGACGCGTACACCGACTCGAAGCGGATTCCCTCGCGCGCGAGCGCATCGATATTGGGGCTGGTCCGCCGCGGGTAGCCGTAGCATCCAAGGTGATCCGCCCGCAGCGTATCGATATCAACATAAAGCAGCCGCATCGAAATTCCGTTCAGCCTCCACTACTCGAGCGGAAGGCTTTTGCCGTCGATATGGTCGAGCTTGACCGCCGACAAATCGAATCCGTCGATACATCGAGCGTTGAGCGAGAATTTTTCCGGCGCGCCGCGCGGATGCCGCAGCACTGCGGTTCCGCAATGCTTGCAGAAATAATGACTGGCGCGGCCAGTGCCCCATTTGTAGTTCGTCAGATTTTCCCATGGGGTCAGGAGCTTCAATTGCTCGGGGTCGATCCGCCAGTGCAGAAACGCCGACTTTGAGCAGATCGAGCAGTCGCACTCGGAGACTCTCTCGAGTTTGCCTTCGATCTCCAACCTGACCCGTCCGCAATGGCATCCACCTGTATGTAGCGTCATCACTTCACCTCTCATCGGTTTCTTTCGGGCCGGAAAAGCAACGAGCCGCCGGAGTACTCCGCGCGGCTCGTCATGCAATTTTCGATTTCTCCGCGCTTATTTTTCCGCGCTTAGCGCTCTTCCTGCTGGAGCTTCGCGTCGTACTCGCGCAGCTTGGCGAGCTTCTGATCGGTCGGAGTCGATTCGCTGTCGGTCTTGCGCGCCGCGATTTGCGTGCTGTGCTGCGTCGGCAGCTCGCCGTCGATCTTCTCGAGCGCTTCCTTCGCCAGCCGCCGCACCATCGGACTCTTGTCTTCATCGGCCGCCTTGATCAGCACCGGCGAGGCCTTGTCGCTGCCGATTTCGCCGAGCGCAAAGACCGCGGTGCCGCGCGCTCGATCATCGGGCTCCTCTTCCATGTATTGCATGACAGGCAGCGCCCCTTTTGAGTCGCCGATTCTGCCCAGTGCGGCGACCGCGTGCAGCTTCACCGCGGGCTCGGTCTGCCGCAGGAACAGGAGCTGCGCCATCGGCTCGACCGAGTCGTTGGCTTCGCGCGCGCCCAGAAGATCGATTGCCTTCATCTTAACCCGGATGTCCGGGTCGCCCAAGCTTTGCACCAGGATACGGTTGACCTCGGGATCGTCGAGGGTGCGCAGTTTATTGAGCTCACTGACACGGACGTTCGGATCGGCGTCCTTTAAGCCGAGCTTCACGTCCTTTATTATTTTAAAAGCTGATTCTTTCTGCGCGCGCGATGCGATGTCATCGACGCCGGCCTTCGTGACGCCCTGATGCATCATTGGATTGCTGCTGGTAGCGCTGCCCAAACCCTCACCGCCATACTGATCCTGTGCGTGAGCAGCATAGGGAAGCGCGAGCGCGACGCAGACGGCAGCCGCTCCGACTACAAATCGGCTTTTCCACATTTCACGATCCTCCCCGATAGGTCAAAATTATCAAGTATCAGGTTCAGGAATGCAAGTAACTGGAGAGCCGGCTGTGCGTAAACACTTTTCATGGGCGCTCAGGTTATGCAGTCGTGGCACGGCTTTTCTTGCGATCGGCATTTGCTTGCTGACGGTGCTGGGCGCCGAAAGCGCAGCCCCGCCCGACCCTGCCCATCCCCGCCGCCATCCGCGGCCTTCCGTTTCGCCGACTCCGCAGGCGCTCCCTGCCGACCTCAAGGTGCCCTCTTATCGCGCCGGAACGATGCCGTTCCACGACGACGAGAAGCTCGTGTATCAGGCCTCGTGGATCGGTATTCCTGCCGCGCGCGCACGCTTCCTGTTGCATCGGAACAAGAAGGAACCCTCGCAGTGGAAGGCGGAGGCCTGGATCGAAACCACCCCGGTCGTCGATGTGCTCTTCAAGATGCGCGATTATATGGCCGAGAAGTTCGCGATCGGATCGCTGGCCACAGCCGGCGTCTATCAGCGCCAATCTGAGAATCGGCGCTTCGACGAATACACGATCAGCTTTGATCGGTCCAAGAACCTCGTCACCTCGGAGAAAAGAAATCCGCGCGGAATCCTGACCCGCCAATTTATCTCGGCCGATCCCTGGGGTCCTATCTCGGGTGCGATGATGGCGCTGACGCAGCCGCTCGAACCCGGCAACAACTACGAGTACGACGTCTTCAGCGGCACCACCCGTTACGTGTTCAGCTTTCATGTGGACGATCGCGAACGGATCCGCACTGCGCTCGGGGTCTTCGACGCGCTAAAAATCACGCCCGGCGTGGTC
Organism: Binataceae bacterium (SeqCode); assembly: GCA_050736695.1. Lineage (GTDB taxonomy): Bacteria > Desulfobacterota > Binatia > Binatales > Binataceae > JBARDN01. The sequence continues at coordinate 23,907 of JBOHWH010000006.1, read as the reverse complement.
TATCTGAGCAACGGCAATTACAAGAATCAGGCGACCACGACCACTATCTGGATCAGCGCCGATAAGCGTCGCTTGCCGCTTCGGCTGCAGGCGTCGGCATTCGTCGGTCAGATAACGGCCGACCTGGTCGAGCTTGACGGCTCCGATACCGCCGCCGCCCAGTAACCAGGCGCGGCGCGCTGGAATTTTCGCGCCGAACTACTCTATTCTCGCGGCATCGCAAACAATTTGCCGGAGACACGCCGATGCCCAAGAAGCTCGAATTTTTTTACGATTGTTCCAGCCCGTGGACCTATCTCGCATTCAGCAAGATCGAAGCGGTTGCGGCGCGGCATCAGGCTGACCTCGTTTGGCGTCCGTTCCTGGTCGGCGGAGTTTTCAACACCGTGAATCCATCAGTTTACGAGACGCGAACAAATCCGGTTAAGGTCAAGGCCCGCTACTACGTCAAGGATCTGCAGGATTGGGCACATTTTTACGGCCTCAAGATCGGAAACCCCACGGTGTTTCCGGTGAACTCGGTTAAAGCGATGCGCGGCGCGTTCGTCGCGCTGGAGCATAGAAAAATCGCGCAGTATTCGCGCAGCGTGTTCGAGAATTATTGGGGCGACGACCGCGACATCAGCCAGGACGACGTCTTGCGCCCAATCGTGCGCGAGGTCGGGCTCGACGAGAAAGAGTATTTCGAGAAAATCGTGGCGCCGGCATACAAAGACAAGCTGCGCGCCAATACCGATGAGTTGATCGCGCGCGGCGGCTTCGGCTCGCCAACGATCTTCGTCGATGGCGTGATGTTCTTCGGCAACGATCGCCTGGAACTGGTCGAATGGGAGCTGGGCAAGTAGCTGTACCAGTAATTCCCGATCCGCGATAATTGCATCAGGAAAGGCGAACACTGCGATGGCGGAGATTATCGATCTGGCGGAAATCGCGGCGGAACGGCGCAGAAATCGCCCCCGGCGCGCCTCCCAGCGCCAGAGCCTGGAAAGCGCCGTTGCGATTCTCGAGCAAAGTCTGGCCGATACCGCGCAGATGCTGCCCGAGACTCCGCGCCCGGAGCATCCGGAAATCCTCCAACGGATCGAGCGTCTTACGATGATGATCCGCTACGGGATGCGGATGCTCGGCGAGGGCAGCGACCCGGGTCTCGACATTACTACTAATCGCGCGGAGCGCTGAGTGAGCGACGATATCAATCTGCGCATCACCGGGGTCGAGCCGGGCGACGAAATCGCCGGCGCGCGCAAACTCGTTATCCGCACCACGCGCGGCGACATCCCGATGCTGCTGCATGCGGCGGCTGAGCCGCGGCGCGCCGTGCTGTGCGTCAGCGGCGCGATGGGCGGGCTCGACGGACCGGCGCATCTGTACGCGCGGCTTGGCCTGGAGCTGCCGAAGATGGGCATCGCGATCGCCAGGCTCGATTACCGCGCGCCGGGCGAGTTCGCTGAATGCCTGGTGGACGCGATGGCGGCGCTGACGTTCCTGCGCGGCGTCGAGTATTCGCGCATCGCGCTGCTCGGGCATTCCTTCGGCGGCGCGGTGGCGATCAATGCCGGAACGCTTGGGCCCAACGTCGCGACGGTCGCCGCGATCTCGAGCCAGCTCGGCGGCGCGCACATGGTCGGCGAGCTTGCGCCGCGCCCGCTCCTGCTCGTGCATGGAACCGCCGACGCGATCCTGTCGCATGAATCGTCGCAGGCGCTGTTCGAGCGCGCGGGCGAGCCGAAGCGGCTCGAACTCATAAAAGGAGCCGACCACCGCTTCAGCGCGCACGGGAATGAAGTTTTCGAGATCGTAAAGCGATGGCTGCTTGAGCATAGCTGACTCCGCCGCGCGCACGCGGTACAATTCGCCGCAGGCCGCGACCGGCGCACGACAGTGCGCAAACTCCAGCGCACGGAAGGATTTCCAACGATGGCTGACGATTACGGCGCCCCCGGTTCACCACAGAGTCTGATCGCGATGATGCAAGGCGCGGCTACTACCGCGTCGCTTAAAGCCGCGATTGATCTCGAGGTCTTCACCCATATCGCGCACGGCGACGACACGCCCGAAAAAATTGCCGCCGCCAAGAAGCTGCCCGTGCGCTCGACGCGAATCCTGTGCGACGCGCTCGTCGCGTTTGGTTCGCTCACCAAGTCGGACGGCCGGTATCAGAATACTCCGGGCGCGCAGGCGCTGTTCGTCAAAGGCTCCCCCGCATACGCGGGCGGAATGTCGGCGATCACGGCGAATCCGCTTATCTGGAACGAGCTCGCGCGCCTGACTGAGGTGGTCAAGGCAGGCCACACGCTGCTTGAAAATCGCTCGGCCGAGGCCGAGGACAATCCCTTCTGGCAGGACTTCGCACGCGGCTCGCGGATGATGGCGCAACTTGCGGGTCCGGCGATCGCGGAGACCGCGGCGACGATGTTCCCGGGCGGCGCGCCGAAGAAGATTCTCGATATCGCGTGCGGCTCGGGCTTTTACGGATTCGCCGCGCTCAAACGCTTTCCGGGCGCGCGCCTGGTGAGCGTCGATTGGCCGGGCGTGCTGAAACATGCGCAAGCCAACGCGCAGCAGGCCGGGGTCGCGGATCGCGCCGAGTTTCGCGCCGGCGATATTTTCGCCGACGACCTGGGTGCGGGTTACGATCTGGTGCTGGCGCCGAATATCTATCATCATTTTTCGATCGAAAAGAACCTCGAGCTCTCGCGCCGCCTGTATGCGGCCGCGGCTCCCGGCGCAGCGCTCGTGGTTGTCGATATGGTTCCCGATGAGGCGCGGGAGAAAGAACGCTTCGCGCTCGCGTTTGCGCTCACGATGCTCATCTGGACCCGCGACGGCGACACTTATACGCTTTCTGAATACCGGAAGATGCTCGAGCCCGCCGGCTTCCGCGAGGTCAAACTCGTTACGATTCCCGGACCAGCGCAGAACCAGGCGGTGCTCGCGCGAAAATAGACGGCGCACTTTGCGCAGCGTTTCCGGCCGAGTGGATTAGATGGCGAGCGGACAAAGAATTGCGGTGGTTGGCGCGACCGGAGCGGTCGGCGAGACGACTCTACGGCTGTTGAAGGAGCGCAACTTTCCGGTGCGCGATTTGCGCGCATTCGCATCGGCGCGATCGATGGGCAAGAGCGTCCGCTTCGGCGACGACGATATTACAGTCGAGTTGCTCGGCGCGGGATCTTTCAAGAATATTGATATCGCCCTGTTCTCGGCCGGGTCCGATCAGTCTCGCGAATTCGCGCCGATTGCGGTTAAGGCCGGCGCGGTCGTGGTCGATAAGTCGAGCGCGTTCCGGATGAACCCTGAAGTGCCGCTGGTGGTGCCGGAGATCAACCCCGCCGCCGCAAAGACGCATCGTGGGATTCTCGCTTGCCCCAACTGCACCACGATTGTCACCGTGATGCCGCTTAAGCCGCTGCACGACGCTGGTCGCTTGCGCCGGGTAGTCGCCACCAGCTTCCAGGCGGTCTCGGGCGCGGGCGTAGCGGGTGTCGCGGCGTTGCGCGAGGAAACTCTCGCATGGGCGCGCGGTGAGAAAATCGAGCCGCGACATTTCCAGCATCAGATCGCGTTTAACCTGATCCCGCATATCGACAAATTCGGCGAGGGCGGCTACACCGGCGAGGAGATGAAGCTGGTCGGCGAGATTCGCAAGATTCTCGCGCTGCCCGAGCTCTCGATATCGCCGACCACCGTGCGCGTTCCGGTATTCACCGCGCATTCGATCGCAATTAATGCCGAGACCGAGAGCAAAGTCACCGTCGCTCAGGCGCGCGACGCCTTCGACCGCTTTCCCGGACTGCGCGTGGTCGATGATCCCTCTCGCAATCAGTATCCGATGCCGATTATAGCCGAAGGCCAGGACGACTGCGTGGTCGGCCGAATCCGCGAGGATCTGGGCGTCGCCAACGCGCTCAATTTCTGGGTCACCGGCGATCAACTGCGCAAGGGCGCCGCCCTCAACGGCATCCAGATCGCCGAACTGCTGCTTTAGCGTTCAGGCATTTTCGTTGGAAATTGGCGGGCTTCAGGGCTGCGCCTCTGTCCTTCAGAACCCTAGCCGGAAGGAAGTGGAAAAAACACCACGCCGTTTCCGTTCTTGCAAGAGAACGCAGTCGCGGTGCCCTTGCAATTACCGCTCGGCAACGCGGTGGAGATCGCACTAGGATTGGTTTTGAATGCGGTCAAATCAATCTGGGCCAGAAAGGCGCCAGCGACATCGATAACGTAGCCAAAATTGTTATCCACGTCGATCACGGTTCCATAGGGAAATGCCGCCGCCGCAAATGAATTCCCGCCGGGATCGTTGGGAACGGTCGCATGCGCCAGCGAAGTCACGGAACCCGGATCGAGCTGAGTAGCCGACGCGGCGGGCAGACCCATAAGCGCAATTGGCGCCGCATCGATGGCCGTCAGGAACGCTTCGTGGTTGACCGGATTGACCGCCACCCCCGGCATCGAGGCTCCTGTCCCGGTGTCGATGTTGACCGAATTGGGCGGTGTCCCGCCCTCGTTGAGCATGCATGCCGGAGTCGGCGTGGCAGTCGATACTGCGGGCGAGAAACTCGACCCTTGCAGGTTGATGACTGTGGCCTCGGTCGAGGAGAAGTTCCCCAGAACCACGATATTGGTCACCGGGTCGATTCCGACCCCGTCGGGGTCGTAATCGAGCGCCGACATGTTCGCGTCGAAGAGTTGGCAACCTCTGGAGTTGGCAACGTCAACCGCGATGATACTCCCCGGGATCTCAAAGGGCGGATCGATATCGTCCGAGGGCGCGATAATCTGGTTCAACGTCGCATTGAATGCGAACTCGTCCGCAAGGGGCGCTTGGAGCACGGGGGAGAACGTTTTGGAGCTGAGATCGAATTCAGCGAACCCAGTGCATTGGCCTGGCACCGGGCAGGTGCTTGCATCGTCGACGGTCGATACCACGGCGTGATTGGTCAACGGATCAAATAAAACCTGCCCGGAGGTTCCACCCTTGATACCGGAGTCAGCACCCGCCGGAAACGCAAATGGCGAACCCGGGATAAGCGTATTGGTGCTCTCGGTTATCAGATCGAGGAATCCGCCGTTGCCGTTCCCGCCGCTCGTTACCATCACGGTTCCCGAGGTCGGATCGATCGCGACCCCACCGGCGAAGTCCGGATGCCCAAGGTCGATCGTCACGATGCGCGGATCGGTGACATCGGGATCTGCATTGACATTGATCACCGCGACCTGACCGTTGCCGTTAGTATCAAGTCCGGCTAATGCGACGTAGGCAAGTCCCTTGCCCGGATCGACCGCAAGGAGACTCGAGTCGGTGGTGATGAAGGCCTGCGGCGGCGGAGTCGGTGTTGGTGTGGGAGTTGCCGATTGTGTCGGCGTTGCGCTTGCGGTCGGCGTCGCGCTTGCGGTCGGCGTCGCAGTTGGCGTCGGCCTGGGTTTGCTCTTACACGACGGGCACGGGTCGCAGGCCGAAATAGACAACGCAAGGGCTGCGCATAGCGACAGTGCGGAAAGCCGCGACAGCATTTTGGCTCTGCTCCTATGGGAAGATGCGGCGCTCCCCCCAATCCCGGGAACGACCGGATATGCTTATCGACCCCACGCGCAGGCTACATATCGCATTACGCTATTTCAATCGAAAAGGCGCACTAGACTCCACGATTGCACGGAAAATCGCGCCTGACCGGGTGGTCGGGCGTTTGACAGCAATCCCACCCTCGTATAATTCTGAGCAAGCCATTTACGGCCTTATCGAGAGCGGCGGAGGGACTGGCCCGACGATGCCGCAGCAACCGGTTCCACAAGGACTGGTGCTAACTCCTGCAAGACCCTTCTTCACGAAGGTTCTTGGAAGATAAGGCGAGAGTTCCAGAACCCTCGTCCTTATTTGCAGGAAGAGGGTTTTTTGTTTTGACCCCTATCGTCGGCTCGTTCGTTACCCACTCGGAAGCCGTGGGCACACGGGAAACATTTTGTCTGAGCGACGCATACTGATTATCGGAGCCGGCGGATTGGGCGCGCCTGCCGCATGGGCGCTCGCACGCGCGGGCGGCGCAAGTATCACGCTCGTCGATCCGGATCCGGTCGAGCTCTCAAACCTCGCGCGTCAGGTGATCTATCGAGATGAAGATCTCGGCGTGCCCAAGGTCGAAGCCGCCGCGCGCCGATTGCGCGAATCATTTCCACGCGTCGAGATAGCGCTGCACGCAATCGCGTTCGACGCCGCGAACGGCAGCGTGCTCGCCTCTGCGCACGATTTCATAATCGATGCGACCGATGATCCCGCGGTCAAGTTTCTGATCAACGATATTGCCCTCGCAGCCGATCGCCCGTTCGTCTATGGCGGCGTTCTCGGGATGACGGGACAGGCGATGACGATTCTGCCGGGCCGCTCGGCGTGCCTGCGATGCCTCTTCGAGTCGCCGCCGGACCAAGGTGAAATCGCATCGTGCCGCGATGCGGGAATTATCGGGCCTGTGGCAGGAGCGATCGGGGAAATTCAGGCGGCCGAGGCGCTCTGTTATCTGCGCGCCACAAGACCGCGGCTTGCGGGAAAAATTTTGAACTATGACGCCACCATTGCCGCCCGCTTTCGGACGACCGCCGTGGCGGCACGTGAAGGATGCGGATGCGGTGCCGCGCGACGCGAAAAAGCGGCCGCCGCCGAGACCGCCCATCAATGAGGAGACCATGAGCTTCATCACCAATCTGAAATGCAAGGAGTGCGGGCAGGAATATCCGATCGCGCCGCTGCACGTCTGCGAGACCTGCTTCGGCCCGCTCGAGGTCACCTACGACTACGCGAAAATTCGCGCGTCGATCTCGCGCGCGAAAATCGAGTCGCGGCCGCATAACCTGTGGCGCTATCGCGAGTTGCTTCCTGTAGATAGCGAGCCCGCAATCGGACCGCATTCCGGCTTCACTCCGCTGGTGCATTGTAAACGCCTCGGCGCCGAGCTCGGACTGCATCACCTTTACGTCAAAGATGACACCGTCAATCATCCGACGCTCTCGTACAAAGACCGCGTGGTCTCGGTTGCGATCACCAAGGCGATTGAGTTCGGCTTTACCACCGTGTCGTGCGCCTCGACCGGGAACCTCGCGACGGCAGTCGCCGCGCACGCGGCGCGCGCGGGCCTAAAGTGCTACATCTTCATGCCCGAAAATGTCGAGTCGGGAAAAATCGTCGGCTCGACGATCTACGGCGCGCAGGTGATCACGATCCGCGGCAACTACGACGACGTAAACCGGCTATGCAGCGAGATCGCGGACAAGTACGGATGGGCTTTCGTCAATATCAATCTGCGCCCTTACTACACCGAAGGCGCCAAGACCTTTGGCTTTGAGATCGCCGAACAGCTCGGATGGAAGCTGCCCGACAATATCGTCGTCCCGACCGCCGGCGGCACGATCCTGCCGAAAGTCGCCAAAGCGTTTAAGGAACTGAAGGAGGTCGGCCTCATCAAGAGCGACGTATTCAAGATTTTTTCCGCGCAAGCGACCGGCTCCGCGCCGGTGATCCATGCGCTGCACAAAGGCACCGACCTGATCACGCCGGTCAAGCCCGACACAATTGCGAAATCGATCGCGATCGGAAATCCCGCCGACGGCTTTTACGTCCTGCGCGCGGTGCGCGAATCGGGCGGATGGGGCGAATCGGCAACCGACCCCGAGATTATCGAAGGGATCAAGTTGCTCGCGCGCACGGAGGGCATTTTCGCCGAACCCGCGGGCGGCACCACGCTCGCCGTCGCGATCAAGCTCGCACGCCAGGGCCGCATCAAGCCCGACGAGATTACAGTCGTCTCGATCACCGGCAACGGCTACAAGACGCTCGAGGCGGTGGCCGGATCGATCGAAAAGCCAATGGTAATCGACGCGCGCCTGAACGAATTCGACGCGCTGTTCGAGCGGCTCGGAAACGCCAAACGCGCCGCCGCGGGCGCGGCTTGAGACAGCATCCTCTCGCGACCACGGCTTGTCTGCGCGGCGCGCCCGGCATAAGCATCAAGATCCAAGTACGGAGGTAGAAAGCATCACATGCCAGTAAGGGTCAGAGTCCCAACCCCGCTTCGGCGTTTCACCGCCGGGGTCGATGAAGTCCCGGCCGACGGCGCATCAATCCGCCTGGTGCTCGAAGATCTCGAAAAACGCCATCCCGGGATGCGCGAGCGGCTGCTCGACGACAAAGGCGAGATCCGCCGCTTCGTCAATATCTATTTGAACGGCGACGACATCCGCTTCCTCGATTCACTCAATTCCAAGGTCAAGGATGGCGACGACATTTCAATCGTCCCGGCGATCGCGGGCGGACGCTAGCGCGAGGCCCGATCTCGAGCACGAAGTGGTGCCGATCGCGCGCGCGAACAGCGTGCTCGAACTGATCGGCAACACGCCGATGCTCGAGATCACGCGGCCGGGCGGCGGCACGAATACGCCCAGGGTGCGGATCTTCGCCAAGCTCGAGGGCTTCAATCCCGGCGGCTCGGTGAAAGATCGCGCCGCGCGCAAGATGATCGAAGTCGGGCTTGCCGACGGCAGCTTGCGTCCCGGTAAGACCATCATCGATTCGACTTCCGGCAACACCGGAATCGCGCTTGCGATGGTCGGCGCGGCGGTCGGTTATCCGGTCGAGCTGGTGATGGCGGAAAATGTCAGCCGCGAGCGCAAAAAGATCATTGAGGCATACGGCGCGAAAGTCATCTTCTCGGACGCGATGGAATCCTCCGACGGCGCGATCCTGCTGTGCCGCAAGCTGATCGAGCAAAACCCCGGCAAGTACTTCAAACCCGATCAGTACAACAACGAAGCCAACGCGCTGGCCCACTTCGAAACCACCGGCCCCGAAATCTGGCATCAGACGGGCGGCCAGGTGACGCACTTCGTCGCGGCGATGGGCACCGGCGGTACCGTGATGGGCACCGGGCGCTATCTCAAGTCGGTCAATCCTCGCGTGCAGGTAATTGGGGTTGAGCCGGACGACGCGATGCACGGGCTCGAGGGCCTCAAGCATATGGCGTCGTCGATCGTCCCCGGCATCTACCATGAAAACGAGCTCGACTCGAAAATCGCGGTCAGCACCGAGGAAGCCTACGACATGGTGTACACGCTCGGCCACGACGAAGGGATCCTGGTCGGGCAATCGTCGGGCGCCGCGATGATCGCGGCGATCAAGGTCGCGCAATCGATCCGCGAAGGATGCGTGGTCACGATCTTTCCCGACTTCGGCGACAAGTATCTATCGACCAATTTGTGGATCGGATGGCAGGAGTGGCATCGCAAGCGCTCCGCAGGTGATCGCTAAATGGAACGCGTCCACGAGCGCTACTACTTGAGCTACCCGCGCACACTGATCAAGGAGCCGATCCTTTACCACCTGGTGAAGAAGTTCGACCTGATTTTCAACATCCGCGGCGCCAGTGTCTCCGAGGAGATGGGCCTCGTAGCCCTCGAGTTCGAGGGCACCCGCGACCAAATCGAACGCGCAATCGTATGGCTCCGCTCAAGCGGTGTAGCCGTAGAAACCATCGAGAAAAACGTGATCGAATAAGCCTCGTGCACGCTTCTTTTGTGCGACCGGGACGGGTGACGCGCGAGTGAGGGTGCCGCTCCCGCCGCGCGCCGCCTAACGCTCGCCAGGTCTTTTGCCAGATTTGTTCATGGCTGAACTGTTCAGCCTTATGCGCGCGCGCAATCTGTGGAAAACTGAGTGCGTGGATTATCCGCAGGCAAATCACTGGGTCACCCGCACGGCGTCGCGGCGGTTCTGTATCCCCAATAATCTGTGTAGTCTGCGGATTGCACCGGCGCCGCGCGGCGTATCGCCACGCAATTCAGCGAATCTGGCGACCTCTCCAATGCCTCTAACCAACGCGCAAATCGATCGCTACAGCCGGCAGATAATTGTGCCTCGCGTGGGCGGCCGCGCGCAGCAGCGCGTCCTTGCCGCGCGGATAGTAATCGCCGCCGCGTATAGCGACCTCGAACCCGCGCTCGCTTACCTGGTCGGCGCTGGGGTCGGACGAATCGAGCTCGCGCTTGCCGATCGTTGCGCCGACTTCGATAAGCTCGCCGCCGCGATGCGCTCGCTCAATCCCGATTCCGCCGTCGCCAGATTCGCGCCCGACGATTCGTCGCACGGCGCGCCCGATCTCGTGTTCGCGATTGTCAGCGGCTCCGGCTCTCAATCTTCGACGCACGCGTTATGCACCAGCTTCGTCCGCATCCCGAGCGTGATCGCGCGGCTCGATTCGCCGCCGCGTATCGGAGTCTTTCCCGTGCCGCCGCCGTGCGCGATTTGCGCCGCCGATCTGCTGGCGCAACCATTTGGAGAACTCTCGACCGGCTGCGGTTTCGTCACGATGGCGGCGACCGCGGAAGTTTTCAAGCTTCTTGCCGCATACGACGCCGCCCCGCGCGCCGCGATGATCGAGTTTGACGGCTACAATTCGCGCACACATGAGCCGGTACGAGACCCCAACTGCGCATGCGCGAGCGCGCCGGCATGACTATCGCCGCGCACCCGCCGCTGTGGCTCTTTGACTTCGATAGCACGCTCGCGCGACTGGATCCGGAGGTCGATTGGCCGACGCTGCGAGCGGAGGTCCGCAAAATCCTCGAACGCGCGCATGCGCCGCGCGGAATCACACAGAAGGTTCCGTTGCGCGCGCTTGCGATGTACGAAGATTACCGCGCGTATCTGGAACGCACTCCCGCCGCCCGCGCGGGCGGGGCGGCGGCACTCGCGCGCGTCGCTCTTCTGATCGAACAATTCGAGCTCGCCGGTGTCGATCGCGCAAAGCCGCTAGCGGGCGCGTGCGATTTGCTTCGCGCGATCGCGGCGCTGAAACTCCGCATCGGAATCGTGACCTCGAACTCGTCGGTCACTGTCATGCGATGGCTCAGCCGCTATCGCGTCGCCGAGACGGTTGGCTTCGTCGTCGGACGCGACTCGAACCTTGCGCTTAAGCCCTCCCCCGCGACGCTCAAGCGCGGCCTCGAGATCGCCGGAGTCCGCGCGCGCGACGCGATCTTCGTCGGAGATCGCGAGGACGATCTGCATGCCGCTCGGCGCGCACGAATCCGCTTTGTCGGAGTCGCGGCCGATCGGCCGGCGCGCGACCGGTTAGTCACCGCGGGCGCGTCTGAAATATATTCGTCGCCCGCCGCATTGGCGATTCATCTGAACCTCGCGGCGGCGCGGCAACTCGGCGGCGCGCGAGCATCGAAGCCCCGCGCGCGAAAATCCCACAGCCGAAAATCCATCGTCAGGAAATCCCGTGCCGTCTGAGAGCGCCAATCCCGCGCGTCTGAAGCTCGCGCTCGAACTCTACGGCATTGCTCCATCCGCCGGTGGCCACAGCGCTCCGACCGTCGAAGTTTTGATCGACGACGACGTATGGGCGCGCGCGCGAATTAATTCATCTTCGCCGCTTGCGATCGTCCAGAGCCCAAGCGTGATTCGCGGCGGCTCGACCGAGATCGCCGTGCGCTTTGCTCAGTCGCCGCCCTTCGGCGCGCGGCGCAATGCACGCGGGATTGAGCTCGGCGCGATCGCCGCGATGCATTCGACGTGGGTGACTGTCGCGCTCGGCGGCGGATGCGGTATCGGTGCGGCGGGAAAGACTTGCGCGCTCTGCCAGGGCCGCGAGCTGACCGAGCATGCGGGCGAGGTCTGGCCGGCCGATGAAGTCGTTGAGGCGGTGCGCGGCGCGTTCGACGACGGCGACGCCGAGTTCGTGCAGTTCGTGCTCGGATATTTTCCCGGCACCGACGCCGGTTTCGCAATCCTGCGGCCGTACCTCGAAGCAATTCATCGCTACTTCGATACGATCGTCGCGGTCACGATGCATCCCCCGGCCGATTTGCGCGCGATCGATCTCGCGTACGCCGAGGGGGTTGACGTGATCTGCTTCAACCTCGAGGCGCCAAGCGAGGCGGCGATGCTTCGGTATTTCCCGGGGCGCGCGCGGTTCTACGGCCGCGAGCGGTACTTGAAGGCGCTCCGCCACGCGGCGAAAATTTTTCCAAGCGGCGCGGTGTGGTCGGACCTGTTGATCGATCTTGCGCCGCAGGCGGCTCTGCAAGCCACCGCGATGGAGCTGATCGCCGCCGGAGTCATGCCGACATTCGGAACGCTCGCTCCGCGCGATGCCGATGAGCACTCGCTCGATGACGCGGTTGCGCTGTGCGCCGCATCGTTCGAGGCCGCCACCCGCGCGGGACTGAGCCTTAACTGGATGCGCGATATTTCCAGCTCGCTTACGCCGCTCGATGCGCGCTACCTGGTCAGCGACGCTCCGCAGCTTCAATCGCTAATTCATCAACTGTCGCGAAACCGGCTCGGCGCGCTCGCCACGCGCTCGCTTGCGCGTTTGCGCAGGCGGCTGCGAGTCCGCCGCGTGCGCGCGTCATTCGATTCCTCGCACCTGTGACCACCGATTCTGATAACCGCGCCGCGCGTGCGCACGAGCTCGAAGAAGTCGTCGTCGATACGCGGCCGATCGCCCTGGTGATCCTGTCGCGAAGCCTGCGCACGATTATCCTTATCGCCGGCGCAATCGTGTTCGTCGTCCTGATGCGCGCGGCGCCGCCTGCCGGCTTAAGCGTTGCCGCGGAACGCGCGATCGCGGTGTTCGCGCTGGCCTGTCTCTACTGGATTACCGGCGCGCTTCCCCTGATGGTCACCAGCTTGCTCGTGATCGTTCTGCTGGGACTCTCGGGCGTGATGCCGCAGCGGCAGGCATACGCGCTGTTCGGAAACGAAGCGATGTTTTTCATCCTGGCGGCGTTCATGCTCGCCGCCGCCGTAAACCATCGCGGACTCGGCCGCCGCGTCGCGCTCACCGTCTTCGCCCGCTTCGGACGCACGCCGCGCTCTCTGGTTGGATCGGTTTATCTGCTCTCCGCGCTGATGTCGTTCGTCATTCCGGAGCATGCCGTCGCCGCGATCGTCTTTCCGATCGTGCTTGACTTGACCGACACGATGAACCTGGTGCCCGGGCGCTCGCGCTATGCGACCGCGCTGTTCCTCGCGATGGCCTGGGGAACCAATATCGGCGGAATTGCAACTCTGCTCGGTGGCGCGCGCGCGATGCTCGCGCTGGGAATTCTTTCCGAGGCGGCCGGTCAGACGATTTCATTCCTGCATTGGAGCGCCGCGACGATTCCGCTGGTTATCGCACTGCTGATCGCGGGTTGGATCGTGCTCGGACATTATTTTCCCTCCGACCTGACTTCCGTCGAGCGCAGCGCGCAGGAACTGAAGCAGCGCGCCGGCGAACTCGGCCGCATGACCTTCGAGGAGATCGGCGTCGCGATCGTTCTCGCCGTCACCGTCGTCGCGTGGATGGCGGCCAGCCAGGAATACGGATACGCCGCGATTGCGATTCTGGCCGTGGTCGGGCTGTTCGCGATGGGCCTGCTCAGTTGGCGCGAGGTCGAAGAATATGTGAATTGGGGAATCGTTCTGATGTACGGCGGCGCGATCGCGCTGGGTGCCGCGCTGCAGCATACCGGCGCCGCCGCCTACCTGGCGCGGGAAACGCTCGGCGGCGTCGGCTCCGCCGTCGTCGTGCTGGCGATTCTCGCGCTCGGCGCCGAACTCTTGGGCGAGCTGCTGAGTCATTCGGCGGTCGTCGCCGCGCTGCTCCCCGTCGGCCTCGGCCTCGCCGCGCATTCCGGAATCGACGCGCGCGCGATGTCGCTGGTCATCGCAATCCCCGCCGGCCTGACGTTCATCTTGCCGGTCGGAACTCCCGCGAACGCGCTCGCGTACTCCGGCGGTTACCTGCGCACCCGCGAGCTTGTGGTGCCGGGGTTGCTGATGATCCTGAGCGCATGGATCGGGCTGAACCTGATGATCCACTTTTACTGGCCGTTGATTGGTTTCGGCGTCGGGCATTGAAATACCTGATTTCCAAGAATAATTCAGGTATTTCGATCGCACGGTTCCTAAGCGTCAATCCGCTTGAGTCCCCGGCGAAAATTAGATAACTTAACGGACCTACCAAGTAATCTATTTCAGGAGCGTCCATAAGAAGCATCATGAATCAGGGCTTTACCCTATGGTTTACCGGACTATCCGGGGCTGGAAAATCAACGCTCGCAAACCTGGCTGCGAATGAACTACGCCGCCGTGGTCATCGCGTCGAGATTCTGGATGGCGACGAGGTTCGCACCAATCTTTCGAAGGGTCTCGGCTTTTCGAAAGAGGACCGCGACATCAACATCAGGCGCATCGGCTACGTCTGCAATCTGCTCGCGCGCAACGGAGTAATCGCGATCTCGGCGGCCATCTCGCCCTATCGCGACGTACGCGATGAAGTGCGCAAGCTACACGGCCGCTTCTTCGAGGTCTTCATGAAGTGCCCGCTCGATACTCTGGTCGAGCGCGACGTGAAGGGTCTTTACAAGAAGGCATTGGCTGGTGAGATTAAATCATTCACGGGCGTTTCTGATCCATACGAAGAGCCGATCACTCCGGAGCTGGTTATCGACAGCAGCGCCGAAAAGGCCGAGCATAGCCTCACGAAGCTGCTCGCGACTCTCGAGGAAAAGAGCTTTATCCCGCAACATTCCGCGACCGGGAGCGCCGCGCAGAAAGTCTCGGCAGGAGGATCGCGATGAGCGTGCATGACGACGCGATCACGGCCCACGGCGGCGGCGAACTGGTCGATCTGAAAGCTCCCGCGGCCGAGCGCGCTACGCTCAAGACTCACGCCGCATCGCTTCCGGCCGTGACGCTCACGGCGCGCGACATCTCGGACCTCGAGATGCTGGCCTCGGGTGCGTTTTCTCCGCTCACCGGATTTATGGGCGAGGCGGACTACACCCGCTCGCGCGACGAGTTGCGGCTCGCATCGGGGACGCCGTGGTCGATTCCGATCACGCTCGCGGCGGAAGAGGCGGCCGCGCGCGCGCTCAAGATCGGCTCCGATATCGCGCTCCAGACCGAATCCGGACAGCGCCTGGCGATCCTGAAGCTCACTGAAATTTACAAGGTCGATCGCAAGCGCGAGGCCGAGGCGATCTTCGGCACGGCCGAGGATGCGCATCCGGGCGCAAAGAATGTCACCTCGATGCCGCCGTACTGTCTGGCTGGCCGCGTGATTCTTATCGACGACATCCCCGGCCGCACCTTCATGGAATATCGGCTCGAGCCGCGTCAGACGCGAGCCGCGTTTCGCGAGCGCGGATGGAAAAAAATCGTCGCGTTCCAGACCCGCAACCCGACCCATCGCGCGCACGAGTACATCCAGAAGTCGGCGCTCGAAGTATGCGACGGGCTGCTGATGCATCCGCTGGTCGGCGAGACCAAGGGCGACGACGTGCCGGCGGCGGTACGAATGGAGACCTACAAGGTTCTGCTCGAACTGTACTATCCGAAGGATCGCGCGATGCTGTCGGTGATGCCGGCGCATATGCGTTACGGGGGACCGCGCGAGGCGATTTTGCACGCGATCATCCGGCGCAACTATGGATGCACCCACTTCATCGTGGGGCGCGATCATGCCGGCGTCGGCAAATACTACGGCACCTACGACGCGCAGAAGATTTTTTCGCGTTTCGAGCCGTCCGAAATGGGCATCACGCCGCTCACTTTCGAGAACAGCTTTTACTGCAAGAAGTGCAACTCGATGGCGTCGTTCAAGACCTGCCCGCATACCGACGACGATCGGTTGATCCTCTCAGGCACCAAAGTCCGTGAGATGCTGCGCGCGGGCCAGGCGCCGCCGCCCGAGTTCACTCGTCCCGAATTGGCGAAGATATTGATCGACGCAATGCGCGAAACGAAATAGGCGTCGCGCGCTAACAAAGATGAAAGCGGGCGGTCTTCAAACCGTCCGCTTTTTTTGCGATTCCGTCGCTCAGAAACGCGGCGCGCGATTCAACGAAGTAAACGGAAGCCGCCGAGTCGCCCCGCTTTCTTGTCGAACGTCGCGGTATAGTCGCAACCGGCACGCAGGTTTAGCGCCGCCAGCATACTGTCCGCCAGGTCCGAGCCTGCGCGATAGTGAGTGACAGCGGTTCGAAGATTATCTTCGTCCTCGATCAGAAGTTGCTCGGCGTCAAGTAGCTCGTCCAGCGCATCCGCGATCTGATTCCGATCGAGCCGATAGCCTCTTTCCAGCACCCAAACGAGTTCACAAATCACGATCCGGTTTACGAATCCGGGATCCAATGCCGTGCAGTGCTCCACTATGAAGCGGCGCGCGATAGCCGCCTGAGTGGGATCGTCGTGGACCAGGTACCGCACCAGTAGATTCGTATCGAGCCCTTTCAATGACGGAGCACTCGCTGACAGACTGCTTCAGCGATCGAGTCGTTCATCTCTTCGACAGTCACTCGTCGCTTTGCGGGGGCAAGCAGGCCATAGAGGCGCTTGATATCGCCCTTCTTCCTCGGAGTCAGGATTACCTGCCCGTCGCGCGCCACCCGATAGAGAATGCGATCGCCGGGCCGAAGCTTCAGGCGCTTGCGAATCTCCTGAGGAATCGTGGTCTGGCCCTTGCTCGTAAGGGTAGAAGCAGTCTCTGTGCGTACTTTCGCCATGCATCCTTACCACTGGTAAGGATAGCACAACTATGAGACCGCGAACATACGATCTACTTAAAGAGCGCGCGATTGGGCGGCGCGGCGGGCGCGGTCGGCGTCGCCCGACCAGGTCCACGCGTGATCGGTGCGGCTGACTCCTACGAGCACGCCCATGAACTGGCTCGGATGGATAAACAGCTCGGCGGCGCCCGCTTGATCGCGGCGCCATATGTTGGCTTTCACGCCGCGCGCCTCGATTCGTTTGGCGATGCCGGCGACATCGTCGGTCTCAACGAAGAACATATACAACGAGTCGCCGCGACGCTGATGAAACCGGCCCATCGCGCTGTCGGGATTGGTAATCTGCGAGATCTCAACTCGATCGAGCCGCGCCGGCGCATCGAACATCGTAAGCGTGCCGGTGTAGCCGAAGTCGTTGCTCTCGATCGGAACGAAGATCGACGAGTTGAGTCCGAACAACCTGGCGTAGCGCTCCGACGCCGCGCACCAGTCGCCAACTACGTTGGTCGTTTCATAGATCCACTTGATTGCTCCGACCGGGGCGCGTTCGTGATGCGTGCTCAGCACCACGCGCATCCCGAAGGTCGCAGCCGGATCGAGATAGAGCTGCCCGGAAGCGTGCTTGAACTTCACGCGTTGCCGATCAAGCATCTTAGCGGCGGCTTCAAGGTCTTCGACCGAGAATCCAACGCCGAACAGTCCGCTGGTCCATCGATCGACAAATTCCTTGACCGGTCCCGCTCCAATTGGCGCGAGGAACTCGATCAGGCTGGTCCCGGCCTGCATCGTCAAGCGTCGCGCAACAAGCGGCGCCGCTTCGTCGCGGCGTCAACGGCTCCGCACCAAGAACCTCGGCAGCAGTCCTTTCAGCAGCCTCAAGATCGGCAACCGCAATTTGAACCCGGTCGACTCGTTTCAGCATTTCATTTCTCTCTTGGTCTTTATTATTCACTCTCCCGGGTCAGGGAGAGGGTTTTTTGACTCATTTTTTATGCTGCCCTATTGCAGCGGAGGTTCGTCGCTGGGCGGCGCTAGCACTGGCGAGCCGTGATGCAGGATCATGAACCACTTGTCGCCGCGGCGCTCGAAAACGTTGGTTGCGAGAACCTGCGAGCGCGACACACCGTCGTAGCCGCGCTGGGTCAACTCCTCTTCGACGACGATCACCGCGAGGTCGCCGCTGATCATCACGTCGAGTTCGCCGAGCTGGAATTTCATTTCGAACGCGCTATCGAAAATTCGCTCCCAGCTAGCCATGATCGGGCCCCATCCCGAAAGCTTGCGCCATCCCGGATGGATACAAACGATCCGCTGGTCGCGTAGCCACAGCTCCTCCATCTGTTCGGAGTCGAGGCTTTCGAACGCGGCATAGAAGGCGCGGTTTGCGCTCAGCACGGCGTCGTGATCGGACATTGTATCAACCCCTTGGCATCAACCCCTTCAGTCACAAGCCTAATTCGTACGGAGCGATTGGACCAGAGCCGCATCGTCAACGACCTAGGCGCGCGGCGAGTGCGGCGCCAGTTGCTTGATACGCGGCTGCGTCGGCGCACAGGCGCGCGATTTTTTTTACCGCCGCGGCAAGCCCCAATCCGCCTGGATGGATATTCGAGATCACTGTCCGATCGGGTTCGAGCGAGGCGAGCCGCGGACGCCAAATCACGTACGCGCTCAGGCTCTCGGCGGTCGCGAGGCCGGGGCGCTCGCCGATAATCATGCAGACCAGATCGGGACGCAGAATCTCTCCAACGTGATCCTCGACGCGCACGCGCGCGTTGCGGATGAAGAATGTCCCGACGACGCGAAAGCGCGCGGCGAGTTTCACCCTGAGCGCGCGCACGATCGCCGCCGCATGCGCCTGCACCGCGGCCGAGGAGAGTCCGTCGCCGGCCAGAATCACGAGCGAGGGTTTCGCGCGCTCGGCCGCCGAGGTTCGCGCACGGCGCGCGTAGCGCTGCGCAAGACGCTCGGCGTCGGCCTCGGCAAGCATGCGGCCCAGCTCGGGCCGGAGCAGATAGGTCTCGCGGTCGCGCGCGCGAGTGGATAGCTCCGCCATCGCGTTACGCGCGGGCCAATCGCGCGGCACTTCGCTTCGGACCGCGTCCACTGCGCGCGCATGATCCGCCAGGAACGAGAGCATCGCGGCCGTGGTGTAGCGCGGACCCGCGCGGCCTGCACCGAGGCGCGCGGGCGTTGCGCGGCGCATCGCGGCAAAATCCGGTGCAAAGATTTTCCCGTCGACTTTCTTGCGCGCCACGTTACGAGGCTCGCCGCTTCGCCGTCACCAGCGCCGGATCACCAGCGCCGGATCTCCGGCGCGTCTGGTAAGACGTCCGCCAAACAGGATTCCGCGCTTCTCGCACCAGCGCTCGAACTCCGGCGCGGGCCTGAGATTCAGCACCTGACGCAGCGCCGCCGCGTCGTGATAGCTCGTGCTCTGATACGAAAGCATCACGTCGTCGCCCATCGGCACCGCCATGAAGTAGTTGCATCCCGCCGCGGCGAGCAGCACCGCAAGGCTTTCGCAATCATTCTGGTCGGCGCGCGCATGATTGGTGTAGCAGGCGTCCGCGCCGTGCGGCACACCGAGAAGCTTGCCCATCAGATGGTCCTCCAGCCCGGCGCGCGCGATCTGTTTTGCGTCGTAGAGATATTCGGGTCCGATGAATCCGACCACCGTGTTGACCAGCAGCGGAGCGTAGCGGCGCGCAAGTCCGTAGCATCGCGCCTCGAGCGTCACCTGGTCGGCATCTTCATGCGCATCGGCGGAAAGCTCGGAACCCTGTCCGGTTTCGAAATAAGTCAGGTTGGGAGCCTTGAGCGCGCCGCACTCGCGCACCGCGGCGGCGCCTTCGTCGAGCATGGCAAGCGTGATTCCAAATCCGGTGTTGGCTTTTTCGGTTCCGGCCAGGCTCTGAAAAAGAATATCGAGCGGCGCGCCCGCCGCGAGTGCGCGCATCTGGGTCGTGATATGCCCGAGCACGCAGTTCTGCGCGGGAACGCCGGTGCGCGCGATTATATCGGCGGTGAGATCGAGCAGGCGGCGAATATTGTCCGGCTCGTCGATGCACGGATTGATTCCGATCAGCGCGTCGCCGGCGCCGTAGGAAAGCCCCTCGTAGATCGCGCCCGCGATGCCGCTGAGATTATCGCGCGGATGATTGGGCTGGAGCCGCGTCGAAAGCCGTCCGCGCAGGCCGAGCGTGGTGCGTGCGCGGGTGACGACGCGAACCTTGGCGGCAATCGTGATGCAATCGAGGTTCGACGACAGCTTCGCCACGGCGGCGGCAATCTCGCCGGTGAAGCCGCTTCCGGCGCGCGCGATATCCTCACCGGTCGTCGCGTCATCGAGGAGCCACTCGCGCAACTCGCCGGCCGTAAGGTTTTTGCGGCGATTGAACTCGGCGCGATCGAGACTGTCGTCGATTATGCGCGTGACTTCGTCGCGCTCGTAGGGGACAACCGGATGGTTGCGCAGATCGCCTAGCGTCAGATTGGCCAGCACCATCTTGGCCGCGACACGCTCACGCTCCGAGCGCGCCGAAAGTCCCGCCAGATCGTCGCCGGAGCGCGCTTCATTGGCGCGCGCAAGAACCTCGCGGACCGAATCGAAGCGGTAGGTAGTCTCGAACAGGCGCGTGGATAGCTTCATCGGAGATGCGGCGATTCTCGCAGGCCGAGGCGAGAAAAGACAATCCACAGATTACACAGATCTCACCGACTATCAGAAATGATTCGTCCAACCCCTATCCCCTTCCCGCACGGAAAGGGGAACTTTGATCCGAAATTCTTAATCGGTGAAATCTGTTGAATCTGTGAATTGTTTTGGGCGCATCCGCGCGGATTAGAAATGAAAGACTCGAACCGACGATATCAGGCCGCCCGGTTCCCATTCGATCAGTTCCAGCACGTGCTTCGGATTCGCGGGGTCGAGATTGGAATGGCGATGGTACTCGACCGCCGCGCGGCCGCCCGATTCTGTGACGGTCAATAACTCGAAGCGCATCGTCGTCAGCCGCTGGATACCGCGAACGGCGTAGGCGCGAATCTCGTCGCGGCCATGAAGAACATTGCGCCCGAGCTCCGGCCACAGCGACGCGACCATCCCACTGGCGTGCTTGGCCGATTCTGCATACATCGCAACGACGGGTTCCACCTCGCGCGACTCCCACGCCTCTTTCCATTCGATCACCCGGGCACTAGCGAACGGTTTAGGCATTATCACCTCGATCAACGAATTTGGAAAAAAGACCATCCACAGATTACACAGATTTCACTGATTATCAGAGAAGAAGAGACCCGCGCAGAGATGCAGTCACTTCGTTGCTCTTAATCTGTGTCAATCTGTGAAATCTGTGGATGTCTTCCTCGTCGTCTACTTGCGCGCGGGAACGATCGGCAGCGTCAGGTGCGAGGCGAAGCTGCGATCGTGCATGACGGTTTGCATCGCGGGGCGGACCTCGGCATCGGCGAAGAGATCGTGGCCGGTATTGGGATTCGGATCGAAGCGCGGATAGTTCGAGGAGCTGACTTCGAGCCGGATGCGATGCTCCGCTTTGAACACGTTGGCGGTGCTCCACATGTCGATTTTGAATTCCGCGACTTTGCCGGGTGTGAGCAGGTTTGCGTCGGATTGCGATTCGCGGAAACGCGCGCGGAGAATTCCGTCGGTCAGATTCTTCGCCATCCCGCACGGCCCGACATCGACCAGCTTCGCGGTGAAGTCGGTATCCGGCGCCGACGACGACGCATACAGCGTGAGCGCGATCGGTCCCGTCACTTCCATATCCTCGGCGAGCGGTTCGGTCGAATAGACCAGCACGTCGGAGCGAGTTTCGAGCGCCGCTTGATCGAATGCGCCGCCCGACAGTGCCGCGGGATAACAGCACAGCCCACCGCCCGCGGTCGGCACCGGATCGAGAGGATTGTACAGAAACGAATCGGAGGACTCGTTGCCCGGCGCGCCGGTCGAGAGCGCGCCGTCGCCCGCGGCGGAGTTTGCGCGGCCCCGGCTATGCAGGTAGTAGCGGCGAAACTCGGTTCCGGGAATCGGCCATTCGCTTTCGTCGCGCCACTGATTTATTCCCATCACGAACAGCCGCACCTTCGACGCTTCGGAAACGCCTTTGCCCTTCAGATGGCGATCGAAGAAGCGCAGTTGCTGTCCGTCGATATCCGCCGAGACGCCGCCGGTCTGATAACCGAAATCCACCGTGCCAACCAGATTCGCGAACGGCACCGCATGATTCCACGGCCCGATCACAAGGCGCTGTCCGGCGCGCGCCGTATCAGTCGCGCCCTTCGAGC
The DNA here is from genome assembly GCA_050736695.1 of Binataceae bacterium (SeqCode). Classification (GTDB taxonomy): domain Bacteria; phylum Desulfobacterota; class Binatia; order Binatales; family Binataceae; genus JBARDN01. The sequence goes on along the minus strand of JBOHWH010000006.1, from coordinate 2,055 downwards.
GCATCCCAAGGTAGTTGCGAATCGTGCCGCCCTGAAAGATGTCGTACCATCCGCCGATATTCAGCGCCGGAACATTTATCTTCGCGTGATGCTCTTCGATCGAGAGCGCGCGCCAGTAATCGTCGTACGCGGGATGCTTCAGCCAGTCGAAAAAGTACGGCGCGCCGGCGCGGAACATCGGGAACTCGCAGAGTGGGCGATGCGTCATCGCCTCGAGCATCGTGTCGAGCGATCCGACGGTGCGAATCAACTCCGGTGTCACCGCGGGATTGGATTCGCGTTCGCGCAAGAGCCGGGCAGGTGCGAGCGCCGCCATCGTCCACGAGACGTTGAAGAACAGCGCGAACGCGCCGCCCTGGTAAGTCCATCCGTCGTGATAATCGCTCGCGGTAATCGACGGGACCATCGCTTTGAGAGATGGTGGCGCCTGCGTCGCGGCGAGCCACTGCGTCGCGCCCATGTACGACGCGCCGTAGGTGCCGACCTCGCCGTTGGACCACGGCTGCCGCGCGGCCCACTCAATCGTGTCGTAGCCGTCGCGCGCCTCATCGGTGAAACAATTGAAGACGCCGTTCGATTGGAAGCGTCCGCGGCAATCCTGCACCAGGACGTTGTAGCCGGCCTCGGCGGCGCGCAACGCGTCGAGCGTCAGCGCGAACACCATCGGCATCGATTTGTTGTACGGCGTGCGGTTGAGCAGCACGGGAAGCTTTTCGGGAGTATCGATGCGATAGAGATCGGCGCGCAGGATCGTGCCGTCACGCATCGGTACCGCAATATCTTTCTCGACGATCATTCGGGGCATCGTAAGAATCACCTCGCAATCGCGCTTGTAACGCGCCGCCGCCGCCGCGGGCAAGGCAAGCGCATCGTGAGATTTCGGGCGCAATCTCACTTTTTCCATCGCGCGGGGTTTCAATTGGTAACTGCGATGCGCGAGGTGCGACATGGGAACCCAATTGCGACTGACGATCGATCGGATAGATACGCCGATCGGAAGGCTGATTGTTGCGACCGATGACAACGGAAATCTGCGCGCCGCGGATTTTGAAGAGTACGAGGTGCGAATGAATCGCCTCTTACGCATCCATTATGGCGAAGCCGGCTACGCGATCGGTTCGGCGCGCAATCCGGACGGCGTTTCGGAGAGCATCGCCGAATACTTCGCCGGCCGGCTCGACGCGATCGACGAGGTGCCGGTGCGAACCGGAGGCACCGAGTTTCAACGTCAGGTCTGGGCCGCGCTCCGGCGGATTCCGTGCGGCACCACAGTGTCGTACGCCGAACTAGCGGGGAGGATTGGCCGCCCTGCGGCAGTACGCGCGGTAGGTCTGACCAACGGTTCGAATCCGATATCGATCGTGATTCCGTGCCATCGCGTTATCGGCTCGAACGGCACGCTCACCGGTTATGGCGGCGGCCTTGCGCGCAAGCGCTGGCTCCTGGCGCATGAAGGCGTCGAGTTGCCGCTCGGGCAGAACGGAGGATCACGCGTCGATCATCGCCTGATCGTATCGACCTGACCCCTGTCCCCTTCGCGCGCGGAGACTGTCGATAATCGTGGTCGGCCTCGGCAGGATAAGTAACCTCGGCGTTGGCGGTTCCCGGGGTCGTCATTTCGAGCCTTGGGCGAGAAATCCCGAGGCGTCCATGCTCCGCGCCGACGCCACATGCAGTAGCCGGGCGCTCGGGATTTCTCCCTGCGGTCGAAATGACGGGGGCAAGCCTCATGTGGACGAAGCGTTCGCCGAACTGCGCCGCCGAGGCCAGGAACGCGCAGGCGCAACAGAGCGCGCGACGGCCGGAGTAGCGGCAGCACGCGGATAGCAGGGCAGAAGCGACCTAATCCCTGACCCCTTCCCGCACGGAGACTGTCGATAATCGTGGGCGGTCTCGACCGGATAAGTACCTCGGCGTTGGCGGTTCCTTGGGGTCGTCATTTCGAGCCTTGGGCGAGAAATCCCGAGGCGTCCATGCTCCGCGCCAACGCCACATGCAGTAGCCCCGCGCTCGGGATTTCTCCCTGCGGTCGAAATGACGGGGGCAAGCCTCAGA
>JBOHWH010000005.1:0-8470 GCA_050736695.1 Binataceae bacterium (SeqCode) | reverse complement strand
AATCCGCGCCGCGATCGCGGACGCTTCGCGCCGGTAGGCCGGCAGGCGTGCGAGAATCGCGAGGCTCGCCAGCCGGACGTGGGTATCGTCCGCGCCGCTCGCGTCGATCGCGGCGCGCAGAACCTCATCGCCGCCCGGAGTGAGATCGCGCAGGCAGTACAGCGCCATCTTGCGCGCGTCAGGAGCGTCGGTGCGCGCGGCGAGTGTCAGCAATCCGGCGCGAACCTCGGCGGGAAAGGCGGCGCCGAGACGCATGATCAGATCGTGCGCGGCCCAGCGCACATCGCCGTCGGCGTCGCCGAGCGCTTCGTACAATGCATTGGCGGCGCGGAGATCGAAGGTGTCACTCTGTGCCAGCCCGAGCGCGTAGGCCGCGCCGAATCGCGCGCGCGGCGCGACGCTTTCCAACAGCGTGTGCAGCGCCGCCAGGATCCGCGGATCGTGCGCCGCGGCAAGCGCCGCCGCCCCGGCAGCGTGGCGGCGAACCGCCTTGCTCTCCGCGCCGAGGCATCGCATGAGCGCGCGCAGGGCCGCGTCGCTCAGGCGAGACGCGGGATTGCCGGCGATCTTGGCGATCGCGCCGAGTTGCGCGCCCGCTTCGGCGGCCTTGAGCGCGGCTGCGCGTTCATCTTCGACTGGAGCGCGCCTCATGCGGCCTCCGCGATTAGCTGAATCAAATTGTCGAGCGCGCCCAGTCCCAAAATAAAATTGCGTCCGCCGCCGTAGGTATCGATTACCGCGCGGGTGACCGACGGAAGATCGAGCGTCGCGCCCGCGAGCCGATGCTCGAGTTCCGCAACGCCCGGCGAGTTCGCGACAAAGTCGCCGGTCAACATCAGCCGTTCGATTGTGAAGTTATCGGCCACGTCAAGCCGCACCTCGACCGCGCCGAGCTGCGCCGCGATTCGATTGCTGCGATTAAATGATTGCGGATTCGCGGCCAGCCGGAGCCATCGCCCGGCCGTCAGTCCCTCGGCGCGGCGCGTGGCGTGCGCGCGTTCCTCGGGTTCGAGTGTGCGCTCACACACCGAGTCCGCCAATCCGCCGTAGCCGGCGATAATCGCGCGCGCGATTTCCGCGAAGCCGATATCGCGGCCGAGAATGCGCGCCAGATTGGTCGCGTTCTCCGGTCCATACATTGGACAGCTCACGCCGCCCGCTGGATCGAGCCGGTCAAGATCGTGAATGAGCTCTTCCATTCCTCGATTCACCGCGAGCGCCGCCTCGAACAGCATCGCGCCGCTGGCGGCGACCTCGAACGAGCAGGCGGCAAGCTCGCGATGGTCCGAGGTTATCGCGTCGCGTCCGGGGTAGAAACAATCTACGCCGAGCGAGCGTAGCGCGGCGAGCAGGCCGCGCACGTATCGATTCATCACCTGGTCGGGTTTGAGCGCGGCGTCGCGTTCGGACAGAAGCGCGCCCACGCGCGGCACGATCAGCGCGATCGAGAGCCACCCGTCGCCCGCGCCGATTGCGCGTCCGCCGGTCAAGCGCCGGGCCGCGCCAATCCCGGCGCGCTGAGCCGCGCCCGAATATAGATGATAGCGCCCGAGCGAGACGGTCTTCTCCGGCGACGCATAAACGATCAGAGTTGGCGCGATTCGCTGCGCGGCAACAGCCTCGAGCAGATGAATTTCGAGCCCCGCGATTTCAAGCGGCGCGAAAGCAGGCAGGACGATCGCATCAAGCACGGCCACGCGCAAATCATATCAAGAAACCTCAGATTTCGCCGATTTCACAGATTCAGAAAAAGATTAATCTTCGGAAAAGGATCAATCTGCGGAATCTGTGAAATCCGCGGTTTCTGCTTAGTGTTCTTCGCCGAACAGGAAGATTGAAAACGCGATCATCGCAAAGGTCGTGTTCGGCAGCCATGCGGCGACCCACGGCGCCATCAGGCCGGAGCGTCCGAGCGACGAAGTGATCCCCAGCGCGAGCCAGTAGCCGAAGCCGATCGCGATCGCCAACCCGAAGCTGCGCCCGAGGCTCAGGTTGCGCGGCAGCGGGTCGAGACTCAGCGCCATCCCGAGCCCGACCATGATCAGGCACGATATCGGCATCGCATATTTCAGATCGCGATCGACGATATAACCGCCCGGGTCGAGCCCCTTGGACCGGAGGCTCGCGATATAGTCGTTGAGTTCCCACAGGCTGAACTCCTCGGGATCAAGGCGCAGGATTTCGAAGTCGGCAGGCTTGAGCCCGACGTGAAGCTTGTCCGCGTCGGAGGAAGTGACGGCGCCGTTCTCGGCGACGGCGAAAGTGCTGATGTCCGACGGGACCCAGCGGTTATTTTTCCATACGGCGCTTTTTGCATGAACGATATTGCTCAACTGAAAATCTTTGTTGACCTTATAAACGGTGACTCCGCTGAGCATGAGCTTTTTTTTGTCGTAAGCGTCGGCCGACGCGAAGCCGTTGCCCAAGCGCACCCAGATTCGCCGATCGGCGAACATGCCTTCGAGCTGCCGCTTCTTGAGTTCCACGTGGTACAGGTAGGTCGCTTCGCGGGTTGCGGCGGGCACCACGGTCTCGCTGAGTCCGAAGTTGAATATCGAAATCAGAAGTGCGACGAACAACACCGGCATCGCCATCTCGAGGCGGCTGATGCCGAGTTGCTGGCAGGCAAGCACCTCTCCCGATCGGTTCAGGATCGCAAATCCGAGCAGCACGCCGGCAAGGCAGGCGACCGGGGTTATCTGCGAAACGATCAGCGGGATTTTGAGTCCGAAGTATTCGAGCCCGAGCACTCCAAGACCGCCGTATTTGATCAAATCGTTGAAGCGGTCAAACATGTCGCCAAGCAAGTAGGCGGCGCTGAACGCCGCGACGCAGACCAAAAACGGACCGAAGAACTGGCCCGCGAGAAATCGGTCCATCACCGGCGAAAGGCGTGGACGTAGTGTCATGCGGCCTGCTTCTCGTAGCGCTCGACGAATTCCCACAGGATATCGCCGGGACCGCGTCCCTGATTGCCCTTGTCCTGCGCGGCGCGAACGAACAGCCACAGCGCCAACACCAGGAAAACCAGATCAGGAAGGCTCATCGCAATATACGCGTTGAGCGATCCGCGCTCCGCCAGGGTCCGGCCCACGCGCATGATCGAGTAGTACAAAAAGAACAGCGCGACCGCGACGCCGAAGCGCTCCGAATGTCCCCCGCGCGCGGGCTTGAGCCCGAGCGATATCCCCAGCAGCGCAAACAGCAGAGTAGCGATCGGCACCATATATTTCGCGGCGAGCTCAGTTTCGGCTTCGTGGTCGGGTTTGCCGTGCGCGCGCGCGGCGTCGATTCGCGCGAGCAGCGCGCCGTACGAAAGCTCATCGGCGTCGCGATCGAGCGAGGCTCCGCCTTCCTTGGGCCGAATAGTCAAATCGTAAACCCGAAAGCTGGTCACATGGCTTTGATCGGTTGCCCGCTCGGAGCCGAACAGCGAGCCGTCGAAGAGCCTGAGTGTGGTTCCGCCGGTCTTTTGGTCGGGCAGCACCAGGCCGCGCGTCGCGATAATCGTGTTCTGCTGCTTGGGATCGCGCGAGTCGGCAATCATCACGCCATGCAGGCTGCCGTCTTCGTCGGAAATCTTGTCCACGTAAATCATGATGTGCGGCAGGTCGTCGTTGAATATTTTTTCGCGCAGGCCGGCGGCAGCCTTGGTGCGAGTCAGGTAGTAGAGCTGATCCTGCAGTCGCGAATCCGCCCACGGCCGCACCGAAAACGCGAACCACGACGCCACCAGGTAAACGATAAACGCAACCGCCATCACCGGCACCGCAAGCCGGTAGAGGCTGATACCGCTGGCGCGCGCCGCCGTCATCTCCTGGTCGTTCGACATCCGCCCAAAGCCCAGCAGAACGCCCAGCAGCACCGCCATCCCGAGCGTCAACTCCAGGAACGCCGGCATGATGTAGGCGATAAGTTCGAGCACATCGCCGATGCTCACGCCGTGATTCACCACCATATCGGTCAGCTTCAACAGCCGTCCGGTGACCAGGGTGAAGGTGAGGATCCCCACGCCCATCGCGAACGGCACGAGGACTTCGCGCGCAACGTAGCGGTCGATGATGGTGATTTTTGGAAAAGCGAGCTTCAAGACACAAGCCGTCCGGCATGCACGCGCGGAGAATCGTGCCTCAAGTCTAAAGGTTGGCAAGCGCGATTGAAACCGCCCGTGTTCGCGCCGCGATCGTGTGACAGGCGCGAGCGGCGCGCCGCTCTGATAAGATTCGCGACGATGAAGAAAACTTACTCACGCGGCCGGCGCTTCGAGCGCGGCGACTCGCGCGCGACGGTGCCGCCCCGCGAGCCGCGCGCAACTCCTGAGCGCCGCCAGAACCCGGCGGGAGCTGACGATCGCCGCGATTTGCGCCGTGATGTACGCCGGGACGACCCTCGCGAAGTTGGGCGGGAAAATCATCGTGATGATCGTCGGGAAAATCGCCGCGACGATCGTGCGACGCCCGAACGCCGCGACAGCCGCTCCGGGAGCGATCGCGATATCGTGTTCGGCGCCGAGCCGGTGCGTGAGCTGGTCGCCGCCGCTCCGAATTCGGTTCGCGTGCTGCACGTCCGCGCCGGTGACGAACGGCGCTTTGCCGCCGAAATCGAGCGCGTGCGCGCCGCGGGCGGTCGGATCGCGAGCGTCGAGGATGCGGCGCTGGTCCGGATGGCGGGGCGGGAGGCGCGGCATCAGGGAATTATCGCCGAGGTTCGCGAATACGCTTACGCCGGATTCGAGGAAGTAATCTCCGCGGGCTACGATCCGTTGGTGCTGGTCGATGGAGTCACCGATCCGCGCAACTTGGGCGCGCTGATGCGCTCGGCGGAGGGCGCGGGCGTGCCGGCGGTGATCCTCGCGCGCGATCGCACGGTCGGAGTGACGCCGGCGGCGATCAAGTCGTCAGCGGGTGCGTGGGTGCATTTGAAGATCGCGCGATGCGGCAATGTTGCGCGCTCTCTGGAGCAGATGAAGCAGGCGGGCTACTGGGTCGTCGCGTTGGCGCCCGGGGGGACGACTTCGATCTACGAACTCGACACCACGCGCAAGATCGCGATTGTGGTCGGCTCCGAAGGCGCGGGGGTGCGCGAGATCGTTAAGAAGACCGCCGACTACGTGGCGGCAATCCCGATGCGAGGACGAGTCGATTCGCTCAACGTCTCAGTTGCGGCCGCAGTCGCGCTGTTCGAGATCGCGCGCCGGCGGATCGCCACGGCGGACAGCCTGCGAAAAGGTTAAAGCGCGCATCTGGTTTGCCGGCCCGACGATCTCGCTTCGACTGGTCTTTTCCGATCCTGCGTATTTTGCTCTTGCGGATTTTGCGGAATCCGAAGTCGCTGCTCCCCACGTCCATAGATGCTGAGCCGCGTATGCGCGCCACGGCCGCCACGCCTGCGCGCGGATGAGAAGCGCGGCCGGGCTAGGTCGAACGCCGTCGATCGAGGATCGGCCCATCGCGCGCAGCAGGCCGATGTCCGCGGCGGGAAAGGCGTCCGGCTCACGCATCGCGCGCATCGCGATATACTGCGCGGTCCACTCGCCGATACCGGGCAATTGCTTCAGCCGCGCGGTCGCGGCGTCGAGCTCTTCGTAGCGAAGAAATAGCTTCGAGTCCGCGGCCGCCGCGGCGGCCAGAGCCGAAAGCGCAGTGGCACGAGCCCGCGGAATTCCCAGCTTGGTCAAATCCGCCGATGCGAGAATCTCGGGCCGGGGAAATATCCTCGTCAACTCCGGGCGGACGCAATCGTTACTGCCGCTATCAGGTGACAGCGGATCTCCATACGCGGCGGCGAGCTTGCCCGCCAGGTGCCGAGCCGCGGTCACCGTGATCTGCTGGCCAAGGATTGCGCGCACTGCAAGCTCGAAGCCGTCCCAGGCGCCCGCAACGCGCAAGCCCGGCCGTGCGGCGACAAGCGGCGCCAGCCACGGATCTTTGGACAGCTCGGCTGAAATCGTGGCGATATCGGCGCCGAGATCGAACACTCGCCGGATACGCGCGACGATCGCCGGCAATTCCTTGGCGCCGGGAAAGTGAATCGATGCCGCAAGCGCGTCGCGTCCCCGCATCGGCCTGACTTCAATCGTGCCGCGCAGGCCGGCCACTTCAACCGTTCTGCGGTAGCGATTGGGTTCAACCACTTCCACTCCCGCAATCGCGCGCGCAGCCAGAAAACCGATCATCGCCGGCCAGTCATACGGCGCAGCGTAACTCAGCGTCAGGGTAATACCGGCACGGTCTTCGGCCTTCGCTTTCGACCGCTTGCGGCGGAGCGCGCCGGGCGGTCGTGCATAGAGATTTCTAAAAGTCGCGTTGAACCGGCGCAGGCTCCCGAACCCCGCCGCCATCGCGATATCAACCATGCTCATGCGCGTCTCATGGATGAGTTGCTTGGCGAAAAGCACGCGCCTGGTCTGCGCCACCTCGATTGGCGACGCGCCGAGAAGCTCTGTGAACAAGCGCCGCAGATGACGCTGGCCGACTCCGAGCCGGCGCGCCAGACTCTCGACGCGGGAGCAGTCGCCGTCGAGCGCGCCGTCGGCGATAAGCTTAAGCGCGCGCGCGATGGAGCTTGAGGTGCCGCGCGATGCTGCGAGATCGGGGGAACATTCGGGGCGGCATCGCAGGCACGGACGAAATCCCGCGGCGTGCGCAGCGGCGGCGCTGGGAAAGAAGACGATATTCTCAAGCTTCGGAACGCGCGCCGGACAAATAGGCCGGCAATAGATGCCGGTGGTGCGCACCGCGGTGAATAGCCGCCCGTCGAACCTGCGATCGCGCGCCTGAATGACCTGGTAGCAAGCCTCTCGGCTGAGTTCCATGCGCCCGATCTTGTCACATTGCGCGCGATGAATCCCGCGACCGTCCTGGATTTTCTCGCGAGCGCCGGAGGTTTGTCATCCACAGCCGAAGGCGAAAGATCTACACGAAGCGATTCTCTGCGGATCCAGTGAGACTTGCGCCCGTCATTTCGACCGCGGGGAGAAATCCCGAGTGGAGGCCTACCGCATGTGGCGTAGGCGCCGAGCATGGGCGTCTCGGGATTTCTCGCCCAAGGCTCGAAATGACGACCCTGGAGAGCAGCCGACGCCGAGGTACTTGAACGGGCGTGGAGGCGTCCGGCTGACTGTGTTATCATTCGTCCGCAAGAGCCATGACACACTTCCTTCTCGAAACCTCCATCGTCAAAGGATTTTCATGCCGCGACTGAGCGAACAGGAACAACAGGAAGTCGTCCGCTATATCGAAGCCGGCAAGCCGCTGCCGGACCGGTTTCGTTTTCTGCTGTTCGAGGACAAACGCGAGGTGGAATTGGTCTGGAACGGCAAGACCGACGAGGTCTGCAATATCGTTTTGCCGTTTCAGGTGATCGAGCAGGTGGACGAGCCGCGCGCCGAGAAGCCGGAGCATACCGCTCTGCAAGCGGACTTTTTTTCCACCGACGCCCGCGGCCGCCAGCTCAAGGGCTGGACCAACAAGCTAATTTGGGGCGACAACAAGCTGATCCTTTCATCGCTGAAAAACGGCCCGCTGCGCGAGGAGATCGATAAGCAGGGCGGCCTCAAGCTGATCTATATCGACCCGCCATTCGATGTGGGCGCGGATTTCTCGATGGACATCGAGATCGGCGACGACACCTTCACCAAGCAGCCCAGCATTCTGGAGGAGATCGCGTACCGCGACACCTGGGGCAAAGGCGCGGATTCCTTCATCGCAATGATCTATGAGCGGCTGATCCTGATGCGCGATTTGCTCGCCGAGAATGGCAGCATTTACGTGCATTGTGACTACCGCGTGTCTGGATACATCAGGGTAATGCTCGACGAGGTATTTGGCAAAGAAGCGATCAGAAATCATATCTTATATCTGTACAGTGGTGGGGGCATACCAAGCTCAGAAATGCCTAAAAAGCATGACGACATTTTTTGGTACTCAAGGGGCGACAAATGGATTTACAATCCGCAATACCGCGAGTATTCGGAAGGAACCCAACAGAGAGGCCGAACCGCGGTCAAAGGCGAGAACGCGAGGCTTCGCGAGGAAGGTACGCCGATAAATAATTGGTGGGCTGACGTTAAAAAGATAACCAGCCCCACGGATCCAGAAAAGTTGTATTACCCCACGCAAAAATCAGAACAGCTGTTGGAAAGGATCCTAGAACTATCTTCCAATGAAGGCGATCTGCTTGCAGACTTTTTCGGCGGCTCTGGGACGACTGCGGCGGTCGCGGAAAAAATCGGTCGGAAGTGGATCGTTGCCGACTTGGGCAAATTCGCCATCCACACTACCCGTAAGCGGCTGATCGGCGTGCAGCGGGGGCTCAAGGCTGAGGGCAAAGACTATCGCGCGTTTGAAATTCTCAATCTCGGCAAATACGAGCGTCAGCATTACATCGGCGTCAATCCGAACCTGCGCGAGGCGGAACAGCAAAAGCAGCTCGAAGAAAAGGTAGCCGCTTTCGTCGATCTGATCCTGCG
>JBOHWH010000004.1:0-40981 GCA_050736695.1 Binataceae bacterium (SeqCode) | reverse complement strand
GCGTTATGCAACCACAAGCTTTCAAGCCAATCGCCCGGCCCAGTTCCAAGGCGGTGACGATGCCTTCGTGGGCGCGCGGCGTAACCGATCCCGCGCCGCGAATCGACGTAAAATTTCCGATCCTCGGCTTCCTGATGGAATCCGAGATGACCGGTTACGATCTCAAGCGCCGCTTTCAGGATCCGATCGGATTTTTCTACCGGGTCAGCGACGGCTCGCTCTACCCTGCCCTCAAACGCCTCGCGCTCGATGGGCTGGTTACGATGCGCTCGGAGCGGCACGGCCGCCGCAGGCGCAATATCTACGCGATCACGCCGTCAGGCCGGGCGCGGTTTTTGAAGATGCTGCGCGAGCCGGCGCAGCCGGTATTCGTGTTCGACGAATCGCAGGTGAAGATTTATTTCGCGCATCATGATCCGCAAGCCGCGCTCGATCATCTGGATCGCGCCGGCCGCGAGGACGCCGAGGTGGTCGAAATGCTCACCTGGCTTGGCGGTGAAATGAAACGCCGCGGCGAAAGCCCGTTTCGGCGAATCGTGGTCGAGCTCGGACGCGCGATATGCGCCGCCAGGGTGGATGTATTCGCCAAGCTCGGAGCGCAGCTAAAGCGCGAGATGGCGCCCGCGCGCCGCACGCGTACTCGGCCAATCGCACAGGCGGCATCGGGAAGATAAGGATCAATATCGCAGGGGGAGCATCAGCAATGGACACCAAATACGCAATCGATCTTGAACACGTCACCCGGATTTACAAGCGCGATGAATTCGAGATCCGCGCACTCGACGACGTTACGCTGCAGGTGCCCGAGGGCCGCTTCGTCGCGATCATGGGACCGTCGGGCTCGGGCAAGACCACGATGCTCAACCTGATCGCGGGAATCGATCACGCCACCTCCGGCCGGGTCGCGGTCGGAGGCGAGGAAATCACCGGGATGAAGGAGCGCGATCTTGCCGCCTGGCGTGCGCGTCATATCGGACTGGTGTTCCAATTCTACAATCTGATTCCGGTTCTGACTGCGTTCGAGAACGTCGAGCTGCCGCTCCTGCTGACTCCCCTTAATAAGGCCGAACGACGCGAGCACGTCGAGACGGCGCTGCGAATAGTTGGACTTGCGGATCGGATGGATCACTACCCGCGCCAGCTCTCGGGAGGACAGGAGCAACGCGTCGCGATCGCGCGCGCGCTCGTGACCGATCCGACGATCGTGGTGGCTGATGAGCCGACCGGCGACCTCGACGCGAAATCGGCCGAGGAAATCCTGAATCTGCTCACCGATCTCAATCGCCAGTTCAGCCGCACGATCGTGATGGTCACGCACGACCCGCGCGCCGAGCGCTTTGTCGATACCGTGTACCGCCTCGACAAGGGCATCCTGGTCGGCGTCGAGCCGGGCAAGGGCGGACCCGCGCGCACCGAAACAGCGGGCGCGCAGGCGTAATCAATCGAACACCGGGCACTGTGATGAAGTACGTTACGCTGGTGCTGAAAAATCTGCTGCGGAGCAAGCGCCGCACGATCCTGACGATCTTCTCGATCGCGGTGTCGCTGTTTATCTTCTCGGCGCTGGTCAGCCTGCCGTCGGTGGTCAATAAAGTCCTGTCCGACACCGCGTCCTCAACCCGGATCTCGTGCCACAACAAGGCTGGCCTGACCTACTCGATGCCCGAGGCCTACCGGCAGCGAATCGCGGCGACTCCTCACGTCGAGGCGGTCACTGCCGAGAGCTGGTTCGGTGGCATCTATCACGAGGTCAGCGATCAATTCCCGAACCTCGCGGTTGATCCCGACAGCGCCGAAGCGATGTGGCCCGATTGGGGCGTATCCAAAGAATCGTGGAAGAAATTCGAGGGCCTGCGTACTGCATGCCTGGTCGGCTCTGGCACCGCCAAGCGCTTTCATCTTCACCAGGGGCAGCAGATCATCCTGCGCGGCACGGTTTATCCGTTCAACGTCACGCTCGATATCGTGGGTATCATGAATGGCGGCAGCGCACCGCCGAACTTTCTGATCTTCCGCCGCGACTACCTTGATGAAGCCGCCGGCCGTCCGGGATTCGTCGATAACTTCTGGGTCCGCGTGGACCAGTCCGGGAACGTGCCGCAGGTGATCGCGGCGCTCGATGAAGGCTTCGCCAATTCCTCGGCGGAGACGCGCAGCGAGTCTGAAGCCGCGTTCATCGGAAGCTTCATGGACAATTTCCGCACGTTTTTCCGGCTGGCCGAGATCTTGGGCTTTATTGTGGTCCTGACGATTGGACTGGTCGCCGCGAACACCGCCGCGATGTCGATTCGCGAGCGGCGCGGCGAGATTGCGGTCATGCGCTCGATCGGGTTTCCTTCGCACACGATCCTCGGCCTATTGCTTTCCGAGTCGCTGATTATCGGGCTGGTCGGCGGAATTCTCGGATGCGGCGCCGCGTTCGTGGTGCTTAAGATTTTCGCGGTCGGCAGTCCCGCGTTCGGCCCGATCAGCGACATCAGGATGCCGCTGTCGATCCTGATCGAAACTCTAATCGTCGCGGCGCTTATCGGGCTCTTTAGCGCGTGGGTGCCGGCGCGCACCGCCGCGCGGCAGAATATCGTGGACGCGCTCCGCATGGTGGCCTGAAAATGGCGATACCGCTCAAATATAACGTTCGCAGCCTCTTGGTGCGGCGCGTCTCGACCGGAATGACGGCGGGCGGAATCGCGCTGGTAGTGGCCGTGTTTGTGGTCGTGATGGCGATGGTCGCGGGGCTCGGCGCGACGATCAGCGACACCGGCGAGCCCGACAACATGGTGGTGCTGCGCAAGGGCGCAACCACCGAGACCTATTCCGCGATCAACCTCGATCAATTTGAGGCGATGAAGTTTCTGCCGCAGATTCGCCGCGACGCCGCCGGCAATCCTATGATCTCGCCCGAGCTGCCGGTGCAGGTGCTGATGGAGCGCAAGGGCGGCGCGAGCGACAATATCGTCGTGCGTGGCGTGCTGCCGGTCGCGCTCGAAGTGCATCAGAACGTGCATCTGGTCGAAGGCAGGATGTTCAAGCCGGCCATGGGCGAAGTGATCGTGGGCAAGGGGCTGACCGGCCGCTACGCCGACACGAAAGTCGGCTCTACCATGCACTTCGGGCGTGGCACGTGGAAAGTCGTGGGAATCTTCACCGCCGGCGGCAGCTCGTTCGAGTCCGAAGTCTGGGCCGACGTGCACAACGTTCAGGACGACACCCAACGCGGAGCCTACTACGCGACGGCTCGGCTCAAGATGGCTCCAGGAGCCGACTCCGCGGCGCTGGTTAATCGAATCGCCGACGACCCGCGAATCAATCTCCAGGCTGAAACCGAGCCGGAGTACTATAAGGAGCAGTCGGTCGTCGCCAACCAGATGCGCGTGCTCGGGATGATCGTCGCGATCATCATGGGTATCGGCGCGGTCTTCGCCGCGATGAACACGATGTACGCCGCGGTCTCGGCGCGAACTTCGGAAATCGGCACACTGCGCGCGCTTGGGTTCAGCCCGGGCTCTGTCCTGCTGTGCTTTCTGATCGAGTCGGTGCTGCTGGCGACAGCCGCCGGCGCGATCGGAATTCTGCTCGCAATGCCGATAGACGGATTCTCGACCACGTTCGGAAATTTCGTCACCTTTTCGACGATGGCGTTCAATTTTCACGTGACCTTCGCAATCGTTATTGAAGCGCTGGTCTTCTCCGCATTGATGGGCGTACTCGGCGGATGGCTGCCCGCGCGTCAGGCGATGCGCCTGGGCGTGGTCGATGCGCTCAGAAGGAGCTAGAGGGATGGCCGGAGAACAATCGCGACCGCCCAATATCCGGGAACTGGAATCGCTGCGAATCAAGCGCAGCTCTGAACCGGAGCGCAAGAGCCGGCTCGTCCCGGCCGCGATCGTGCTTTGCGTGCTGGCTGTTGTCGCCGGCGCGGGTTACTACGCGTACACCAAAACCCTGGGACGTCCGGTGGAAGTGCAAACCGCGATCGTCTCGATCAAGCAGGCGGGACAACCCGGCGCGGTCCTGACCGGTTCCGGTTATATTGTGACCAAAGACAAGTACATCACGGTCGGCGCGCAAATCCTCGGCCAGATCGTCGCCGAACCGATCCAGGAGGGGCAGCACGTCAAGAAAGGCGACCTGCTCGCGAAGATCGACGATCGCGACTACGTGGCCCAGCTAAATCAGGCGATCGCCGATCGCAACCTTGCGGCCGCGAATGTCGAGCTGGCTCGCGCGCAACAGGCGCGCCAGATCCAACTTCTAAAAAGCGGGGTCGAGTCGCGCGATCAATACGACGTAACCAACAACGCGCTCTCGGTGAATGAAGCCAATCTGAAAAAAGCCGAGGCTGCGATTGAGTTCGCGAAATTCAACGTGAACCAGTGCTCGATCCGATCGCCGATCAATGGAATCGTGCTGAAAAAATACCGCGAAGTCGGATCCATGATCAGCTACGGCAACGCGGTCGCTTCGGATGAGGGCATGACCGATATCGCGCAGCTCGCCAACACTGACGATATGCGCGCCGAGGTCGATATCAATGAAAGCGATATCGCCAAAGTCGCGATCGGCAGTCCCGCAAGTGTGATCCTTGACGCCTATCCCGACCGCCCCTTCGACGCGAGGGTCGTCAAAATCTATCCCGCGGCCGACCGGCAGAAAGGAACCGTCAAGGTCGAGGTCCATCTCCTTCATCCTGATCTGGAGATCGTCAAGCCGGAAATGAGCGCCAAGGTGACGTTCCTGGCGGTGGCGGCGGTCAAGCAGGAAGCGGCCCTGATCGTGGCGCCGAAAAAAGCGATCGTCTCAGACGGTTCGCGGAACTACGTCTGGACTGTGCGCGACGGGATCGCGCATCGCACGGAAATTTCGCTCGGTCGTGAATTTCAGGATGGAACCCAGGTAACGCAGGGACTCAGGGGCGGTGAGACGGTCATCATCGTGCCGCCGGCCAAGCTTAGCGACGGGCAACCGGTCGCGCTTGCCGCATCGTAGGAGCTATTGCGTCGGCGCAGTGCCGAGTCCGAGCGCGAACATCCGCAGCAACATCGCCTTCGATTCCTGCTTGCGATGCGGCGTTGCCGCCGGAGCCAGGATCGCGACCCCGTTGAGCGCTTCAGGGGCGGCAAGTTTCGGAGTTGCAACCGGCTCTGTCTCAGAGTTGCTCGACTGTTCCCAAACGGTCCAAACGCGAGGATTTACGAGGCCAGCCCAGCGCCACGTCACCAGGACAAACAATAAACTGAATATAAACGCCAACACGAAGTAACCAGTTTGCGCTTCCAGGCCTCGATGCGAATCCAAATTTACGTTTGCATTCATCACCACCGCCTCCGTGTTCAATAGACGCAACAATCAGTCCAATCGTTGCACCTGTAGATGCGTTCATGATTAGCGCATATAAGAGCGTACCAGTGGAGGATATTCACGATGGCTGAGACCTTCGTTCTCGTACATGGCGCATGGCACGGTGCATGGTGCTGGGCTGCGGTTACCAATCAACTGGAGAGGCTTGGCGATCGGGCATTCGCCGTGGATTTGCCTGGACATGGGCAGAATTTTGCCGATCGCGCCAACGTAACGTTGCAAAGCTATGTAGACAGCGTCGTACGATTCGTTGAGGAACGCGATCTGCGCGGCATCGTGCTGGCGGGCCACAGCCTCGGCGGACTTACCATTTCGGGTGTCACTGCACGCATTCCGTCGCGCATCAAGCGCACAGTTTTCGTTAGCGCCATCGTTCCGCTCGACGGCGAACGCCTGACCGATCCTGGAAACCCAGCGACCAAGCCGATGCTCGATCTGGTCGCCTCGCGCCCCGACCGATCGATTCCAGTCGGAATGATGGGGCCGCAGTTTTACGAAGGTCTGATGAGCGACGTTCCACCCGCGATGTGCAAATGGATCGATGCTTCGTTATCTCCGCAACCGTGGGGGCCGGCGATAGATCCAGTTCCGATGGCGGCGTTTCACGCCTCGGGAGTGCCAACTGGCTATCTCGTGTGCGAGAACGATCAGACGCCAATCGCAGGCGCGCACGGATGGCATCCGCACTTCTCGAGCCGCCTGAAAAATCCCGCGCTGAAGTTCATCAAGTCGGGCCACGAAGTAATGTTCACGCATCCCGAAGAGTGCGCCCAAGCGCTGCACGAGTTCGCGCTGATGTGATCATAGCGAAACTGCCGCTGGCCGGTTCGAGTTCAATCGCTGGGCAGGAGGGTGATCGGAACATCATCGATGGTCGGCGGGATCTGTTTCGCAAGCGCGCTCATAAAAGGCCGCTGGACGCTGATCTCAATTTCCGTAAAATCGCAACTGCCGCAATCGCATTCTCCCGGCGCGATTCCAATCACGCCGGGAAGGCTCATCCACTTTTGGCCGTGGTTCCGCACGATTCGCGTATAGGTCTTTGCATTATCGCTTCCCTGATTTAGTATCTCGGGCGCGGGACCATACCTCACGGCTGTCCCGGCCGAAGAAAATTGGACATCTTTCGGAATAGCAATCGGAATAACAATTACCGGAATGCCCTCGAAGGACGATGGGAGCTGGCTTTTCGCGCAAGCCGCCCAAGGCGGGTCGGCGCGGACCTGTATCTCTGCGCCCCCTTGCGCCGCGCTAGTGGCGGAATCCACGCTCCAAACGCCTTTCATCCGTTCCGACTGTTTATAAAATTTGTCGATTACTGCGGTGACGGAAGAATTCTTAGGCACGTCTGAAGCACCACAGGGATGGTCCAAGACGCTGCCTTGCCCATGGCCACACCAGATCGCAGCGCGAGCGTGCCCGGCGCAATAGCAAAACGTGCACATGAGAGCACCGATGAATAACAGGCGCGCTTTCATTCTAGTTTTCGTTCGTAGGGTTCCCGAAACATCGTCACTGTGACGAGACCATAACGGCGGTCGTTAGATCGACGGTTTGAATGATATGCTGTTCCACCGGCACGCCCTCGTAACTTGAAGGTATTGGCGGTACGGTCGCATCATTTTCGTCGGTTTGGCTGTCCCACACAACGTCCAAGGCCGCCGTCGATCCTGAAAGGTCTATTCCCACTCCATCCACAACGCCGTCGTCAATTAAAATAGCGACATACGCGGTGAAATCAGGCAAAACGGTCAAGGCTTGGGCCACATCCGGATCCGCGATGGTCGCATCCTGCATCGTGAAGTCCGCGCTCGTTCCTCCTGGCACTTGAATCTGACTGGTGCTCGGCGTGCATCCCCCGCCGCCTGCGACGATCGACAAGCTGGAAAGGCTTCCCGCCGATTGCAACGCCTGAAGGACTTTGGTGATCGAGGTCGCTAATACGACCTTGTCAGTGGGCTTACCTGAGACCAACATGCCTACAGGTTGAGGACAAGGACCAATTGTGGTGACTAAGGCTCCAGAATCCCCATCCAGCCCAAAACCTAGGGGTTCCACTTCGAAATTGTTGGGAACCGTAATGAGCTGCTCATTACAGACGTGGTTCGAGCCCGTGAGCTGAGCCGAGGTGCAAATCCTGTAATGCTCCGGCATCAACATTTTTGTGATCACGTGGCCGGACTTCAGACCGGTGCACGCACCTTGCTTCTGAACCTGTAAGCCTTTTTTCACAACCGCCAGTGGGGTTGAGCTGAATTTTGGAATGTTGAGAATTGAACTGCTGACCATTCCCGGGAGCACCGGTGCCAGAGCGGCATCCGCAGGGGTCATCGCATGCGCATTGAAATTGGGTTGTATGACCGTGCCCAATGTAGCGACTTGGATACTGCTGACCACGGCTGGCGTTATCTGCGAGCACGCGGCAACTTCGGGCGGCACTGGTTGAGTAATCGGTTGAGATGTATTTGAGGCTAAATAGCCGTTGATCCCTAACGCAAGAACGTGCGCGGCACTCAGAATATATTGATTACCGCTGCCATCCGCTACCAGCGCGCCTAACGTTCCGAAAGAGCCGCCGCAGGTCCCATCGTTGAACTGGATGGTAATGCCGTTGTTGCCGACGACGCCGAGAGGAATCGGTCGAAACTGCTGATTTAGTTGCGAACCGGAGCAGTCAAAGGGCGCTTTCGCAATGCATGGACTTTCAAGCGTTAGGATTATGAGGATAAGTCCGGCAGCGACTTTTCCTATGATTGTCCCCCCGGACGGTCGCTGCGGCTCCGCACCCGGTCTGAGCTCGCCACTTCGCGACGAAATTCAGTCAAATCTCTCATCTTGATTCTCCCACTTTGTGACTCGCAGTTATACACAGCTGTCGTCCGATTACAATCGGCGGGATCGACCCTAGCCGAAAGTCATGCTCGTTACACCGAAATCGTGCATGATTCGATCGAGCGCGAGATCACGCTGGATAGCGCGCGAGCAGACCTCGCGCGATCACCAAGCGCTGCACGAGTTCGCGCTGATGTGATCATGACTGTTGGCGAACAGACCGAGGCGAATCGATTAATCGCAGGGCAGGAGGGTGATCGGAACGTCATCGACCGACGGCGGTATCTTTTTCAAAAGTGCACTCATAAAGGGCCGCTGGACGCTGATCTCAATTTCCGTGAAATCGCAACTGCCGCAATCGCATTCTCCCGGCGCGATCCCAATCACTCCGGGCAACGCGAGCCACTGCGAACCATACCGCTGCACAATCCCGGCGTAGGTTTTTTCATCCTCGAGGTTATCCTTCGATTTTCTCGAGGGTGGGCGGCGCACGGACTCGAAGAAGCCCCCACCTCGAACAATGACCCTCGGAACGTCCTTGGGAACAATTAGAAGCGGAATGCCATCGACGGACGACGGAATCTGGCTGCGCACGCAACCAGCCCACGGCGGGTCAACCATCACCTGTATTTCCGCCCCCCCTCCGGCCGCGCTGGTCGCGGATTCAACCTGCCAGACGCCTTTCAGGTTCATCCAGTGCGCTTGATCCTCTGCCGCGGCCTTTGTCAATGGGCGGGCGTCAGAATCTTTACATGGATGATCAAGGGCGGCTCCGCGCCCGCACCAGATGGTGGCACGCCCTGGCCCGGCAAATGCGAAGAGCAATGCCGCACTCGCCAAGAAATTGCTCCACTTCATTTTTCTCTCTTATGGGATTCGCTTGCTTGTAAGACTTGTAAGAATAGTCAGTTTGAACCGCTCATAAAGGCCGATGTCAGATCGACGGTTTGGATTATATGCTGTTGATTCATCATGTGCGGTAGCGGGCGAGGAGGCCGCGGGCGATCACGAGCGCCTGGATTTCGTTGGTGCCTTCGCCGATCATCATTAGCGGGGCGTCGCGGTAGAAGCGCTCGACCGGGAATTCCTGCATGAAGCCGTAGCCGCCGAGCACGCGCATCGCGTCCAGCGAGATTTTCGCGCACGCCTCGGAGGCGAACAGCTTCGCCATCCCGGCTTCGACATCACAGCGTTCGCCCGCGTCTTTTTTGCGCGCGGCGTTGGCGACCAGCAGGCGCGCGGCCTCGACGCGCGTGCCCATATCGGCGAGCAGCAACTGCACGGCCTGATGCTCGCAGATCGGTTTGCCGAATGCCGTCCGCTGCTGCGAATAGCGAATCGCGGTTTCGAATGCGGCCTGCCCTACTCCCACGGCGCGCGCCGCCACATTGATGCGCCCGACCTCGAGTGCGCTCATCACCTGTTTGAACCCCAGACCCTCGGCGCCGCCGATCAGATTCGCTGCCGGCACGGCGAGATCGTCGAGCGTAACTTCACAGGTGTCGATTCCCTTGTAGCCGAGCTTTTTCAGATTCGCGCTAACAGCCGGCCCCGCGGCGTTCTTTTCAACCGCGAACATGCTGATGCCGGCGTACGCGGGTTTCGCGCGCGGATCGGTCTTCGCCGCGACGGCCAGCATCGTTCCGGTGCGCGCGTTGGTGATGAACATCTTGCTGCCCTTCAGGACGTAATCGTCGCCGCGCCGGACCGCAGTCGTGCGGATCGATTGCACGTCGCTGCCGGCGTGCGGCTCGGTCAGCGCCAGGCCGCCGCGTTTTTCCCCACGCGCCATCGCCGGCAGGAAATATTTCTTCTGCGCATCGGTGCCGTGATGCGTGATGATAAACGCCATGATGAGATGGCTGTTGATCACGCCTGCCAGGCTCATCCATCCGCGCGACAGCTCCTCCATCACGCGCGCGTAGGTTGCGAACGCAAGCCCGAGCCCGCCGTACTCGAGCGCAATGGTCGCGCCAAAAAGGCCGAGCTGCTTCATCGCGGCGACCATCGTGTGCGGATACTCGTCGCGATGCTCCAGTTCTGATGCGAAGGGGATCACCTCACGCTCGACGAAGCCGCGCACCGCGGCGATTATATCGCGATCGATAACCTCATCCATTACTTTAACTCCTTGCGGCGCCGCACCCGGCCCATCCGCCTCGCGCTGCACAGAGTGCGTTTAGCAAATCGCGCCGCGAGTTCGCTATCGGTCGATGCGCGGCTCCCGATGGAGCGGCGCGCGCGGCGTGCTAGTCTCGTCGCGATGCGGCTTCGGGTCGAGAACATAAGAGTCAGCGCGGGCGCGTTCCGCCTGGGCCCGCTAACGCTCGAAGCGGGCGACGGCGAGTACCTGATCGTGCTCGGACCGACCGGCGCGGGCAAGACGGTCACGCTCGAAACGATCGCGGGGCTGCGCAAACCCGCGGCCGGCCGAATCCTGATGGACTCGCGCGAGGTCACCGCCAGCGCGCCTGAGGCGCGCGGAATCGGGTTTCTCTACCAGGACAGCCTCCTGTTTCCGCATCTGAGCGTGCGCGCGAATCTCGCGTATGGGGCGCATCGCATCGCGCGCGCGGGACGTGCGGCGGCAATTGCGCGGCTGGCGCGGATGCTCGAGCTCGAACCTCTCCTGGACCGGATGCCGCGCGGACTGTCCGGCGGCGAGCGTCAGCGTGTCGCGTTGGCGCGGGCGCTCGCGACCAATCCCGGGTTGCTGCTGCTCGACGAGCCGATGGCCGCGCTCGATCCGAACTCGCGCTACGCCCTGCGCGAGCGGCTGCGCACGTTGCATCGCGAGCTCGGCACCACCACGATTCACGTAACGCACAATTTTCCAGAGGCGCTGACATTAGGCGACAGGGTTGCGATTCTTATCGGCGGGGCGGTGATGCAGACCGGCGCGCCCAAAGAAGTCTTCGCGAAGCCTGCGTCCGCGATGATCGCGCGGTTTCTGAAGACTGCGAGTGTCGCTGCGGATCTGAGTTCTCCCGACCCCGGCGAAATCAGGCTCGAGCTGTCGGCGCGCGCGATGACGCTCGCGGTCGATTCGACCGGAGCCGATGCACCCGCGATTGTAGCTGAGGGCGCGGAGATCAGCGACACCTCGGGCGCGGCGATTGATAGCGAAGCGATCGCGGCGCGCATCGTCGCAATTGAAAACGACGGCGCCACGGTTGCGCTTACGCTAAACGCTGGAATCGAGCTGCGCGCGCGCGTCGCGATCCACGGCGCCAGCCCGGAAGCGCTATTCGAAGGCGCCTCGATCTGGGTGCGCATCCCTCGGGAATGACAGACCTGGTCAGCGCCTTTTCGTGTGCTTCGCGCCTTTCCGTGATGATCAATTGGGCGATTCGCGGCCTTGCGCGGCGTATCGTACCGCAATAGAGTAAGTGTCAAATTGACGCAAAGTATTCTGGCGGCCGGATAACGTCCGCCACGCCGGATGAGGACCTGTCGTGACTCTGGCATCTGAAAGTTCCGGCGCCGCCGCTCCAATCGGCGCCGACGCGTTGTTCGCCAAGCTGGCCGCGCTAAACGACGAAAGCTACAGCCGTGAAACCTGCGATCGGCTGGCCGGGACCATCGCCGAGATCGCGCGGTTGAAGCGCGAACGCCGCGCCGTGATCCTCGCGCACAACTATCAGAGGCCCGAGATCTTCGAAGTCGCGGATTTTATCGGCGACTCGCTCGAGCTTGCGCGCAAAGCGCGCGAGGTCCGCAACGCCGACCTGATTGTCTTCTGCGGGGTCCACTTCATGGCGGAAACCGCCAAGGTCTTCAATCCGGATCGCAAGGTACTGCTGCCCGATCTCCGCGCCGGATGCTCGCTGGCCGACTCGGTTACCGCCGAGGCGCTGGCCGAGCGCAAGGCCGAGCTGCAAGCGATCTATCCGGACCTGAAGGTCGTTTCATACGTGAACTGCACCGCCGATGTGAAGGCGCTTTCCGACGCATGCTGCACCTCCGCCAATGCGGTCAAGATCGTCGAGCGAATCGACTCCGAAAACATTCTGTTCGTGCCCGACCAGAATCTCGCCAACTATGTTCAGGGCAATACCCGGAAGCGCGTGATCTCATGGGACGGCAACTGCTACGTGCATCATCAAATCACGCCCGAAGAAGTGAACCGGGTGAAAAATTCGATTCCCGGAATCAAGGTGCTGGCGCATCCGGAGTGCCGCAAGGACGTTCTCGCGCTTGCCGATGCGGTGCTCTCGACCAGCGCGATGCTTGCGTACGCGCGCTCGAGCGACGCCGAGAAATTCCTGGTCGTCACCGAATGCGGGCTTTCCGATCGCCTGCTGATGGAGATTCCCGACAAACGTTTCTACAAGGCGTGCAAGCTTTGCCGCTTCATGAAGATGATCACGCTCGACGGCACGCTCGATTCACTGCGTCATCTGCGTTACGAAATCGATCTCGCCGGCGACGTGCGCGAGGGTGCGCGGCGCGCGCTGGAACGGATGCTGGAGTTGAGCGCCTGAGGATCGAATCGGCAATCTCGAGCGCCGGCCACGCGCATCGGGAACGTCGCGTCGCACGGCCCAAGATCGCGGTCGATATCGTCCTGTTCGCGATCCAGGAGCGCAAGCTCAAGACCTACCTGGTGCGGCTGCGGCGCGGACCCGCGCGCGGCAAGTGGGCATTTCCTGGGGGATTAGTCCGCATTGGCGAGCTGCTCGGCGACGCGGCGCGGCGCGAGTTGCGCGCCTCGACGGGGCTGCGCGACGCGTATCTGGAGCAGCTTTTTACTTTCGGCGATCCCTCGCGCGACCCGCATTCGCACGTCGTCTCGGCCGCGTACATGGCGCTGATCCCGCAGGCGAGCGCGGTCGCCGAACCGTCGGCGAAATACAGCGAGCGCGGATGGTTCGAGGTCACCGCGCTGCCGCCGCTTGCGTACGATCACTCCCTGATGGCGGCGTATGCGTTCAAGCGCCTGCGCTCGAAGCTCGAGTACAGCAATATCGCCTATGCTTTGTTGCCGCGCGTGTTCACCTTTGCGGAGTTCGAAGAGCTCTACTCGCGCATCCTCGACCGCCCGATCGATCGGCGCAACTTCCGGCGCAGGATCCTCGCGATGGGCCTCTTAAGGCGGCTCAAGCAGACCCGCCGCGGGCCGCATCGCCCGGCGGCTCTGTACGCCTTTGCCAAGCAGAGCCTCCAGATGATCGAAATGCTATAATCGGCGACAAGGATTGCCTGATGCTCACGAGTACCAAAGGAATCGTAGCCGTCGTCGTGGCGATCTTGTTCGTGGCGGCAGGCGCGTATGTGTTTTTCGGCAAAGCGCCGCAGGCGGCGGTGCCCGGAATCGCGGAGATCGCCGATGGCTCCGGCGCGCAATGCTGCAAAGACGATCCCGCCGCGAAGCTCCGGATGACGCTCGATCCGCATCTATTCCGGGGCGAGGTCAAGCAGGCCTACCAAATCGCCGAGGACGACCCGGCCCTGCTCGCGCAGATGCATTGCTATTGCGGATGCGACCGGATTGAAGGGCACAAAAACCTGCTCGATTGTTTCCGCGACAAGCACGGCAGCACCTGCGCGATCTGCACCGGAGAAGCGATCGAGGCCGAGCAGCTCGCGCATCAGGGTATGCCTGTCGAACAGATTCGCGACTCGCTAAGGGCGCGCTACGCACACGGGGACTAAAGCTTGTTACTCCTCGTATCCTCGTACATCGAGCATTTCACGTATGCCGGATTGTTCGTGATTCTGATGCTATGCGGACTCGGCTTGCCGCTGCCCGAAGATGTGGCGTTGCTTGCGGGCGGCTTTTTGGTGCATCGCGGAGTCACGCACTATCCGATGACGCTTGCGGTATCGCTTCTGGGAGTGGTCGTGGGCGACAACTCGCTGTTTTTTCTGGGCCGCCGCTTCGGCACCAGCGTCGTGCGGTATTTCGGCATGAACCGGCCCGGCAGCAAGGTCCAGATCGATCGCATCCGCGATTTTATGGATCGCCACGGCCATCGCGCGATCTTCTATGCGCGCTTTCTTGCGGGATTGCGGGCGCTGATCTATCTGAGCGCGGGGTCCTTTGGCCTTACCCCGGGACGGTTTTTTGTTTACGATCTCCTGGGTGCGTTAATCTCGGTCCCGATCGTAGTCTCGATCGGCTACCTGTTTGGTGGACAACTCGAAATGGCAATCCACTACCTTGGCGGTTTCGAGCGCCTGATCTGGGTGGTCATCGTGCTCTCGCTGGCAGTTTACGGAACCCGGCTGCTGGTGCTGTCGAAATCCAGCGACAGCGGAACCTGAAACGCGCGCCAACGGCGCGGATAGCCTGCAATGACGATACCGGCCCTTAACCTTAAGGCGAAACTAATCGTCCTGATGGTCGTACTGCTCGCGCTGACCCTCGGCGCGGAGGTCTGGTTCAGCCTCGGCACGCAGACCGCGATAATCGAGACGACCGAACAGCGGGTCAAGGACCTGGCCAGCGCCATTCAGATCAGCGTCCAGGAGCTGACCTCGGTCGGCAACACCGATCGCGAGCGGCTGCCGAACTACGTGCGCTCGCTTCATTCGAGCGGGCTCGAGGTTTCGATCGCCTCGTCGCAGAACCTCATCATCAACAGCTCGAATCCGCGGCTCATCGGCGCCGAGCTGGTTCCGCGCTCAGCCGACAAAGTGGTGGCCGAACAGCTCAAACAGGGCAGCGAGATTCTGACGATTCCGGCGACCAAGCTCGGCCCCGAATCAAAGGCTACCACCGTTTATCTGATCCCGGTCGAGGTCGAGGACCATCTGCTTGGCTACGTGCAGGTGGTGGCAAATTTCGGCGACTTCGCGCAGCCGCTGGCCGCGAACCGGATGTATCAGCTTTACGTCGCGTTCGGGATTTTCGCGCTAGGTCTGGTGTTCGCGTATATCCTGGCCGATCGCTACGTCAAGCCGATTCACGCCGTCGCTGACGCCGCGCAGAATATCGCGGCGCGCGGCCTCGAGCCGGTACCCGAGGCCCATCGCCGCGACGAGATTGGACTCCTCACCCGCAGCTTCAATGAGATGGTCGCGCAGTTGCGCCATGCGCGCGAACGCGAGCAGGAACTCAACCGGCTCGAGCGCTTCACGGCGCTGGGGCAATTGGCCGGAGGACTTGCGCACGAGATTAAGAATCCGCTCAACTTCATCAGCCTTGCGCTCGATCAGATGCGCACGCGGTACGCGCGGATGCTGACGCAGGATCAGGACAGCTTTGTCCGCCAAGTGCTTTTGATGAAGGACGAGGTTCGGCGCTTGAGCGAGCTGGTTCAGAGCTTTTTGCATTACGGCCGGCCGATCGAGATTCATCCCGCGCCGACCGACGTAAAATCCCTGGTCGAAAGCGTGCTCGCGATTTCCGAATCGAAAATGAAAAGCCAGGATATCGAGGTGATCGAAAACGCCGACGGCGTGCCGACGATCTTGAACGTCGATGCGGAAAAGCTGCGCACCTGTTTCATGAACGTGGTCGCCAACGGGGTGCAGGCGATGCCCGAAGGCGGTACGCTCAAAATCGATTTTACGCGTGAGGGCGAGCGGCTGGTCATCACCTTCGTGGACACCGGCGCGGGGATTGAGCCCGACGCGGCGGTGCATGTGTTCGAGCCGTTCTTCACCACCAAGCGCGAGGGAATCGGGCTTGGTCTGTTTCTGTCCAAAGCGATAGTCGAAAAGCACGGCGGAACGATCGTGATCGGTCCGAATCAACCCGGCCCCGGCACCGTCGTCACTTTCACATTTCCGCAGAGCGGGGTAGGCATCCAGCAATGAGCCAGGTTTCCGTATTGGTCGTTGAAGACAACGACCTTGAACGTCAGATAACCGCGGAGACGCTGCGCGAGGAAGGCTTCGCGGTCGAAGAGGCCGCGGTCGGTAAACGCGCGATGGAGTTGCTCGCACTCTCGCGCTTCGACGTGGTGCTTACCGACCTGATGATGCCCGGGATGTCGGGCGACGAGCTGCTCTCGAAGGTGCACGTCAGCTACCCTTCCGCGCAGGTCGTGGTCCTGACCGCGCACGGGACAATCGACAGCGCCGTGCAGGCGATGAAGAACGGCGCGTTCTACTACCTCGCCAAGCCTACCGATCGCGAGACGCTGGTGATGACAGTCGCGAAGGCCGCCGAGCTTGCCAATCTGCAGCAGGAGAACCAGCTCCTGAAGCGCAAGCTCGAAGGCAAGTTCGAGGTCGAAGGAATTATCGGACAGGACCCCGCGATTCAGGAAGTGATTCGGATGATGCGCAAGGTCGCGCCGTCGAACTCGACCGTGCTTATCCAGGGCGAGAGCGGCACCGGCAAGGAAGTTGTCGCGCGCGGAATCCATCGCCTGTCGCCGCGCGCGCAGCGGCAGTTTGTCGCAATCAACTGTTCGGCGATTCCCGACACTCTGATCGAGAACGAGTTCTTCGGCCACGAGCGCGGCGCTTTTACCGGCGCGACCGAGCGCAAGCAGGGCTTGTTCGAGGCGGCGGATAAATCGACGCTGTTCCTCGACGAGATCGCGGATCTGCCGCAGGGCCTGCAGGCAAAAATCCTGCGCGTGCTGCAGGAACGCGAAGTCCGCCGCGTCGGCGGCAACGAATCGTTCCACGTCGATGTCCGCCTGGTCGCAGCGACCAACAAGAGCCTGGCCGAAGAGGTCTCCGAAGAGCGCTTCCGCGAAGATCTCTACTACCGGATAAATGTCGTCACGATTACCCTGCCGCCGCTGCGCGATCGCCGCGGCGATATTCCGCTGCTCGCGAATCACGCCCTCGCCAAGTTCGGGCACCTGGCGGAATCGCGAATGAAGGAGATCAGCCGTGAGGCGATGGAGGTCTTACTCGATTACACCTGGCCGGGTAACGTGCGTCAGCTCGAATCCGCGATCGAACGGGCGATGCTGCTGTGCGAAGGCGACACCGTGATGCCGCGCGACCTGCCGCAGGAAGTGCTGTCGCGCAAAACCCTGGCGCGAGCGGGCGATCGGGCGGCGCGCAGCGACGGCTTCGACATCCCGTCGGAAGGAATGAACTTCGAAAACTTTGAGCGCGACCTGATTTTGCAGGCGATGGAAAAAAGCGATTGGGTAATCGCGAAGGCCGCCAAAATGCTCGGGATGAGCTACCGCACGCTGCAATACCGGCTCGACAAGTTCGGCTTGAAACGCGGCGAATCCAAGCCCTCGCTTCCAATGAAACCGCGCGCCTGAGCGATGGTCAACCTGTAGCAATATCAAACACATAGACTAGCGATTAGGGCCGGAAGTGTTGCGGCCGTGCCACTGGACGCATGCATTGTTGAGCGCAGACGTGCCTTTACACTCCGTGTCGAACAGGCACGAACTTTGCTTCTCGCTCCTTGCGCTGATCTTCGATCGAAATTCGTGGAGAGCGAGAACGCAGATGGAACCATCGCCGGCCAAGCTAACCACCGATTACGGCCTCCGAATGAAACGTCAGGGGCGCGCGAAACCGGCCTCGTTGCGGCGTTTCGCGATCCTTTTGCCGTGGTTCTCGCGGCGCGGGATCCCGATGCAGATACCGCTGCGGTCAGTCGCACGCGAGTTTGAAGAGTTGTTTCATCCCTACGATTGACCGCGTAACGCATCCGGTTCAGCCGCCGCGCGCCGACGGCGCCGGCAGATAGATCCAGCATCGGACCCCGCGTCCGCCAGCATCCGCAACGTCGATCATCTCGCGGGTGTAAAGTTTCGGCACATCTTCATACTCATCGAGAATCGCGAGGTCACGCGCCTCAAGGCCGCGGAGGATCGCGCCGGCGACTTGCGCCCCGGGTTTGCGGATGACGTAGAAATGGCGCGAGTGTCCGCGCTCGAAACCGTGCAGGGTGGCGGCGCTGGCCTCGATCTCCCGCCCCAGCAGACGGGCGCGCTCACGGGGCTCCATCAGAGTTCCGTACACGAAAAGACAGCCATCAACCGGCGCCATCGCATCAGTCCTTTGCGCGGCAAATCGTTCGTGGTTGCCGCGACAATTGCGGTATGTTAGCTGCAACCTCTAATTGGGAGAATCAATTGATGATCCGTGGCACAAGGATTATTGCGCCAATTCTGGTTCTGATGCTCGCACTGGCGGGCGCGTCGTGCTCAACGAACTCCAGCAACGGTGCACTGGCGACCGGGATGACCGCCGACCAGACGGTTGACGCGATGGGGCCGCCGGATCTGAAAGACTCGGTCGCCGATCCGAATCATCCGGGCGCGACTGTGCTGCGCTACGTATGGCTCGATTCGGGCAAGGTTGCGATCTTCGCCAGCAACAGCCGCGTCGCCAGCGTCCAGCAGATCGAGCCGGCCGAGAAGACCAAGGATCAGCTCGAGGCGGTAAACGAGCCCTCAGCCCAGTTCGATCCGATCGACACTCCGCTCAACTATGCATTCTTTCCGATTCGCGCCGGGCTGATCTATCTGGGCGCGGGACTTAATTGCGTCGCCGGCGGCGGATGCCGCAAGCCGCAAATACCATCGCCGAGTCACGGATAGGGGCCTATATCACGCTTCAAAATCGGCGGGCGCGGCAGCCATACGGGTTGCCGCGCCCGTTTCTGTTACACGCCTCAGGCGTGCGTATTGCCGTTAGTCGCGCCGCGACCGTTGGGGGACACCGGAGCCGCCGTGCCCTGGACAGCGAAATCGAAGGCCGGACGATCGAGTGACGGCTTGAGCGCGATCGGATTTTCGAACCGGATGATCGTGTGGTTTTTCTGGGTTTCGAATCCGAGCGCAAACACCTTGCGATTCAGGTCTTGAAGAGCATCCCCCTCCAAGACCATCGGCTGAACCCAGATTGCGTCACCGCTGGCAGAAACCCCATACGGAAACTTGACCGGTTCACACGGTTTGGTGAAATGGGTTTGGGTGTACGACACCGTCCCGTCCCAGGGCCTGACGATCGGATAAACCAGCATCGCTCGCGCCATTCGAAGGCCGCCGATAATCGCAGCACCGCGCCGGGCGAGGATTCCGGCACCCTTGGAAAACGACCACAGTTCGCCGCATTCGATCACCGACCATGCGGGATAATGAGTCAGGTCCGGCTTCGGATAACTTTGCGGGAACGTTTCAAGATCGTGCATCGCAAATCCCGACATCGCACGTTCGACCGGCTCATCGGGCTTCTCGAACAGTGCATACAGCTCACCAAACGCCATGTGCACTCGGCCCAGCGCGGACCGCGGTGTCTCCTTGAACCCTACGCCGTGTTTTGCGCGCGCCTCCTCCATCCGTTGGCCAAATATGCTCCGTTCCCTCTCCGATTTCATTAGACGCAGTTCCATAGCAGTCCATCCTCCTATGCGGGGAAATCCCCCGGTTATTCCTGAGGCAAAGGTGGCTGCGGGAGGGAGAAACGCGTGCGCCGCCCACGAAGTGTGGAGTGGTATAGGATCAGCAGATGGAATTGATCAGATCAGAAAAGCGGGCGAAGGCCCCCCTTCACCTTCGCCCCCGAAAACCTCGCGGAACACTGGCTCGGCGTACATCATCACCTCTGCCGAGCTCACCGCCGGACCGGGCCGTAGCAGATGCTCGCGGCCGAACACCACCATGACGCCAGCACTCATGCTAACTATTTGTCCATTTAACATAGTCCAAATGTGTACGCAACCGCGGGAACCTGCGCCGCCGCGGCGTTTGCATCGGACCGTCAGTCAATTTAAGGTGTGTACCTGCTGGTGAATGAGAGCTGTCAGGCGTGAAAGACAAAAGGAGCAAGCAAAGCGCGGTCGCGAACCTCGTAGCAGAAATCCTTGCGACTACCCGTGGGACTGAACGCCGCCACTTGAAAGCCTGGCGAAACCCGTCAAAGGACATTGAGCGACTCGCTCGCCGCGACTACGTTAGGTCTTTGCGGCGCATCCTTCCGTACGACAAGGTTCTGGAGATTATTTCAAATGCTAGACGTGTCTGGCCCAATATCAATCAGACGCAATTGAAGATTGCGCCGACTGGCCCCAGTTCGAGCGTCGCGCGTTTCAAATGACCGCCGACCTCAATGTCCATCTGCAGGCTTCGCCCTATGACGGCCCTGAAGGGCTGGCGCTGCGAGGCTTTTATGTCGAGAAGAAAGAGCGCGTGCTGAACCAGCCTCTCATATATGTGAACACCGCGCATCATCCCGGCGCGATATCGAGCACCTTCTGTCACGAGCTCGGACACCACATCACATCGCGGCTCTTCGGCAGTCCTCACGAGGGCGTGCACTTTTTCTATGACGCCGCATATGCCGAGCATCTAGACGACCCGATTGAGCTCGCGGCCGATATGATGGTTAGTCTCGCGGGGTATCCAGCCGCGGTTGCGCGCAGGATTTTCGCGCGGCCGTGGAACTGGGGACTGGTCGCCAAGGCCGGCCGGCTTTCCGAAGCGGAGTTCCAGACCGTGCGCCAGCACGCGGAAGGACGCTTTGAACTTGATTTCACCGCCGCCCTACCGGCGCATCAGCGACTGAATTATCTTGCTGGAATGATTCACTATGCCAAACTGAGGTGGGCATTGCTCGCGGAGTATGACCTATGAAGATGAAGACACTCGGACAGGTACTTAAAGCGCAGCGCGAGGCTTTCTCGCTCACTCAACGCGAGCTCGCGCGCAAACTGGGAGTGAAGGCGAGTCATATCGCCTATCTCGAGAACGGGCGCCGCCGCCCTTCTCTGTCACTCCTGTCACGGATCGCCGACACTCTGGGCCTGGACAAGCAGCGTCTGTTCCTGCTGACGCATCCCGAGGCGCGCGGAATGGTGACTTCGGAGCGCGAGCAGGCGCCGTCGAATCATCGCGACCTTTCGTGGAAGCACTTCGCGTCCGATCGCGCACTGTTGATGCGCAATGGCGTGACCACGCGCGAGCTCAAGGTGCTGCAGCAGGTTAACCTGCTGGGTAAAGTTTCCTCACCGCGGCAATATCTGTTCATCCTGAACTCGATACGGCAGGCGGTCGAGGAAGAGGATAACTGAGCAAGCCCGCGACGGCGCGCCGCGGGAATCCTCGGGGCGCGCCGTCATAATAATTCTTCTGCTGCGCTGTCGCGGGTGCGGCCGTGGCACACTCTCGCCGTATCCTCGCCGCTCGCATCGCCACCCGTGACCGCAACCGGTTGAGCGCGCGCCGCGCATCGTTTAACCTCAAGCCAGGCTTGGCGGCAAGAATGCCGCCCTCTCGAGCCGTCGCAGAACCACAATGGCGATGAAAATCGACATCGATCTCAAGGCAGGCTTTCTGCAAAACCTGAAGCGCGAGGTTTTCGACACGCTCACCACCGAGGAGCGTGCGATAATCGAGGTATCGACCGGAGAGATGGGCAACAAGCCCGACGCGGTGAAGCTCGGATGGCTCAAGATGCGGACCAAGGAAGCCTGGACCAAGCAGGGCTATCTGAAGGCGCTGGACCGCACGATGAAAAAGCTGCGCGATGCGGTAGCGGCGGCAGAGGCCGAAAAGAAGGAATAAGACCGATTGGTGTCCGAACCGCGATTCGGACTGGTCCGACTCGAACCGTTACGCTTCGATCCTCGCAACCCGGCGTTTGCCGACTTCGAGCACCTTGTGCTCGCCGGGAACAAATCTGAAGTTGATATCGTGGATTACGCGGCCGTCCACCCGGACCGCGCCCTGTCCGAGCAGGCGGCGCGCTTCGTTGGTCGAAGGCGCGAACTTGATCTGCTTGATCAGCTCGCAGATCCAGATGTCGGTGGCGATTCGATAGACCGGCGCATTCTCCGGCACCTCGCCGCGTTGAAATTTCGATTCGAAATGCTCGCGCGCGGCGTGCGCCGAGTCGGCGTCGTGGTACTCGGTGATAATCGCCGCGGCGAGGAGCTTCTTGGCTTCCATCGGATGGATCGCGTGAGTGCGAATCTTCTCGATCTCCGCGGCGGGGGTATCGGTCAGAAGCTCGTAGTAGCGGATCATCAGGGTGTCCGGCACCGACATCAGCTTGCCGAAGATCTCGTCGGCTGATTCGGTTATTCCGACGTAATTGCCCAACGACTTGGACATCTTGCGCACGCCGTCGAGCCCTTCCAAAAGCGGCAAGGTCATGACCACTTGCGGCTCCTGGCCCATCGAGCGCTGCAGGTCGCGTCCGACCAGCAGATTGAACGTTTGGTCAGTGCCGCCGAGCTCCAGGTCGGCGCCGAGCGCGACCGAGTCGTAACCCTGAATCAGCGGATACAGCAACTCGTGCAGGAAGAGCGGCTCGCCGGCTTCCAGGCGGTTTTCAAAATCGTCACGCTCGAGCAGCCGCGCCACACTTTGCTTCGCCGCGAGCTGGATGAGCCGGTCCACCCCCATCTCGTCCATCCATTCGCTGTTCATGCGGACTTCGGTGCGATCGGGATCGAGAATCTTGAACGCCTGCGAGCGATAGGTCTCGGCGTTGGCTGAAATCTCCTCGCGGTTGAGCGGTTTGCGCGTCTCCGAGCGGCCGGTAGGATCGCCGATCATCGCGGTGAAATCGCCGACCAGGAAAATCACCGTGTGGCCGTCATCCTGGAACTCGCGCAGCTTTTTGAGCACCAGCGTATGCCCCAGATGCAGGTCCGGCGCGGTCGGATCCATCCCCAGCTTGATGCGCAGCGGCCGCCCAAGCTTGAGCTTGGCCTCGAGCTCGCCGGGCGAAATGACCTCCACCGCTCCGCGCGCGAGCGCTTGCGCACGCTCGGTGCTGCTGGCTGAGGTTCCTTTCTTGGCTGATACGCTCACGGTCCGGCTCTTCGGAGCATCAGCGTAGCGGAAACCTAAGCGCGATCAAAAACCTCACAAGCCAGCCTGGCGGATGGTTTCAAAAATCGCGCGATTGCCGATCCTCCGGTGCCGTCACCCGAACTCAGAACGCTCGGCGCTACCGCTCGAGCTTCTCGCGTTCGCGTCCGCTCGGCGGCCAGGTCTCCGATGCTTGCGAGAAATTGGCGGACCTCGCGGCCGGCGCCGATATGATCAGCCTGCGATGACGCAGCCGCGCGCGCAACAGCTTTAGCGTTGCCGGCGGAACGACCGCGCCCGCCGCTTCCGGATGTGCGCGGCCGGACCCGCGCAGCCGCACCCGGCTTAGGCCCCTCCTGGGAGGCCGCGCGGCAAAACAGCTTGGGCCATAAGACTCTCCGAGCAGCAGTAGTTGGAGCTCGGTCAAATCCCCGACGCACGATTCGATTCGCAAGTAGTCCCCTAATGCGCCGGGCTGGCGCGCCAGACCGTTTCGCGTCATGCGATGCGATCCCACGCGCGGATTGATAGCGGCGCCGCAGAGTAACGCGCTAATACGGAAAAAAAACCGCAGCGCGTCCGCGGCAGACTTAAACCTCGGACCGAATTCCCGATTCATGCGCCCCCCTTTGCTGGCGAGCCCCGCGCTTGACTTTGTTGGGCGCGGCGCCCGCTCCTAAACCACGGCGGCCCGCCATCGGCGAACGGCCGGTTGTTTCAATCCATAGGTAGCGCAGGAATAGCACGTTTGTCAACTAATAGACATGTTTTATATCTATCAGTTAACATACCGATTGGAATAACAGCTCTACAATCCGCTCAGCATGACTCAGAGAATCATGGCTTGGCTAAGCCCGTTGGTTGAACCGGCCCATCGCGCGTTCCATCCCTTCGGCAATGATCGCTTCGACCGCTTCGGCCGCGCGCGCCAGTGTCGGCGCGTATGCCTCCAACTCGCCCGCGCGCATCGGCCGCAGCAGATAGTCGCGCGGGTCGTCGCCCTCACCCGGACGGCCCAGACCAATCCGTACGCGGATGAAATCGGCGTTGCCCAGCGACTCGGCGATCGATCTGACGCCCCGGTTTCCGGCGTCGCCTCCGCCCCGCTTGATCCGCAGGCGATACGCTTCGAGATCCATCTCGTCGTGGACCACGATCAGATTGGCCGGCGAAATCTTGAAGTAGCCGAGCAGCGCGGCGACGCAATCGCCTGAAGAGTTGTAGAAGGTTTCGGGCTCGACCAGGATCGCGCGATGCCCGGCCAGTTCGGTCTCGGCGGTGATACCCGAGAATCGGCGGCGGCCCAACTCGACATTCTTTCGGCGCGCCAGATGCCGCAGCGTCATGAAGCCGACATTGTGACGCGAGCGCGCATAGTCGCCGCCCGGATTGCCGAGACCCGCGACCACCCATTCGATTGCGGTACGTGCTTCGGCGGCGTCGTCGGCCGCCGCGCGGCGCTGCTTGCGAAAGCCGCCGAAGAGCTTGCCGAGCTTGCTCATCGCAGGGTGCGCACGATGCGCGCGGCGCGCGGGCGCGCGGGCATTGCCGCGGCTTTAGGAAGCAGCGGCGCGAGCGCGCGGTTGAGCGCGCGCATCTCTGAAGGCGTGCCGATAGAAATCCTGAGCGCGTCGCGCAGCATCGGAGTCGCGAAGTGCCGCACCAAAATTCCCGCCTTGCGAAGGCCGCGCACAACCGGAGCGAGGTTGCGGCCTTTAATCCGCGCGAGCACAAAGTTGGATTGCGAAGGCGCCACCTCGAAGCCGAGTCTGCGCAATTGCTCAGCCGCCTTATCGCGTGTGGCCTTCACGCGCTCGACGTTGCGCAGCATCCATGGAGAGTCGGCCAGCGCGGCCGCGCCGGCGGCCAGTGCGATCCGGCTAAGGTTGTAGGAGTCTTTGACCTTGAGCAGAGCTTCGATAACCGGGGGATGCGCAAAGCACAGGCCCAAGCGCATTCCGGCCAGCGAAAACGATTTCGACAAAGTCCGCAGAATCACCATATTCGGATGACGGCGCACGATGCGCAGCGCGTTGTCGTCTGCGAAATCGACGTAGGCTTCGTCGATAACCAGGAGCCGGCCCTCGAGCGAGCGGGCGAGCGCGCCAAGCTTTGCTACGGCAGTGAAACTGCCCGACGGGGAATTGGGATTGCAGACGATCGTCATCCGCGCGCGGGCGCGTGTCAGCTCCTTTAGCGGAAGAGCGAAGTCTATGCCAAAAGCGATTCGATCGACCCGAGCTTCCTGGACCTCGGCCAGAGTGTCGTAGAGCGAATAAGTCGGAACCGGATAGGCGACCTTGTCGCCGCGCCCGAGAGCGGCTCGGAACAGCATCGCGAGCAACTCGTCGGATCCATTACCGGCCAGGATCATCTCACGCGGCACGCCGTAGAGGCGCTCAGCCTGGGCGACAAACTCGTCGCCGCGCGGAGCTGGGTATAACCGCAGCGCATCGCGCGCTGAGCGCGCAACCGCACGGCGCACTTTCGGCGAAGGCGGATACGGGTTCTCGTTGGTGTTGAGCTTGATCAGGCGTTCGCCCGCGCGCGGTTGTTCGCCGGGCGTGTACGCCGCCATCCTGTCGATTGAATTTCGAAACATCAGCCCTGATTTCCGATTGACGGCGGCTTGCGGCGGTCTGCGCTTGCGAATCATTCGAGCGCCAACCTTATGCGCGCACCGCTGCGCGCCGAACGGTAGCACGCATCGATCGCCTCGATCGCGCGCAGGCCGTCGGCCCCGTCGGGATGCGCCGCGGCGCGGCCCGCGATCGCGTCGGCAAAATTGCGCGCGAGCGCCCTAAACGGCGCGAGCAGATCCCGCGGATCGAATGCCGCCATTATTTCGGCGCGGCTATAGCCCGGCGCCTCAGTGCCGTCGCCGCGCAGGATCGAAATATCGCTGCGCGGATAACCGATCATCACCCTGCCGCCGCTGCCGTAAATTTCGATTGCGGAAAGCCCGGGAGTGCTGCTCCAGCTCGCTTCGAGCACGCCCAGCGCGCCCGAGCGAAAGCGCAAGATCGCAACGCCCGTGTCCTCGACTTCGATCTGCTTGCCGAGCGTCGCTACTTGCGCGTCAACGGCCTCGATCGCGCCGAGGTACCAAATCGCAAGGTCGGCGATATGCACGCCAAGATCGAGCATCGCGCCTCCTCCCGACTGGCTCGCGGTGGTGAACCAGCGCTGTCCCGGCGCCCATCCTTCGGGTCCGCCGTGCGACAGGCGCGCGCGGATGAAATGCGGCGTACCGATCGCGCCCGCGTCCAGCGCGCGCTTGGCGGCGCTTTCGATTCCGCCGTATCGCCGCTGCATCGCGACCATCAGGATGCGCTTGGCGCCGCGCGCGGCCTCGACCATCCGCCTCGCGTCGGACGGGTTCGGCGCCATCGGCTTTTCACACAGGACGTGCGCGCCCGCCGCGATCGCTGCAATCGTGTATTCGCAGTGCAGATGGTTCGGGGTCAGGATCGCGACCGCGTCGGGCTTTTCGCGCGCGAGCATCGCGG
The DNA here is from genome assembly GCA_050736695.1 of Binataceae bacterium (SeqCode). GTDB lineage: Bacteria > Desulfobacterota > Binatia > Binatales > Binataceae > JBARDN01. The sequence goes on along the minus strand of JBOHWH010000004.1, from coordinate 14,586 downwards.
CGAAATCGTCATAGGCGGCGGGACGCGCGGCGGCGCCGGGCCACATGGTTTCGGCAGTGCGGCGAGCTTTTTCGATCGTGCGGCTCTGCACCGCGACGATTTTAATCTCGGCGACGCTGCGCAGCGCCGGAATATGCGCGCGTTCGGCGATCGCGCCGGTACCGGAGATGGCGAGCCGGATCATCGTGTCGCCGTGCGAGCCCCGGCGGGTCGTGCCGCGGTCATTGCGAGGGCTCGTGCCGGAGTTCGCGGAGCATCCGTTTTCTGAGGTCGCGCGGGGTGCATCGAAATTTGAATGCCTTGCGCTGATTGACGAAGAGCACGGGGACTTCCTGTCCGTACAGCGCTTCGAGTTCGGGGTTGGCGTCGATTTCGATCCGCTCAAGGCGCGCGTCGAAGCGCGGCAGTTCAACCTCGAGCATCTCTTCCATCTCGCGGCAGAGTTCGCAATCGCGGCGGGTGTACAGAATAAGCTCGATCATCGTGCGCAGACCGACGGGCGTCGGCTCCACTTTAGCGGCGAAGTTGAAGCGGTCCAAGCCGGTGGCGATTGCGGATGGAGCGCGGGCGCGTCGCGACCCTACAAAACTGGATAGACGCTTCGCGTGAGGTGGGCCGCCCGGCCGCTACTGGAAAAAGACGAGCGCGTGGACTTGATAACGAAGCCAAAGTCGGTGGGTTCGTTTCGCATCTTTTTGTTTGGCTTCGAAAAAATCTTGCCCGCACCTGCTGAGGATTTTCCCCGGAAATTGGCTTCGATGAGGTTTTTGGGTTCCTGGCTTCGTGAGGTTTCGGAAGCGATCGACGATTGGCGTTGGCGGGCGAGACGCCGGCCCTGTTAAAAGAGTTCATCTGATTGTGTTGGGGCGGATTATGTTGATCGGAATTGCCAGCGTTTTTTTGATCAGTTCCGTGACTGAGCGGATCGGCATCGGCAAGATCGACGGATTATCGATCGGCCCGTACACGTGCATGTAGGCGGCGAGCAGCTCGCCGGTGCCGCCGGAGACATTGCTGCCGATTACAGGAATCTTGCTGACCAGCCAGTTGACGGAGCTGAAAGGATACAGCGCAAAGCTCATATCCATCGTGCTTTGAGCGAAGTCGATACTGCCGTTGGCGGTGATCGTCAGTGCGGGCCCCTGGATGACGAACTGATCAGTCCAGAAGACGCCGCGGGTGCCCTTCAAATCGATAAAGATATTGTCAAATGGCAAGCCCGAGACGGTGGGATTGGGAATATTCGCGGTGAGCCAGCTCTTGAGATCGATCAACCCGAGCATCCGGGAGATCACGCTGAGGCGGTTGATGGTGCCGTTGCGCATCGTGATGGCGATCTTGCCGGCGAGAGTTTGAAAAAAATCGGAGTTGGTGTCGGCCCACAAATCGGCTGCCACCGACATCTTGCCGATCACCGGCGATTCCTTACGCTTCCCGGGAAGCATGAACAGAGGCGCGGAGTCGATATCGGCGATTTTGCCTTTGATCTGAATCCAGTCGTCCTTCTTGCGACCGATGATGTCGAGATCGATTTTGCCGCGGAACGAGTTGGCGGTGAAGTTCCATACCCGCCAATCACCCTGATCGTAACTGAAATCGGTGCGGATATTGGTCATCGGAAAGACTCCGAGATGGCCCTTCGTAACCCGAACGAGGCCTCGCACAGGCAGCGGAAAATGCGTGGGCGGAGTGGACGGCGACCACGGCATCCGGATGAACTTCAGGACCTCGAAATCGAGCGCCTGCGCGTTGGCGTCGATGCGGAGCACGGGGTGCTCCAGATCCGCGATCGACATCGTAAACGCGATTGGCTGCCCCTCGAGCGTCGACGCCGGCATCGCGATCTGCAAGGTGCGGCGGGTAAAAGTCATCGTCATCCCCTGCACGATCATCGGCGAGCGCATGAAGCCGAACTTGACTTCGCCCTTGCTGAGCTCGAGTCTGCCGTCGGCGAGCAAGTCGCCGCGGCGCGCAGGATCGGCGCGCAGATCGAGCTTGCCGCCGACGGGACCATTGATCTGCAGGTCGGTCGGATCGACGACCAGCGCAAGCCACAGCCCCGCCGACATCCGATGCATTTCGATCGTGACCTTGCGCACGCTGACGCCGCTTGAGTCGAAACCCAGCACGCCGTTTACGGTGCCGTCACCGCCGGAAGTCGCAAGCGCAACGTGATCGATCGTGAGCACTCCAGACTGCGCGGTTATGACGCCGCGGCGAAACTCGACCGGAGCGGGAGTGCCCTGCACGCTCAGCACCAGACGCTTGGCTTCGAGCCGGACCTGATAGACGTCGGGCGGCGCGGGTTTGTCCGGAGTTATCTTGCCCTGGGCGCTAAACACGATACCGATTCGGCCGCCGACTGAGGTGAGCCGTTTGCGCGCCTCGACCTTGAGCACCTCCATCGCGCGCATCTCAGCCGGGTAGAGCTCCGCCATGTCGGCGTCGGCCTTGAACGCGATCTGGTAAGGAATTCGCGTCAGGCCGGAAGAGAGATCGAGCCGCACCGCGATTTCGCTGAGCTTGGAGCGCCCAAGCGTCGCGGAACCCTGATTCGCGGTCAGGATGCCGGCCGCATAGCGCAGCGCGACGTTAAGGTTGGAGACGGGAGGCAGCCGCAAGTCAGGGGGGGAAGGAAACGCGGCCTTCGATAGCGTGGCCGAGAACTGCAAGCCCTCGCGAATCGCGTCGAGCGGACTTTTGCGGAATTTGGAAATGGTGGTGGTGAATTCGGCGGTCACGAGCGACGCCTGCGCCGCGGTCACCTGATCGAGCGCGGCGCTGAGCGAGCGCGGAACCTCGCGAAACCGCCTGAGTTGCGCGCGTAGCGCGGCAGCATCGACTGAGACGCCGCCCATGTGAATCGTAATCCGGGGTTCTTTGCCGAATGGACCCGCGACCTCGACGTCGCCGGAGAGGATTTCTTTTCCGCCGTGATTGACGGCTACTTTTTGCAGAAGCGAGGACTCGGCTGATGCGGCGAAATTTATACTGGCAGAATAGGCTCCGAGTTTATCGGGGCCGGTCAGGTCTTCGCCGCTGAGCGTCAGACCTTTCACCCCTATTTCGCCGCTGCCGGTCGCCTTGCCGTCGTCGCCGAGTGCGAAGTCAAATTTCCCCGCGCTCTCCCCTTCGGCGCGCAACGCTCCCGCCGCCGTGAGCGGTGCGAGCTGCGCGTTCCAGTACATCACCATTCCGCTGGCGACCTGATGCGGAGGCGTTTCGCGGCCGATCCCGCCACGGAGATGGCCCGCGATTCGGAGCCCGGCAAGGGGAGGACGCACCACACGAGCGTCGAACTGGACGTGCCAGACCGCCGAGTCCCAGCGCTTGCGAAACGCGGTCATCTCGACCCGATCCAGGACTGCGACGCCCTGTGAATCACGAACTGTGGCGTTGGTGATCTCGACCCGCCAGGTGACATTGCCAAGATCGTGCAGCGGGATGAGCAATCCCTGAATCGCCTCGGCGCCCGGCCGCGGCAGCGGAATCTCACCCATCTGCGCAGTACTCATCGGCACCGTGATGTCGGGGCTTTCGAGCCTGAGGCCGTAAAGCGGCATCCCGCGCGAAAACAGCAACGCGTGGTAACTGATGGTCGCGCGGACTCGCGAAAGCTTGACGATCTCGTGAGAGCCGCTCACGACGCGCGGATCGTCGAGCTCGATTATCAGATGGCTGCGGAGATGGATGTGCGACGCACCCGGGGCAATCTCCAGACCGGTGCGGTTCTTCACCGCCACCAGCATCGCAGAGACCAGCCGCGTGCGATTCAGATAGACGCCGACCGAGGCGGCGGCCACCAGGACCACCAGGGAGATTAGAAGAGTCGCGGCGAGCCGCAGGATTCGCATTCTTGCCCGCTCGGACCTTGAACGTCCGCTTGACTTGAGCCGGCGTTAAAGCCTGCTCGGGCGAGTCTAGTCGCCCTCGGCCATTTCCTCGCTGACGGTTTCGGAGAAGCCCGCGCGATGCTTATTGCGCAGCGCGGTTTTGAGGACGCGATTGCGCATGCGGACCGATTTGGGCGTGACCTCGACCAGCTCTTCCTCGTCAATCCATTCAAGGGCGAGGTCGAGCGTCATCGGGCGGGCGGGAGAGATACGCACAGCTTCGTCGTGGCCGCTCGCGCGCATGTTGGAGAGCTTCTTTTCGCGGCACACGTTGACGGGCAGATTTATCTCGCGCGAGTACTCGCCCAGGACCATTCCTTCGTAAACCGGCTCGCCGGGCGAGACAAAAAAGCGCCCGCGCTCTTGCAGATGAAAAATCGCGTAAGCGGTCGCCGCGCCTTCGCGGTCGGAAACCATCGCACCGTTGGCGCGCGACAGAATTGGGCCGGCCCACGGCGCGTATCCATTGAACAGCGAATTCATGACGCCGGCGCCGCGCGTGTTCTCGAGGAACTTGCCACGAAAACCGATCAGGCCGCGCGCCGGCACGTCGTACTCGAGCCGCACGCGGCCGCCCGCATGCGTCACCATCGTGCGCATCTTGCCCTTTCGCACCGACAGGAGCTGCGTGACAATACCGATGTGGTCTTCCAGGATATCGACCATCAGGAGCTCCATCGGTTCGAGCACCAGTCCTCCGGATTGGCGGGTGAGAACCGTGGGCTTGGAGACCTGGAGCTCGTAGCCCTCGCGGCGCATGGTCTCGACGATCACGGCGAGCTGCAGTTCGCCGCGGCCCATGACGCGCCACGCGTCGGGCGAGAGTTGCTCGACGCGAATACTGACGTTACGCCGCGATTCGAGATCGAGCCGCTCGCCGAGCTTGCGCGAGGTAACGTAGTCGCCTTCGCGTCCGGCCCACGGCGAGTTGTTCACCGAGAAAGTCATCGCGACGGTAGGCTCATCGATCCGAATCGGCGCGAGTGGACGCGGATTTTCGAGGTCGGCGATCGTTTCGCCGATCGCAACATCCTCGAGTCCCGCGACGATCACGATCTCGCCGGCCGTGGCGGTCTGCGCTTCGACGCGCTTGAGTCCCTGCCATGAATACAGATGCGCGATCTTCACCGTGATACGCGAGCCGTCGAGGCGGCATAGCGAACAATTCTGGCCGACCGAGATCGATCCCGCGAGCATCCGGCCAATCGCGAGGCGGCCGACGTAGTCGTCGTAGTCGAGATTGTTGACCTGCAATTGCAGAGTCGCGTCCGGATCGACTTCGGGACCGGGCAGATGTTCGACGATCCCATCGAACAGCGGACTCAGGTTGGTGCCGGGAATGCCGAGTTTGCGGGTCGCGGTGCCGGTGCGGGCATTGGTATAGAAGACCGGGAAATCGAGCTGCGCATCGTTGGCGTCGAGATCGATGAAGAGATCGTAAACCTCGTCCAGGACTTCGGCGGCGCGCGCGTCGGAGCGATCGATCTTGTTGATGCAGACCATCGCGGACATTCCAGCCTCGAGCGCCTTTTTCAGCACGAAGCGGGTCTGCGGCAGTGGCCCCTCGGACGCATCGACGAGCAGCAGGATGCCGTCAACCATCGAGAGCGTGCGTTCGACCTCGCCGCCGAAATCGGAATGGCCGGGGGTATCGACGATATTGATCCGGGTCGAGCCCCAGACAATCGAGGTATTTTTGGCCATGATCGTGATGCCGCGTTCGCGCTCGAGCGCAAACGAGTCCATCACGCGATCCTGCACGTTTTCGTTGGCGCGGAACACACCCGATTGACGCAGCATCGCGTCCACCAGCGTGGTTTTGCCGTGATCGACGTGCGCCACAATCGCAAGATTTCGAATGTCTAATCGTCGCATGTTCTGGAAGCGGATACTAAAGCGCGGCCGAGCCGTGCCGGTTCGCCCGCGTGACCACATTGTAGCTGCTCGCGGCAGCCGAGTAAACGCGCTCTGGAAATATTCGGGAGAGGCGAACTTTCGGCTTACGGTCCGGGTGCGAGCTGCTGTTGCGCGTGCTTTTCGAGCCGATCCAGGATTTCGCGCATATTTTTGACCGAGCTCACCATCCACACGCCCGACTCGCGCTTGAAATGGATCTCCCAGGAGCGGCCCTTGCGGTCGGTGAACCTGGTAAACGCCGAGTCGCCGTTTCGATGCATCAGCACGATCGAGCCGAGAACCGCGACTGCCGGCATCTGCACGTCCTTGTCGCCGTCTTCGACCTTCTGCTTGGCCTGCGATTCGAGTAGCTCAGCCGCCGGCTTCGAGAGCACCGCGACCGCGGCCTGTCCGACCAGCGCGCCGAGTGGATTCGAGCCGGCCTGCTCCTGAATCATCTCATGCCCTGCCGCTATGATTACGCTTTGAAAATCGACGTACTTGGCGGCCGCGTCGCCGTCGCGCGCGTCGATCGCCTGCTTCATCCGCAGGACAGACCAGGTCGGAGAATTCGGGATGTAAAAAATGAGCCACCATCCGAGCGCGATGAGGATCAGGATTGCGGTGAAATGGCGCAGCGCGTAACGAATCATCAGGAATTATATCATCCGCGCCGGCCGCCGGCGTTCATCGCGGGCGGAGCAGGCTCGCGGCGGCTTGGTCGAGCATCCAAACCACCTCGCCATCTTCGGGCGCGATCAGTTGCGCCGGGAAGCGGTCGGGATCGCGCGGACCGTCGATCACGTCGCGCACCGCGGCGGCCTTTTCCGCTCCGGTCACGATAAACATCAGGCGCTGCGCATGGTTCGCAAGCGGTGCGGTGAAGGTGATTCGCCACGGCGGTTCCGCATCGACCTTGACCGGAATCACCATGCGGCTGGTTTCATGGAGCGCGGCCGTGTCGCCGGGAAACAGCGACAGCGTATGACGATTGTCGCCGAGTCCGAGCATGATCAGATCGAAGCGCGGCAGCTCGCCCGCGCTGACGTTGAAGGCGCGGCGCAGCTCTTGTTCGTACGCAGCCGCCGCGGCCTCGGGCGCAAGCTCGCCTGCAATACGATGGACCTGCGCGGGCTTGAGCGGCAACTTCGACAGCATCGCGCGGTTAGCCATCGCGTAGTTCGACAGCGGATCGGCCGCGGCGACGCATCGCTCATCGCCCCAGAAGAATTGCACTTCTTTCCAATCGACGCTCAGCTCGAAGCGCTCTGCGATCACCTCGTAAACGCCGGCGGGAGTGCTGCCGCCCGAAAGCGCGATCATAAACTCGCCGTGGGTGCATACCGCCTCGCCCGAGTAATGGACAATTTCCTCCGCGGCGTGAACGTACACCGCCTGCGGATCGTCAAGAACAATAATCTTGGGCTCGCTCATCAGTCTCTCGCGAATAAAAATTATCTGCGCGCAGTACCAAACATGGGTTTCGACTCTCTTCCCGGGATTTATTTCCCAAGGAGGCCGAGCGCGTGCTTGACGACGTTTTCCACGGTGAAGCCGAAATGCTTCATAACGTCGGCCGACGGAGCCGATGCGCCGAAGGTAGTCATCCCGACGACGGCGCCGTCGAGGCCGACCCATTGGTACCAGCTCATCGGGACGCCGGCCTCGATCGCAAGGCGCTTACGAATCGCAGGCGGCAGCACAGCGTCGCGATACTTCGCGTCCTGCTGCTCGAATAGTTTGAAACACGGCATCGAGACCACGCGCACCGCCCGTCCCTGCTTTTCGAGTTGTTCCTTGGCGCCGAGCGCGAGCTGAACTTCCGAGCCGGTCGCGAGCAGGAGGATTTCCGGAGTTTTGCCGGGCGTCTCGCAGAGCACGTAGGCTCCGCGCGCGAGGCCGCTGGCGGGCGCGGTCTTGCTGCGATCTATAGTCGGCACCTTTTGCCGGCTGAGCGCGAGCAGCACCGGACCGCCCTGATGCGTCATCGCGACGCGCCATGCCTCGGCGGCCTCGTTGGCGTCGCCGGGCCGGATAACAGTCAAATTCGGAATCGCGCGCATCGCGGTCAAATGCTCCGCCGGTTCATGGGTCGGGCCGTCTTCGCCAACACCGATCGAATCGTGGGTAAAAACAAACACGACATGGACTCCCATCAGCGCGGCCAAGCGAATCGACGCACGGCAGTAGTCGGTGAACACGAAAAACGACGAGCCGTACGAGATGAAACCGCCGAAGAGCGCGATTCCATTCAGGATCGCGCACATCCCATGCTCGCGGATTCCGAAATGAAGATTGCGGCCCGCGTAATTTCCTTTTTCGAAACTGCCGCCATCCTTTACGTCGGTGAAGGTCGATTCATTCAAATCCGCCGACCCGCCGAATAGTCCCCACATCTTCGAGGTGATGGCGGCCTGCGCCTTCGAGGCCGATTCGCGCGTCGCGAGATTGTCGGCGGGAGTGAAGACGGGGATTCCCGCGTCCCAGCCCTTCGGCAATTCGCCACTTAGCAATCGCGAGAACTCGGCGCCCTCGGTGGCGCTGGCCCTGGTCCAGTTCTCCAGGCGCGCGTTCCAGTCGCTCTCGCGTTTTTCGCCGCGCTCGATGCATCGCCGGTACTCGGCCAGCGCCTCATCGGGAACGTAGAACGCAGGCTCGACCGGCCATCCGTAAAATTCCTTGGTCAGCTTCACTTCTTCGACGCCGAGCGGATTGCTGTGCGCCTTCGGAGTGCCCTCGCGATGCGGGCTGCCGTAGCCGATTATCGAGCGTACGCGGATGAGCGAAGGACGGCTGGTCTCCGCGATTCCTTTTTCGATCGCGGCGGCCAGCGCCTTCAGATCGTTGGCGTCCTCGACGACCTGGGTATGCCAGCCGTACGAGTCGAAGCGGGTACATACGTCTTCGGAAAAAGACAAATCGGTGTAGCCATCGATCGTGACGTGATTGTCGTCGTAGAGATAAACGATATTGCCGAGGCCCAGATGGCCCGCGATTGACGCGGCCTCGCTCGCAACACCCTCCATCAGATCGCCGTCGCTGACGATCGCGAAAACGCGATTGCTGAACAGCTCGGCATCGCTTTTGCCGAAACGCGCCTCGATATGCCTGGCTGCTATCGCCATCCCGACGCCGTTGCCGAAACCCTGTCCGAGCGGCCCGGTGGTGGTCTCGACTCCTACAGTGTGGGGATGCTCCGGATGCCCGGGCGTGAGGCTGCCGAGCTGGCGAAAGCGTTTGATCTCGTCGAGCGAGAGTCCGTAACCGGAGAGATAGAGCAGCGCGTACAGCAGCATCGAGCCGTGTCCGGCGGAGAGTACAAAGCGATCGCGTCCGAACCATTTTGGATTCTTCGGGTTGTGGCGCATGAAGCGCGTCCACAAGAGATAGGCCGCCGGCGCCATCCCCATCGGCAGGCCGCAGTGTCCCGAGTTCGCTTTCTGGACGGCGTCGATGGTCAGGACGCGAATCGAATTGATGCAGAGTTGATCGAGCTGGGTGCGATCAATTTTAATTTTAATGCCGGCTGCGGTTGCCACGATATTTCTCCCGATATTTCTCCAAGACCACGAAAGTCATAAGCGACGGGTTATTCAGACAGACAATTCAGTCAGATGAAATCGCGGCAGCGGAGGTGCAAACCGGCCGCTACCATTCATTGCTGTCGCCACCGTCTTTGCGCGTATCCCCCGCCTTGTGGCGCATCAGATTTACCGCGCCTTTGGCTTCGCCTTTATCTCCAAACGACATCGCGGCGGCGAAGCGCTCGGCGATCGCGCGCATCATCGCGCCTTCGGCCGGGTCGAGCTCGGCGCCAAGCCCCGCAAGCCGCTCCATCGCACGGCGAATCGCCGCGATTGCGGCAGGCATGTCGCCCCGATCGCGCATCGCAACCGCCTGACGAAGCCCGTCGCGCACTTCCGCCACCGCGGGACGCGCGGCGGGACCGATCACGATCTCGAGTTCGCCCAGACTGTCGGCGAGCTTCAAAAAAGAATCAATCGCGGCGGCGTCATGATCCACGTCCCGATTGTTTCATTTGTCCGCGCCCGCGTTCAAGTTGGGCGCGCCTAAAGCAATCTTGCAAACCCGCGCGGCGGCGGCTTTTCCCCGATTCGGATTTGGGCCATGATGAATGGCATCGTCCACGGAGGACGTAAAGGCATCGATGAGAAAGATACTGGATCGCCGCGTGGTGGTGACGGGAGCCGGGCTGGTTACTCCGATCGGAATCGGGGTGGAAGAGAATTGGGACGCGCTGATGCATGGGCGTTCGGGGATTGGTCCGATTACGCGTTTCGACGCGTCGCAGTTCACGGCGAAAATCGCCGGCGAGGTCAAGGGTTTCAATCCAGAGGACTGGATCGAGAAGCGCGACGTAAAAAAGATGGATCTGTTCATCCAATACGCGGTCGCATCGGCCGAGCAGGCGATGCGCCAGTCGGGCTTCCAGATCACCGACGCTAACGCCGATAACGTCGGCGTGCTGATCGGCAACGGAATCGGCGGCTTGTGCACAATCGAGGAATATCACAAGCAGTTCCTTGCCACCGGCCTGAGGCATGTCACGCCGTTTTTCATCCCTAAACTGATCTCGAATCTGGCGTGCGGGCAGATTTCGATTCGCTATGGCGCGCGCGGCGTCAGCTTCACCACCACCAGTGCTTGCGCTTCGGGCAGCCACGCGATCGGCGAGGCGTACCGGATGATCAGGCTTGGCTACCTTGCCGCCGCGATTGCGGGCGGCTCGGAAGCCGCGCTGACCGCGCTCGGGGTGGGTGGTTTCTGCGTGATGCGCGCGCTATCGACGCGCAACGACGCGCCCGAGAAGGCCAGCCGCCCGTTCGACAAGGATCGCGACGGCTTCGTGATGTCGGAAGGCGCGGCGGCTCTGATTCTCGAGGAGCGCGACGCGGCGATCGCGCGCGGAGCGAATATTCTGGCCGAGATCTGCGGCTACGCCGCAACCTCCGACGCCTATCACATCACCTCGCCGTCGCCGGAGGGACGCGGCGCGGCGCGATGCATACAAATGTGCCTGGAGGATGACGACCTTGATCCGAACGAGGTCGATTACATCAACGCCCACGGCACTTCGACCGGGCAAGGCGATATCGCCGAAACTCAAGCGGTCAAGAAAGTTTTCGGCGAACGCGCCGCCAAGGTTCCGATCAGCTCGACCAAGTCGATGACCGGGCACACGCTCGGCGCGGCGGGAGCGATCGAATCGGTGTACACGATCCTGGCGATCCAGCGCGCGATGATCCCGCCGACGATCAATCAGGAGCATCCCGATCCCGAATGCGACCTGGATTACGTGCCCAACCATCCGCGGCCCGCGAAGATACGCCTGGCGCTCAATAATTCGTTCGGGTTCGGCGGCACCAACACGACGCTGGCCTTCCGGCCCGCGAATTAGGTTTTTTCTCAATGGGTTCCAGAATTGTCTCGACCGGGCGCGCGCTGCCGCGCAATCTTCTGACCAACCAGAATCTCGAGCGCTTCATCGAAACGTCCGACGACTGGATTCGTTCGCGCACCGGAATCGGGCAGCGCTACACGCTCAGCTCCGACCAGCCGCTGGCCGAGCTTGCGCTGAACGCGAGCAAGATCGCGCTTGAGCGCGCGGGACTCAAGCCAGGCGACCTCGACGCGATCATCGTCGGCACCGTGTCCTCGGAATATGCGTTCCCGTCGTTCGGATGCCAGCTACAAAATCTGCTCGGAGTCGATTCGATTCCGGCCTACGACGTCGCCGCCGCCTGCTCGGGTTTTATTTACGCGCTTTCGGTCGCCGACGCGCATATGCGCGCGGGGGATTTCGCCAAGGTCCTGATCGTTGGCGCCGACGCGCTATCGACCTTCGTCGATTGGAACGATCGCCGCACCGCGGTGCTGTTCGGCGACGGCGCCGGCGCGGCGGTGATGGTTTCGGAGCCGGGTCCGCGCGGGGTGCTGGCAAGCCTGTTGCGTTCTTCGGGGCAGCATTGGGGGTTGCTCTCGCTGCGTGCGACGGGAGTTCGCGCGATGCTCGACACGGAAATCCGGCGCGATCCGGAAGACTCGATCAAGATGAAGGGTCCCGAGTTGTTCAAGATCGCGGTTAAGAGCATGGAGGAAGTCAGCCGCCAGGTTGCCGAGCGCGCGCACGTGAAGCTCGAGAATGTGAACCTGGTCGTCGGCCATCAGGCCAACATGCGGATCATCAAGGCGGTTGCGGATCGGCTGGGGCTGCCGCCCGAAAAAGTTTTCATCAATATCGAGCATTACGGAAACACCTCAGCGGCGTCGGTGCCGATCGCTCTGGACGAAGCGCTCGAACAGGGCCGGATTCATGACGGCGACCTGGTGATGCTCAACGCATGCGGCGGCGGCCTGACTTGGGGCGCGAACCTGCTGCGCTGGTAAGACGGTCGCGCGTGCCCGTCGCGCGGCGGCATCCGGTTCTCGATCTCCGCTGACTATACCCACTGAAAATGCCCGCTGACCTACCCGACCGGCGCGTGATTTTCATCCTTGGCAAGGGCGGTGTCGGAAAGACAACGCTGGCCGCGGCGCTCGCCTCGGCGCGGGCCAAGTCCGGCGCGCGCACCCTGCTGATCGAGACGGACGCGCGCTCCCCGATGGCCGCGGCGCTCGGCGCCGAGCGTTCATACAGCCCCGTCGAAGCAGCGCCTAATCTTTTTACAATGCTTCTCGATGGCGGCCACGCGCTCGAGGAATACCTTGCGATGGTGGTGCCGGGGCGCGTGCTGTTGCGCGCGGTGTTCGCGAGCCGGCTGTATCAATTCTTCGTACAGGCGGCGCCGGGGCTGCGCGAGTTGATGCTGCTCGGCAAAATCTATTATGAAAGCGGACGCAAGGATCGCCGCCGCAACGCCTGGGATTCGATAATCGTCGATGCCCCTTCAAGCGGACAGGCGCTGGCCCTGCTCCGGATGCCGACCGCGGCGCGCGCGACGTTTCGCCACAGCGTGGTTGGAAGCGAAGCGGCCAATATCGGCAAATGGCTGCGCGACCGCGAGACCTGCGCGATCGTCGAGGTCACCACCGCCGACTCGCTCGCGATGTCGGAGGTGCTGGAGATGCACGCGACGCTCTGCGAGATGGAGCTCGCGCCGCCGGCGGTGTTCTTTAACCGCCTTGCCTCGGTCGCTTTCGATTCCGCGGATGTCGCGGCGATGCTCGGCGGCCATCCGAAAGCCGGCGATTCGCAGGCCCGCGCGCATCTGCAGGAAATCGCACTCGAAGAGATTGCGCGCGCGGCGCGCTCGCACGCGGCGCTCGAGCGGGTCGCGCGTGAAACCAAAACTTCGGTGATCGAGGTTCCGGAACTTCGCGACCTGCACGGCCGCGAGCTGATCGATGCTCTTGCTTCATTTCTGACTTCGCGGCTGAATCTATATTCAGTGCGGCATCCACCTCGCGCAGGTGACCGGACCGAAGCGTAGCGCTGTGCGGCAGGGTTCGGGGCGGGCCGCCGTAATCAACGTACGGGGATACCGATGAGACTGCATCATTTAACCATACTCGCGCTGGCAGGATGGTTTCTGGTCGTGGCGCCGGCGCCGAATGCGCTCGGAAAATACGATGTGGGCGCGCCGATTTCCAGATGGAGCGTCCGCTCGCGGATGTTCCGGACCCAGCGCGATTGCGAATCCTACCGCGCCGGGGCAGCATCGCACGGACTCGAAATTCAACCCAACGCGGATCAGTTCGTTTCGGACGACGAGCTGGGAACGTCGGTCGTGCCCCGGTCGGCATCGCGATGCCTCGACGCAGGCAAGCCGTCGGTCGATATTCCTGGGTAGCGCTTCTGGAGCCCGCGTACCGTACGCGCTGGAATTCGCCTTCGTCCGCAAATACGCTTGCACTGCACCTCGGAATCGAGCTGGAGCGGGTAGAAGGATCGCGATCATGAGCGAGCCCGAGCGCAAAAAAGAGCGTGTGCGCGAACCCTGGATCATCAGGACCTACGCCGGATTTGGCGACGCGCGCCAGGCCAACGCGCGCTTTCATCAGAACCTCAAAGCGGGCCAGCGCGGCCTGTCAATCGCGTTCGATCTTCCCACCCAAAACGGTTACGACCCCGACGCCGCGGTGGCCGCCGGCGAAGTCGGCAAGGCCGGAGTCTCGATCTGCCACTGGCAGGACATGGAGGCGCTGTTCGAGGGAATTCCGCTCGCGGAGATCAACACCTCGATGACGATCAACGCGACCGCGCCGTTTCTGCTCGCGCTGTACCTGGTGGTGGCGCAGATGCATGGCGCGGCGTGGACGGAACTGCGCGGAACGACCCAAAACGATCTGATGAAGGAGTTTGTTGCGCGCGGCACCTCGATTTTCGATCCCGAGACGTCGTTTAGGCTTTCGACCGAACTGATCAAGTTCGCGGTCGAGCACGTGCCGAACTGGAACCCGATCAACTGCTGCGGCTACCACTACATGGAAAGCGGCGCCGGGCCGGCCGAGGAGATCGGCTACGCGTTCGGCAACGCGATGCTGATCCTCGACGCGCTGCGCGAGAGCCTTGCACGGCCGGCGTTCGAGCAGACCGTCAGGCGCATCTCGTTTTTCATCAACAGCGGAATCGAGCTGGTGCCGGAGATCTGCAAAATTCGCGCGTACTTCAGTTTGTGGCGCGAGCTGTGCAAATCCGAATACGGCATCGACGAGGTTGCGTTCCGCGCCGGATGCCAGGTGCGGTCGCTTTCGCTCACCGAACAACAGCCCGAGGTCAAGATCATCCGGATCGCGTACGAGGCGCTGCCGGTCACGATTTCAGCGGCGGCTCGAG
>JBOHWH010000003.1:0-7474 GCA_050736695.1 Binataceae bacterium (SeqCode) | reverse complement strand
ATGCTACATCAGGCTGCGATGGTAATGCGCGATCCTTTGGATGTGGAGTTCGGTTTACTAATGTGTGCGCGCGCCGTCGCCTCGGCTTATGAGAAGGCGGGATGGGCGCGGGCGAAGAGGATTGCGCTGATCGAGAGTGCCAATCCGGCCTGGAATGATCTGACCGAGGAAAGAGAACGGTGAGAAGATGTTGGTCGTCCCCGGTTAGGAATAGGCAATCGTGAGAGTCTGCATGGCCGTTCGGGATCCTTCGACTCCGACCGAAACGGCCGCCGCTCAGGATGACGGAAAGGGCGGCAGACTCAAAAAAATCACAAGACTCCCAGAGTTTGTGAGTGAATTAGCTTTGTGAAAGACGGACCCCTGAAATCATTCGGCTTTGTCCCAGTCCGCAGTGCTTCCCGGCAATTCACTCACAGACTCTCAGGGTAGTAACTGATGAAGCGCATAAACTTCACCTGATCATCCCACTCCATGACAGAGACCTTGATTTGCTCATCGGCGCGAGCCTCCGCCTTGAAGAAATCATGGCACGCGCGCACTATGCGCACTATCTCGCGAATTTGCGCGTCGGGCGGCCGCTCACTAACGGGTGCGTTCGACTTGATGCGGAAAACTGGTGGTGCGAAAACGCCCGCCGAACTTGCCGATCGTGGATGCGACAACACGCGCGTCGGTCGAGCGTTAAAAAAGCGATGGGGGCGGCGCCGCCCAGCAAAGTGCTGGCTACTCAGATTCGCCCGCGATGGCGGGGAAGGTCAGACCGGTTGCCTTTTCGAGGTCGGCTATCGCCTGTTCCTCGGTCATCACTTTTATCGCGACCATCCCGAGTTGCGCGGCAGGCTTGCAGTTGACGCCCAGGTCGTCGAGATAGACGCAAGTCAGCGGCTCGACGCCGAGTTGCTCGCACATCATCAGATAAATCCGCGGGTCCGGCTTGCGGATGCCGATCTTTGAGCTTTCGATGATGACGTCGAAGTGGCGCATGATATCGCGTGCGTGCACGGCGCCTTCCGGGCGCGCATCCATTCCCGGTCCGTGTCCATTGGCCATGTTGTTGGTGATGCACCCGACCTTGAAATGACGCTTGCACTCGAGCAGCACCGCAACCATCCGGGGCCGCACCCCGCCGGAAAGCAGCGGCAGAATTTCGGCGCCGCGCACGGGATGACCGAGCGCGGTCGATTCCTCGAGGTACTTCCGGTCGAAGCCGTGCGCGTCGATCTCCGCGCGCTCGAACAGCGCCCACGCGTTGGAATCGGGATTGGTCGAGTTGACGGTTCGGATATGGTTGCGCGGCAGGCCGCGTTGGACTTCATATCGGCTGAACGCCTCGAACGGAGAGGTGGTGAAGACGCCACCAAAATCCCAAATCACCGCCTTGATCGCCGTGCTGTCATTCATCCCCGTCACTCAAAGCCGGATCGCGCCATCGATGCAAGCGGCCCGGCGCGATCACCTTTGCTTCCACACGCTATATTGTGCGCGAAATGCCGGCGGCGCTCCGTCCTTGCGAACGGTGGCAAGAAAGGCAAGCCCGGGGCCAAACTGGTAGAGCAGCTTTCCTCCCGCGGCGGCAATCTCGGGCGCCGCCAACTCGAACTCCTGCCATGTAGCCATCGTGGACCTCCAAACGCGGCAAAAAACGGCGATTTTCGAAATACAGAAATTATATTCGTCATTCTTTCGCTTCTGTCAAGAGAAGCAAAAAGCGTAAGGAATTTCAACCCTTTCGAGGGACGAAATACTGTGTACCGGGGCCGGCGGCGTCGATTTCGCGGATCAGATCGGCAAGGTCCGCAGGATTCGCGACAAAATCGATTTCTGAAGAATCGACAACCAGCAGCGGCGCTTCGTCGTAGTAGAAAAAAAAGTCGCGATACGCGGACGACACCCGCTCGAGGTATTCGTAGCTGATGTGGCGCTCGAAATCGCGATTGCGTTTGCGCAGCCTCTCGCCCAGCACGTCGACGCGCGCGCGCACGTACACGACCAGGTCCGGCTTGGCCATCTCCGCATCGACCAGTTTGTAAACGCCCTCGTAGAGTTTGATCTCGTCGGGCGCGAGATTCAGATTCGCGAAGATCCGATCCTTGGCGAACAGATAATCCGCAACCGTCGCCTGCTCGAAAAGATCGCGTTGCAGGAGCTCACGCTGCTGATTGTAGCGGGTGAGCAGGAAGTAGAGCTGCGCGGGAAAGGCGTACTTGTCGGGCTCGGCATAAAAACGCGGCAGGAAGGGATTGTTGTCGGCATCTTCGAGCAGGAGCCGGGCGTTCAACTCCTTGGCCAGCACCTGCGCCAAGCTGGTCTTGCCGACTCCGATTGGACCCTCGACGGCAATATAGCCGCGCCGCTTCATCGGGTCTGCAGTTTAGCCCTCCGTCTCTTTCCAGTCGTGATCGAATCGCGCGCGCCGTTACTTCTTATGATGCTTCTTCGCCTGCTCGCGAAGCTTCTTTACTTCCGCGTCGGGCGCTCCGCCGCGCTCTTCGAGATCGGCAGCAGTATCGTAATCGGGCGGAGTGCGGCGCAGATAAACCTGCGCCAGCTCGAGATTTGCACTCTTGTTGTCGGGATCGAAAGTCATCACGTCGTTCAGAAGCGTAAAGGTCGCATCGGGAGTGCCCGCCAAACTCGCCGCCTCATTCGCCGAATGCAGCACCGCATCGGAAGCGGGATCGAGATTATGCTTGCCCTGCGCTTCTGCGAGCATGATATAGCCGCGGATCGCGATGTCGTAGGTCTTGACCGCGTCGGCGTATTTCTTGTCCTTGACCTGCTGGTCGGCCTGCTGCGCGACCATCGGCACCGCCTGCGCGACGATGGCAGTCACCTTGTCGCGAGTGGATTTGCTATGCGTGGCCAAAAGCGAATCCTTGAGCGTGGCCATCCCGCCGGCGCTGTCGCCGGATTTGATCTGATCGAGCGCCTTGTTCGCGTTATCGACCATCTGCTGGATCGCGCGATACATCCGCGCCTTCTGCATCAGCTTTTGGTCGGTCGGATCGAGCGACGAGGCCTGATCGAAGTCTTTGCCGGCATCATCCTGATGCCCCAGCACTTCGTCGAGCTGGCCCAAGAGCTTCCACGCGTCAAGATTTTTGGGATCGTCCTTGACTGCTTCGTGCAGCATGTCGCGCGACTGCTCGAGCATCTTTTCGCGATCGCCGGCAGAGGACTCCATGGCTTTCTTGGCGTTGTCGTTGGCCTGAAAGACCAGCTTCTCGGACTTGGTCTGGCATCCGCTGATGATCGGAATCAGAAACAGGATCGGAATGATCAGCGCACGCGCGAGGGCTCTTCGCATCGACGTTCTTCCTCTCTGGATTGTCCCGACGAACGGGTCGGGATGAGTTTTCAGGCAACGCGCCGAAATTGTCAAGGTCAAGCGCTGATGGATTGCGATTCGCGATCAGCCGGCAGGCGTCGGGAGCGGGAAATGAACGCGCTCCTTGGCCACGCTCATCAACTCGACGGCGGCGCCCCGATTCGCGAACGCACCGATAATTTCTTCGACCAGCCATTCCGGCGAAGACGCGCTCGCGGTCAATCCCAACGCCTTCACCCCGGTCAGCATCTGCTCCTCGACATCGGCCAGCGAATCGACCAGAAATGCGCGTGCGCCGCGCTGACGGGCAACCTCGACCAGGCGATTCGCATTCGAGCTCTGCTTGGATCCGACCACAAGGACCGCATCGGAGACGGCGACCAGCTCTTTGACCGCGTTCTGGCGGTTCTGGGTCGCGTAGCAGATGTCGTCGGTCTTGGGCGTCAGCATCGCGGGGAACCGCTGCTTGAGCGTTTCCATGATCTCGCGGGTGTCATCGACGCTGAGCGTGGTCTGCGTGACGGCGGCGCATCGCGACGGATCGGAAATCTCGCACGCGCGTGCCTCCTCGACCGAACCCACCAGAACGACTTTGCCGGGCGCTACGCCAAGGGTGCCCTTCACTTCCTCGTGCCCCTGATGCCCTACCAGCACGACGGTGCGCCCTTCGTTGGCGTACCGCTCGACTTCGTCATGGACCTTGGTCACGAGCGGGCAGGTCGCATCGATAACGCGCAGCCGCCGATCCTTTGCGCGATCCCATTCGCTGGGAGCGACGCCATGCGCGCTGAAGATCACACGCTGGCCTTCGGGGACCGCATCGAGGCTGTCGACGAAGATCGCGCCCTCGGCCTCGAGCGCCTCGAGCACGAAGCGGTTATGCACTATCTGATGGCGCACGTAGAGCGGGCGCCCGTATGAGCGCAGCGCGCCACGCACGGCTTCGACCGCGCGATCGACGCCAGCGCAAAAGCCTCGCGGCTCGGCAAGGATAATCTTTTCGACCGAAGTTTCTCCCAATGACATCATTTGAGAGGTATCCAATCCTGTCCGTTCGGTCAACTGATTCGCGGCAGGCGACGCGCCACGAAACGGCTCGGTTTACTGATTGACACGACGGTGCAGGAGTTCAGGTTGAAGCGCCGATTTCTGTCAGCAGTCGCTCAGCGCTGCGGATTCCTTCTGGAGTCGCCTTTGCGGGCTTTAGTAATTTAATTTCTTCTCGGGGATTTTGGCTACCCGAGTTCTGTAGAAAAAGGAGGGTAGCGGCCAACTCAAGGTCAATCGCCGAGTGACCATTCATGATTGCTAACTTCTGCGCGATCTCTTCTCTCGTCAGATCTCCTATTTTCTCTGGAAGAGGAATTTCTGTATGAGTCGTATAGACGCCGTACGGCACCGCATGGTATCCATTTCGTTCGTCGTACGATAGCAGGCGTAGATCCCTGGCATCCTCAGCCGCCTCTGCAATTTGAACTGAAAAGGGGCCATAATAGTGATAGTCATAAGCACAGCCAGAGTTTAATCCACACTGGTCTAGCAAATACACTGTTTTTTGCAAGCGGGTCTTGCCAACAATGCTACCACCATTCATTTCAATAAGCTGAGTTAGCACTTCATATAGCTCGTTCATTGTACTACCTCGTGCCACAGCTTTTCCGCCTTCGCGAGTTGCGCATGGTCTTGGGCATAAATCCTGAAGATTCTCTGTCTTTCTATCGAGGCGACGATCTTTGAACGTTCCTTGAGATCGTCACTTTTGCCGCTATGATCTGGTCTACCTATGAGAACCTTTTGAAAGGCACCGGAATCTTCGTACTGGTGGTACCCATAGGCCGTCAGCCAGAGATCATCTCGGAGAAATTCAACATGCTCTAGCTTTTCGTATTCTTGCAAGCGCCGCTTGAAATGTGGCACCGAGTCACTCCCGTAATTTCGAGATAGCGCGCCAACGTCCAGGCACTTGAATAGTGAGCGATTGAGTATCCTCGTTGCCATCCCACTCACGAATGAAGCAGTGGCGCCGCGCATTTCGTTAATACTCGACCAAACGACAGTGTCGTCCAATGCCAGATACGAGTCCAAGTCCGGTTTGGTAGCATACAGGAACTTGACGAGTAGGTTATTTTTCGTCAGACCACTATCGTCTGTCCGACCATCTCTACAGAGTCTCGCAACCATCTTGAGAAGCGCGGCGAGCATACGTTCCGCCGAACGCGTAGTTTTGTGAAGATACACTTGGCTATATAGGTGGTACCGGGCCAGTACGTAAGCTTCGGCGGCAGAGAGGCCCTTGTGATTCAAATACAGCCCGTAGACCTCTACGTAGTCTTCCGCCTGGCCGATATTGATTCGCCCGATCTCGAGACAATCGAGTAACCAAGAAAAGTCGAAGCCTCCGTCGCGGGTGCCGCTCATATACCTGTCGCGCTGCAAGTAATCTAGGCGGTCTGCGTCGAATTGGCTCGAAACAACAGCATCGTAAATGTCGCTCGGATCCTTCTGGCTGAAGAGGAGCGCAACCTCTGGCGCAAGGGTATGGTCGTACCTATCGAGTTCCTCGTGAATCTGCGTATCTCCGAGGATCATTTCCTTAATCCACAGTTCGTGCGCCTTTCGTTCTTGAAGGTCGCGTTGTACGCCTTCGAAGACGTGACTGAAGGGTCCGTGGCCGACATCATGCAGGAGTGCCGCAATTCCCGCCACCAGCGCTTTTCGTTCGTTGGGAGTGGCTGCTTTCCTCGTTATGATCTCAAGCAGCTTCCGAGCGACAAAGTACGCGCCTAGAGGCAATGCGAGAACCTCGTGTGCGTCGCGCCCGGAAAAACAAGTTCAGAAAACCCGAGCTGGCGGATCCTTCTTAATCTTTGGAACTCGCGACAATTGATCAGCTTCCATGCCAGTTGATCGCGATCATCCAACAGATTGAAAGAGATTAGATCGTGAATTGGATCGCGGATCCGACGTACTTTGGCTCCTTCGTCCGGCAAATGACAGTTCCTCTTTCACGTCTATCGATGAAGCGATCGAATAGCGAACATCCAACTAATGTGATGTCCCGTTAATAAGTTTACACAAGGCATGAGGTCTGCTAGGGTAGGGCCACGCGAGGTGAGGTGGATGGGCAGACCGAACGCGGCGTTGACAATAAGCGCGGCTGACCGCGAGCAACTGCGCGCGCTGGTGCGCTCGCAAAGCATGCCGCATTCGTTGGTGCGGCGCGCGCGGATCGTGTTGCTGTCGGGCGAGGGAAAATCCAATCGAGAAGTGGCGTGGCGCTGCGGAATCAGCGCCCCGGTGGTTAGCCACTGGCGCCGCCGCTATCAGGAGCGCGGGCTGGCCGGGCTGCACGACGAATTGCGGCCGGGGCGCCCCCGCACTCACGACGATGAGCGGGTGGCGGAGTTGATTAGCCTGGTGGTGCAGCGCAAGCCCGCCCATGCGACCCAATGGAGCGTGCGTTCGGCGGCCGCCGCCACCCGCATTTCCAAGAGTACGGTGGGCCGTTATTTCGCGCTGTTCGGTTTGCAGCCGCATCGCTCCAAGAGCTTCAAGCTCTCCACCGACCCGTTCTTCGTGGAAAAAGTGCGCGATATCGTGGGTCTGTACCTGAATCCTCCGGACCAGGCGCTGGTGCTGTGCGTGGATGAGAAGAGCCAGATCCAGGCGCTGGAACGTACCCAGCCGGTGCTGCCGATGGGGTTGGGCTATGTCGAAGGAGTAACCCACGACTACTATCGCCACGGCACCACCACCCTGTTCGCTGCGCTCGACGTGCTCGACGGCAAGGTGGTTACCCAATGCAAACCACGCCACCGCCACCAGGAGTTTTTGGGCTTTCTCAGACATCTCGACGCCAGCATCCCGGCTAGGCTTGAGGTTCATCTGATCGCAGACAACTACGGCACGCACAAGCATCCAAAGGTCAAGGCCTGGCTCGCCAGCCATCGGCGCTATCACATGCATTACACGCCGACCTACTCGAGCTGGCTCAACCAAGTGGAGCGCTGGTTCGGGCTCATCACCCAACAGGCAATCCGGCGCGGATCGTTCCGCAGCGTGCGCGAGCTGGTGCAGAAGATCGACGCCTATGTCACCAACTACAATCTGTATCGTCGTCCGTTCGTGTGGACCGCTACCGCT
>JBOHWH010000002.1:0-17441 GCA_050736695.1 Binataceae bacterium (SeqCode) | reverse complement strand
GTTGATGAGTTCGATTCCGGCGGCGATTCGATCAAGGTGGTCGGCGGTGCTCCCGACGCGCTCGCTTCGCCAAGCGCTGCCGATAATGGCGCCCCGCCTTCGGCGGCTCAGGCGCAACCAGAATCAGCGCCTGGGTCAGCAGCTCCGGCCGAAGCCAGCGCCCCGGAACCGGCGCCATCGGTCGCCGCAGCCCCTGTTCCGGAGGCTGCACCATCCGTCGCGGCAGCACTTCCTCCGGAAGCGGCACCATCGGTTGCGAGCGCGCCGGACGCGTTCCCGACAGCCAGTATGCCGCCGCCATCGGTCGCGAGCGCGCCGTCCCCGGAAGCGGCACCATCGGTTGCAAGCGCGCCGGACGCGTTCCCGACGGCCAGCATGCCGCCACCATCAGTCGCGAGTGCGCCGTCCCCGGAAGCAGCGCCATCGGTTGCTAGCGCGCCGGAGGCGTTCCCCACGACCAATATGCCGCCGCCGGTCGTTGTGAGCGCTCCCGCGGCAGAGGCGTCCATCGCGGCGGCGCCCGTCGCTGAGCCCTCAACCACTTTGGTTCCTGCCGCTCCGGAAGCCGCATCGACGCAGGCCGCGGCTGTATTTGCGCCGACGCCGGCGATCTCGGCAGTGGCGAGTTCGCCGAAGCGGCGCGGTGCAAAAAAAGAAGAGACGGAAGTCGCGTCCGCGGGTCCATCCAACGGCCAAGATAACGGCGCCTTCGGCGGACTGCAGTTCTCGAACAACAAGCAACCGATCAATATCAAGTCCGACACGATGGCGCTTGATTACAAGGGCAATTCGGTTCTGTTTACCGGACACGTCAATGCGGTTCAGGCAACCGCCCATCTCACCAGCGATCGGCTGCGAGTGAACTACGGGCAGGGCTTCAAGGACGTGAAAGAAATGATCGCGGACGGCAACGTGCGTATCAGCCAGGACACGCGGTGGGCGACCGGCGATCATGCGGTGCTTGATCAGACTAAACACACCGTCGTGCTTACCGGCAGTCCGGTTGTGCATGACGGCACCGATCAGATTACCGGCAAGCGGATAACGGTCTATCTCGATACGGGCAAGAGCGTGGTCGAGGGCGCGCGCGCGGTGATTTTCCCGAAAACGTCGTCGTCGCCGGGATCGACCGCGGAAAATTCCGGGAGCAAGTCATCCGGCACGCCGTGACACGTTGAGTAAATGGCGCTCGAGGTAAAGCTCGGACAGAATCTGCGGCTCCGCCAGCAACTGGTGATGACGCCCCAGTTGCAGCAGGCGATCAAGATTCTGCAACTCTCGCTCCCGGAACTCGAGACGATCGTGCAGTCCGAGCTCGAGCAGAATCCGATGCTCGAGCCGCTCGACCAGAGTCCCGCCGAAGCGGCCGGCGATACGCCGATTCCCGACGAAGACAGCGTCCCTCCGGAGCCCGATCATGCCGAGGCCGAGGTCTCTGCAACCGACGATCCGGCCGATGATTGGGAGCCGGGTGCGGGCGCTCCCGAGGAGCCGATTCGAACGCTCGAGACCGAGTCGCACGACGCGGCGATCGAGATGCGCGACAACGACGGTCTGGAGAAGCTCGACTGGCGCGAATACCTGGAGACCTATTCCAACAACTGGCAGGAAAGCGCGCCGCCGGACAACGACGACGACCATCGCAGCGCACTCGAGAACACCGCGCTTCGCCGCGGTTCGATCGAAGATCATCTGATGTGGCAGCTCAGGATGTCGAACTTGAGCGAATCCGATCAGCTTATCGGCGCGACGATTATCTACAACCTGAATGACGACGGTTATCTCGAAACTCCGCTGGCCGAGCTTGCCACGCAGCTTGAAACCGGCATCGGCAACGTCGAACGCGTTCTGAAACTCGTGCAGCGCTTTGATCCGCCCGGAGTGGCGGCGCGCGATCTGCGCGAATGCCTGCTCATCCAGCTCGCGAACCTGGGCATGGAAGATTCATTGTCAGCGCGGATGGTCGGCGAGCATCTCGATCTGCTGGAGAAGCATCGCTACGGCGAGATCGCCAAGCAGCTTGGAGTCACGGTCGAGATGATCGGGCAGGCGCACAAGATTATCGCGCTGCTCGAACCCAAACCCGGCCGCGACTACGGCGGCGCCGAGCCGACCTACGTAGTGCCCGACGTGTACATCCACAAGCTCGGCGAAGACTACATGGTGACGCTCAATCGCGACGCGGTTCCGCGCCTGAGGATCGCGGGCTACTACCAGCGCGTGATGAACGACGTGAACTCGGCGCCGGAAACCCGCGAGTACCTGCAGGAGCGGCTGCGCTCGGCGAAGTGGCTGGTCAAATCGATCTATCAGCGCCAACAAACCATCTTCAAGGTTGCCAACTCGATCGTGAAATTCCAGCGCGCGTTTTTCGATCACGGCGTCAGCCATCTGAAGCCGCTGGTGTTGAAGGACGTGGCCGAAGATATCGGGATGCACGAATCCACCATCAGCAGGGCCACCGCGAACAAATACGCGCATACGCCGCAGGGCATTTTCGAGCTCAAGTTTTTCTTCACCTCGGGGGTCAAAGGTTCCGCCGGAGAAGACGTCAGTGCCGAGACCGTGAAGGAGAAAATTCGCGAACTGGTTTCCGCCGAGCCACCGAATAATCCGCTGTCGGATCAGGCGATCGCAGAGATGCTGCGGGTGCGCCAAATCAACATCGCGCGGCGCACGGTTGCCAAGTACCGGCAGGCCCTGGGAATCCTGCCTTCGGCGAACCGCAAACAGGTCGGATGAAATAACCGGCCAAACGCGAGGCTGTATGCCAACAAAACCAATCCAGGGAAAGCGAAACCGGGCGACGCTTCGTAAAACCCGCCGCACCGCTCAAGCCGGCGGACCCGCCGCGACCGTGGTGACCGTCACCTTTCGCCACGTCGAGCCGAGCGAAGCGCTGCGGCTCTACGCCGAACGCAAGCTGGCCCATCTCGGAAAATACGCCAAGCGGCCCTGCGCCGCGCATCTGATTCTGTCGGTTGACAAATACCGCCAGCATGGCGAAGTTACAGTCCAATCAGGGCGCATCTCGATCACGGCCGAGCAGAAATCGAAGGATCTCTATTCCGTAATCGATCAGCTTGCGGACAAGGCGGGGCGCCAATTGAAGCGGCATCTGGAAAAAATCACCACCAGCAGAGTGCGCTCGCCCTCGACAGGCGAGGTGCTGAGCGCCGCCGAAGAAATCAAATAACTAAAAAGACATTCCAATGAAGATTACTGAAATCCTTAGCCCCGAGATGGTTTTGCCCGACCTCAAGGGAAACACCAAACCCGAAGTGCTGGGTGAACTGGCGGCGGCGCTCGTGGCGCAATATCCGGAGATCGAACTCAATGATCTGACCGCGGTGCTGCTCGAACGCGAGCGGCTGGGCTCGACCGCGATTGGCGACGGAATCGCGATCCCGCATGGCAAGCTTCCGCGCGTAACGAGAATTTTGGGCGCCTTCGGGCGGCACAGCGAGGGCGTTGACTTCGAATCGCTCGACGGCAACCCGACCCAGCTATTCTTCGTGCTGGTCGCGCCCGAAGACTCGGCGAGTCTGCATCTGAAAGCG
This sequence comes from Binataceae bacterium (SeqCode), assembly GCA_050736695.1. Taxonomy (GTDB): domain Bacteria; phylum Desulfobacterota; class Binatia; order Binatales; family Binataceae; genus JBARDN01. The sequence goes on along the minus strand of JBOHWH010000002.1, from coordinate 13,881 downwards.
CTGGCCCGGGTTTCGCGCCTGCTCAAGGATGATGCTTTTCGCACGCATCTGGTTTCGGCGCCGGACTCGGCCGAGATCTTCAGGCTGATCAAAGACGAGGACGCCAAATACTGACTCTGGCGCCGGAGCGCGCAACCGGCCCGGTCTATGCGCGCCTTGTCGCACGAAGATGGCTAAGCCGGCACAAAAACCATCCGGAAAGCCGCGGCTGATCATCCTCACCGGCGTCTCAGGCTCGGGCCGCGCGTCCGCGATGCGCGTGCTCGAAGACCTGGATTTCTACTGCGTCGATAATCTGCCGGTCGCGCTGGCGCCCGAGGTCCTGCGCCTCGCTGCCGGGCTCGATCCTGCTCTGGCCGGAGTGGCGCTGGGAATCGACGCGCGCGAGCGGCTGTTCTTTCCGCAATGGCCGCGGATCTTCGCCGAACTTGAAAACGACGGCGTCCGCCCCGAGATAATCTTCCTTGATGCGTCCGACGAGGTGCTGGCTCGCCGCTATTCGGAATCCCGCCGGCCGCACCCGCTGGCAGAGAGCGGCTCGACCGTCGCTGAGAGTATAGAACGCGAGCGGCTTGCGCTGGCCGAGATGCGCGATCGCGCGAGCCGCGTGATCGATACCACCACGCTCACCGTGCATGAGCTGCGCGAAATCGTGATGGCGATGGTGTTGGGCGCGGCGGCGGGATCGAGGATGGCGATTTCGATCGTCTCGTTCGGCTACAAGTACGGCGCGCCGGTCGGGATGGATATCGTCCTTGATGTGCGGTTTATCCCGAATCCGTTCTTCGTGCCCGAGCTGCGCCCGCTCGATGGCACCGATCCGCGAGTGCGCGACTACGTGATGGCGAAGGCCGAAGCGCGGCAATTTATCGACGAGACCGGACGCCTGCTCGACTTCCTGATCCCGCTCTATCGGCGCGAAGGCAAGAGTTATTTGACGGTGGCGCTGGGATGCACCGGCGGGCGGCATCGCTCGCCCGTGCTGGCGCGTGAAATAGCAGAGCGCCTGCGCCAGAGCGGCTTCGACGCGACCATCCGCGATGCGCATATCGCGCGCTAATTCATTATCGATCCCGCATCGACGTTGAGCGTTTGTCCGGTCATTGCGGCCGCCGCGTCGGTCACCAGGAACAGCGAGACGCGCGCGACTTCCGCCTCGGTCGCCATCCTGTTCATCGCGGCCTGCGACAGGAACTGCCCGCGCACCTGTTCGTAGGGGACCTTGAGGGCTTCTGCGCGCGCGCGCATCACGCGCTCAATTCGCTCGCCCTCGATCGCGCCCGGACAGATACAGTTGCATCGGATTCCCCGCGCACCCCATTCCGCCGCGACCGTTTGGGTGAGTCCGATCATTGCCCACTTGGCCGCCGCGTACGGCGAGCGCATCGGATAACCGCGGCGTCCCGCCCCCGACGAGATGTTCAGGATGCTTCCGCCGCGCTGCGAGTCCATCGTTGGCAGCACCGCGCGGGTCGCGAGCCAGGTTCCGGTCAGGTCGATATCGATCGTCTCCTGCCACTCGGCGAGCGACATATCGGTGATGCGCTTGGTCGGGCCGGAGATTCCGGCGTTATTGACCAGGATATCGATTCGTCCGCCGAACGCCTTGCGGGTTTCCTCGGCCATCTTTGCGCAGTGCGTTTCCTTGGCTATATCGGTTTCGACAAAAGCTGCTGTCGCACCGAGTTTCTTTAGCGCGTCTACGGTCTCCTGCATCGGCTTAAGCGAGCGCGCCGCGATCATGATCTTCGCGCCGGCGTGCGCATACGCGAGCGCAATCTCTTTGCCGATTCCGTAACCGCCGCCGGTGATGATCGCGACTTTGTCCTTGAGTTCGTTCATAGAGCCCTCGACGTGTCTGTATGCCGTGTGCGATGAGATTTGACGACTGTAATTCGATCCGTGCCGCTCGACAAACGATCGTGATGCTCCGCTATCGCGCAGTTTTTCTTCTAACACTTATTCTCTCCCCCTCTCGGGAAACCGCCCAGCAGCGGTCGCTAGACGCGGGTTTCGATGAGCATCTGACCAAACCCGCCGATTTGGAAAAACTGAAGGGGCTCTTGATCGAAAAGGTCAACCGGAAGCAAAACGCCAACTAACTGCAGACCATCCGTGCGGTAGCGTGGCGTCGCATGCAGGAGCTTGTCTCAGTGTTGCGGCGCCTCGTATCATAGCTCCACTTGATGGCAGCAGTAAGTCCGATCGGAAATCCCTCACGCAAGCCCGGCGGCGAAAGCTCGCTCGGGCTCAATCTCATTAAGCTCGCGATCATTTTAATTCTGGTCGGCGGATCGATCTGGCTGTTGCTCGAGCATACCGAGTGGTTCCGCGATCCGGGTCAGATAAAAGTCCAGGTTCTCGAGGCCGGCGTGTGGGCGCCGATCGTGTACATGCTGCTGTACGCGGTCGGACCGTCGTTCCTGGTGCCCGGCGCCGTGATGACGATTGCCGGCGGTCTGGCGTTTGGAACCGCGTGGGGTTCCGTCTATTCGCTGATCGGTGCGGACGTCGGAGCGGTCGTAGCATTCGGCGCGGGGCGATTTCTCGGACGCTCGTTCGTCGAAAGATTCGTCGGCGACCGGTTTCAGGCCACGCTCGAAAAAATCGCGCGCAACGGCTTTCAGATCATCCTGTACCTGCGGATTGTTCCGGTGATTCCGTACAACGCGCTCAACCTGATCGCGGGCGCATCGCCGATAACCTTCAAGGACTACTTCTGGGCGAGCATGATCGGGATGGTGCCCGGCACCATCCTGTTCGCATTCCTGGGCGACGCGCTATGGCATCCGTTGTCCTGGCGCTTCGTCCTGGCGCTTGCGCTGATCGCAGCCTCAGTGGGATGCGGTGAGCTTTGGCGCCGCTGGTCCAACAACCGACTCCCCGCCTGAAAGAGAAAGAAAGACAATCCACAGATTACAGAGATTTCACAGATGGACAGGGGGGACGAACGGACCTACGCGATAGTAGGCGCCGCGATGGAAGTGCATCGCGAGCTCGGCAACGGTTTTCTCGAGGCAATCTATCAGCAGGCGCTGGCGATCGAGTTCGAGACACGCCGAATTCCCTTTCGGCGCGAAGTCGAAATCCTCGTGAGCTACAAAGGGCGGCAATTGGATAGTACTTATCGAGCCGATTTTATCTGCTTCGACGAAGTGGTTGTCGAATTGAAGGCGCTCGCCAGATTCGGTGGCACCGAGCAATCCCAAGTCATCAACTATATGAAGGCAACGGGATTCAAAGTTGCGCTGCTGCTCAACTTCGGAACCCCGTCGCTGGAATATCGCCGATTTGTTTTCTAAAAAAATCAGTGAAATCTGTGTAATCTGTGGATTGCTTTTAGGTGCCGCTCTCCCAACTCTCGAGGTACTTTTTTTGTTCGGCGGTCAGGGTATCGATGCGGATGCCCATCGCGGCGAGTTTTACTTCGGCGACATCTTGTTCGATCTCGATCGGGACATTGTGCACTTTTGCCGGGAGTTGCTCGCCCTTTGCGACCCATTCGGAGGCCAGCGCCTGGGTTGCGAAGCTCATGTCCATGACCTGCGCGGGATGACCCTCTGCGCATGCGAGATTCACGAGCCGTCCCTGTCCGAGAATATAAAGCGTGCGTCCGTTGGACAGATGGTACGCATCGACGTTCTTGTTGACGTCGTGATCGACAGACTTGGCCGCGTCGGTCAGATAGGCCATGTCGATCTCGACATCGAAGTGGCCCGAGTTGCACAGGATCGCGCCGTCTTTCATCACGGTGAAATGCTGCGAGGCCAGCACGTGCTTGTCGCCGGTGGCGGTCACGAAGATATCGCCGATTTTGGCCGCCTCGATCATCTTCATCACCCGGAACCCGTCCATCGCGGCTTCGATTGCGCGAATCGGATCGATCTCGGTCACGATCACGTCGGCGCCGAGTCCGCGCGCGCGCGACGCAATGCCGCGTCCGCAGTATCCGTAGCCGCCGACCACGATGACCGAGCCCGCGATCAGGGCGCCGCTTGCGCGGATAATCCCGTCGAGCGTCGATTGGCCGGTGCCGTAACGATTGTCGAACAGATGCTTGGTCTGCGCGTCGTTGACCGCGACCACCGGAATCTTGAGCGCGTGATCTTTTTCCATCGCGCGCAGCCGGATAACTCCGGTCGTGGTCTCCTCCATGCTGGCGAAGACTTCTTGGGCGCTGTCCTTGTACTCGGTGTGCAGGAGGCTTACGAGATCGGCGCCGTCGTCCATCGTGATAGTCGGCCGGCGGTCGAGCACCGCGCGCAGATGGCTGTAGTACGTATCGCGGTCTTCGTCATGAATTGCGTAGGTCGGGATACCGTATTCGCTGATCAGCGCGGCGGCAACGTCATCCTGAGTCGAGAGCGGATTGGACGCGCAGCAGAAAACTTCGGCGCCACCGGCCTTGAGCGCGCGCAAGAGATTGGCGGTCTCGCACGTGATGTGCAGGCACGCGCCCATCCGATGGCCCTTGAGCGGTTGTTCTTTGGAGAACCGTTCGCGGATGCGCCGCAACACCGGCATCTGCCGGTCGGCCCATTCGATGCGTTTTTTCCCCGCCGCGGCCAGCGAAAGATCGCGTACGTCGTGATCGCTCGCGCTGGAGCTGGCGCGCGATTTTTGCGTGGCTTTCGGCATGACTTTACGTTTGGCGATTGATCCCATCGTGATGGTGTCCCTTACGCGAACTGAGAGTTTGAGCCGGACGGTTAACGCTTGGCGCCGACGCCGAACGCGCTTTGCAGGCGTTCAGCCATGTCGGTACGCTCCCAGGGGAACAGTCCGTCGTGAGGTTTGCGGCCGAAATGGCCGTAGGCGGCGGTCGCCTGATAGATCGGACGCTTCAAGTTGAGCGCACGGATAATCCCCGCGGGCCGGAAATCGAACAGCTCGCGCAGCGTCGCCGAGAGCTTCGCATCCGGCACCACTCCGGTGTCGAACGTGTCGATCAGAATCGAGACCGGCTCCGCGACGCCGATCGCGTACGCGACCTGAATCTCGCACTTCTTCGCCAAGCCCGCCGCGACCACGTTCTTTGCGACGTAACGCGCGAAGTAGCACGCCGAGCGATCGACCTTGCTCGGATCCTTGCCCGAGAACGCGCCGCCGCCGTGGCGTCCGTAACCGCCGTAAGTATCGACGATAATCTTGCGCCCGGTAAGCCCGCAGTCGCCCTGCGGTCCGCCGATAACGAAGCTGCCGGTTGGGTTGACGTGATAGACCGTCTGCTTGGTCAGATATTCGGCCGGAATCGTCTGCTTGATCAATTCTTCGATCACGGTCTCGCGAATCGTTTCGTACTTGACGTCAGGCGAATGCTGGGTCGAGATAACCACCGCGGTGATTTCCACCGGGCGGCTATCGATGTAGCGCACCGTGACCTGGCTCTTCGCGTCGGGCCGGAGCCAGTTCACCCGCCGCTCTTTGCGGAACTTGGCCAGGTTCTCCATCAGGTGATGCGCCATCGCGATCGGCATCGGCATCAGCTCCGGCGTCTCGTCGCACGAGAATCCGAACATCAGGCCCTGATCGCCCGCGCCTTGTTCCTTGTGCAGTCCTTCGCCTTCGGTCACGCCCTGCGAGATGTCGGTCGATTGCGGCTCTATCGCCATCATCACGGCGCAGGTCTTGCCGTCGAAGCCCGACGCGATACTGTCGTACCCGATTTCGAGCGCGACTTTGCGCGCGATACTGACGAAATCCGGATGCGCCCGGCTGGTGATCTCTCCGGCCAGAACAATCAGCCCGCTCTTGGCCAGGGTTTCCAGAGCGACGCGTGAATCCGGGTCTTCGGCGATCAGGGAATCCAACACCGCATCCGAGATTTGATCGCACATCTTGTCGGGATGGCCCTCGGAGACTGATTCGGACGTGAATAGGTAATCCTTAAGCGGCATTCGCGATGGCTCCTTGGGGCCGGGCTTCACCGGTATTCATCTGCGGATTTGCTCCGAAGATGCGATGCGGAAGCGAAGGTTCAAAGTCGTCTGAGATCGATACGGGTCGCTCGACGGCGCCCGCGAAGGCATCTTGAGTCCGAGAGCGTCGAGACACTCCGGATTCCGCAGTTTTCGATGATATAACCGACGCATAGTAGCGAATCAAGGCAATAACTAGCCGTGATTTCACGAGACGAGGTCATTCCTCTCCAAAACGGTCGTCAAACAGCGTTTCTATCGCCTTGACCGCCTCACGCGCATCCTCGCCGTCAGCATGGACCTTCAGTTTCACGCCGAGCTCCGCTCCCAGCATCATCAGGCTGGTCACGCTTTTGGCGCTGACCTGCTCCTTGCCGCGGCCGATCGTTATTCGCGCTTTGAACTTGCCCGCGGCCTGCGCGAGGGTCGATGCGGCCCGGAGATGCAATCCGAGTTGATTCTTAATTTCGACCGTCGCCTCCGCCACACTCACGCGATCCAAGATACGGGGAAGCGGCGCGCGGGTAAACGCAGACACGCGCGTTTCAGTCGCGTGATCCCGCCGCGATCTCCGCGCTGAAAAGCTCGCGGAGGCGCGTTTCGATTGCGCGATCGCGCACGCTGCCTTCACGCGTGGCCCACGCGCGCAACGGGATGACGGCCTTGGCCATGTTGCGATGGCCCCCGGCGCTGCCAATATCGCCGAACAGATTCTTCGCAGCCTCGCCGGCGTTATCACGCCCGGTCCCGTAGCTGCGCACGGCGATAACCAGATCGGAGCCGAGCTTGCCAGCGATCGCGACCCATTCGACGCCCTCGAACTGCAGGCAGAAATCCGCCACCTGCACGATCATGTCGTCGCGCTTGACCCGGCCCAGGTTTGCGGCGATCAGACGGTCGCGAATTTCGAGCCGGCCCATCACCCGAGCCAGCACCTTGGCGAAGCCCTGGGGAATTTCCGGACGATCGATCTGTCGCAACATGTTCAGGTTCGCGAGAGGATACAGATGCATCAGCGCCTGCAGCACATCGTCGGTGACTCGGCGCGACAGCGCCAGCGAATCGGTGCGGATGCCGTAGAGTAGGGCGGTTGCGAGCCGCTCGCTGATTTTTTCGCCGTCGGCAACCATGTACTCCGTCATGATCGAGGCGGTCGCTCCGTACTTGACGCGCACATCCTCGAACGGGGCGCTGCCCGGGGTGTAGCCGGGATGATGATCGATCACGATATCGGCGCGCGGCAGTTTACCCTCGAAGTACGGCGGCTGCACATCGACCATCGCGATCTTGTCGAATGCCGCCAGCGCCTCAGTCGTCGCGGGCAGAATCGCGATCTCGAGCAGATGCACCATTGTGCGGTTCTCCGGCCTGGTGACCGGCTTGAAACTGAAAAACGGCGTGGTCAGGCGGTTGCGCCCCAAAAGAGCCCGCAGCGCCATCGCGCTCGACATCGCGTCGGGATCGGGATCGTCCTGCAAGACGATCGCGACCCGGTCGCCCTCGCCGACTACCGCGCGCAGCTCACGCAGTTTTTGCTTGGTGTCGATTTGATCCATATACGGTAGCTTGGCGGACACGCCGCAAGCTTTAACTTACCTCGATTCTGAATGGCTCGTCTAAACGGGCGATGCGCTGTGCGCCGATGATGTGCCCGCCGGGGGCTGCATGAGGTTTCGGGGATACCACAGCCTTGCGCGACGAATCAATGATATAGATTAGGCACCCTATGGAGACGCCACCGGAATCATCGCCCAAAGACGCGCCCGCGCTTGAACAATGCCTTCTGTGTCGCAGACCCGCGCAGGAGTGGCTCTTGCGCATAACGATCGAGGACACCGGCGGCATGCGGCAGCGGGGCTTTGTCTGCGCGAACTGCGCGGTTAAGCTTAGACTCGCGTCGGAAAAAAATCGCGACCTGCAAATCGACCCATGGATTCACGATGCGATCGCGCACATCCTGCGCGGCGTGCAGACCGAACAATCCTGAAAGGAACCGCCTTCGATGGCCTCTGGCCCAAAACATTCTCCGCAAACCGCGCCGCAAAGCGCCGACCTGTGGCCGCATGAGGAAGCCGCGCGTGTGGCTGAGCGTGTGCGCGGCTATCCGCCCGGACGCCCGGTGATCTTCCAGAGCGGATTCGGTCCGTCGGGTTTGCCGCATCTCGGCACGATGTGCGAAGTCCTGCGCCCCTCTTACGTGCGCCACGCGCTCGCGATGCGCGAACCCGGTCGCGCTTCGCGCTTGATCGTCTTCATCGACGACATGGACGGTCTGCGCAAGGTTCCCGAAAATGTGCCGAACCGCGAGCTGATGGAGTCGCATCTGGGCGAGCCGGTCTCGCGGATCCCCGATCCCTTTGGATGCTGCCCGAGCTTCGCCGATCACATGCTCTCGCTGCTGAAGGAATTTCTCGCGCCGGTCGAAGTCGATTACGAGCTGTTACGCTCGTCCGAAATGTATCGCGGCGGCAGCTTCGATGAAGGCCTCAAGATCATCCTGGCGAAGCATCGCGAAATTGTCGCTATCGTCGCGCCGACGCTGCGCGAGGAAAATCGCGCGGGATGGTCTCCGATCATGCCGCTATGCCCGAGCTGCGGGCAGATCGTCGAGCGTGCGGTGACCGCCTATCATCCCGAGCGCAATACGATCGAATTCACTTGTGCGCGCAGCACCAAGGCCAAGCAGGGATGCGGCTTTAGCGGAGAGCAGAGCGTGCTCGGCGGGCTTGCGAAGGCGCAGTGGAAGGTCGATTGGGCGCTTAGATGGTTCACGCTCAAAGTGGATTACGAACTTTACGGAAAGGATCTGACGCCATCGGCGCAACTCTCGGCGCCGATCGTGCGCATCATGGGCGGAAATCCTCCGCTCGGCTTTCCGTTCGAGATGTTCCTGGACGAACAGGGGCACAAAGTATCGAAGTCGGTCGGGCGCGGCGTCAGCGTCGATCAATGGCAGCGTTACGCTCCGGTCGAAGTGCTGAAATTTTTTCTGCTGCAGAATCCGCGGCGCGCGCGAAAACTTTTTCTCGAATCGATTCCGCAGTACGTCGATGACTACCTTGACGCGCTGCGCGAATACGCCGCCGCGCCCAACGCCGAAGCGCGCGCCAATTCGCCGCTCGAGTTCGTGCTGCAGAGCGGCAGCCCACACCGTTTCGACTCGCAGATCAGCTTCACGATGATGATGAATCTGGTCGGCGCGCTCGGCAATTCGGATCGCGACTTTATCTGGAACTATCTGAAGGGTTACGACGCCGCGATCGCCGAGGATCCTGAAACCCGCGCGATGGGCCGTGCGCTGATGGACTGCACGCTCAACTTCTACCGCGACTTTATCGAGCCCGGCAAAAAGCCTTACGCGCCCAATGCCGCCGAGGCCGAGCAGCTAAAGAGTCTCGCGGTTTTCCTGCGCGCGAATCCCGCCGCCACTGCCGAGGAGATCGAGAAGACCATCTACGATCTCGGCCGCGCCAACTACGACAAGCCCGGCAAAATTTTTCCCCTGATGTATCGCGCGATCCTGGGCCAGGAACGCGGCCCCCGCTTGGGCGCCTTCATCCGCCTGGCCACCCCCGTGAAAATAATCGAACTCCTGGACGCCGCAATCGCCCGCGCCGCGTAAGGGAGAGGCAAAAACAATCCATAGATTACAAACAGATTTCACCGATTAAGAATTTTGGATGAACGTTTCCCTTCCCGTGCGGGAAGGGGACAGGGGTTAGGTCGATCTTTTTTTCCGAAAATCTGTGAATTCTGTGGATTGTCTTTTCTTCTCAGCTTGGGCCGGAGTCGCCGATGTCCGACGCTTTCGATTTGATAAATTCCTTGAGCCGTTTCTTTAGGCGGGTTTCGATCTGGCGCACGCGCTCGCGGCTGATTCCGAAGCGCGCGCCGATCTCTTGCAGCGTGTCGGGACTCTCGGCCAAGAGCCGCGCGCGGAAAATCTCGAGCTCCTTGTCATGCAGCGTCGCCTCGAATTCTTCCACCCGCTCGTGCGCGAACTCGCGCCACTCGCCCGCGGCGGCGGCCTCTTCAGGATTGTTCTCGCGGTCCGGCAGCAGGTCGATCAAGCGGGTGTCATCGCCCGCCGCCGTAGGCTGATCGAGCGAGACTTCGCTCTGCGCCATCCGCTCCTGCATCTCGCGCACTTCGCTTTCCTTCACGCCCATCCGCTGTGCGAGCAGCTTGGGCTGGGCTGCGAAGCCTTGCGCCTCGAGCCGTTCGGTCTCTTTGCGCAGGTTGAAGAAGAGCTTGCGCTGTGCCTGAGTGGTGCCGATCTTAACCAGCCGCCAGTTGTTGATGAGATAGCGATAGATATACGCGCGCACCCACCATACCGCGTAAGAGGGAAAGCGAATCCCGCGATACGGATCGAAATTCTTGACCGCTTCCATCAGTCCGACGTTGCCCTCCTGGATCAGATCCAGGACGTTCTTGGAGGCGCGCGCGAACTCGAATGCGATCTTCACCACCAGGCGAAGATTCGCGGTTACCAGCCGGTACGCGTCGGCGGGATCGTGGCCGGTCGCGTAGCGTTTGGCGATGGTCGTCTCTTCCTCGCGGGTCAGCAGCGAGAAGCGCCGCACGTCGGTGAGGTAGCGGCTCAGAGGATCGACCGAGACCAGCGCGCCGCCGGCGTCATCTTTGGAAGCAAGTTCGGGAGCGCCGTCGGCGGATGCTCCGTCATTGGAGCCGATCGTCGCGGAAGTATCCTCGAGCGGATGAAAGTCGGAGATTTCTATCGTCGCGGGCTCGATACCGCCTTCGTCATCGGTATCGGTATCGGTATCGACGGAGAGATCGTCAGGAGCGCCTTCGGCAAGGTTGAGTCTTTCCGCATGCGCGATCGGTTCAGCGTCCGCGCCTGTCTCTACCGGTTCGGCGGCGACTGATCGGCGCTTGGGTCGGAGCGGCTTGCTGGCTTTGCGGGCCATCGGATGAATCCGGCCTGCCGGTCGGGAGGCAAAAGCGTCACGCTAAAAAAAGCCGAGCGCCGCGTTAAAGAGCTCACGCGCGGGCAACGACTTCGGCGTGCGCTATCCCTCGCTGGGCGCTTCGATCGTGACCTTGCCCGACGCGATTTCGCGTAGCGCGGTCACAACTTCCTTGTTGTCGCTTTCGACCAGCGGGCGGGCGCCCTTAAGGAGCTGCTTGGCTCTGCGCGCGGCGCCCAGCACCAACTCGAAACGGTTGGGAATATTGTCGAGGCAATCCTCTACGGTAATTCTGGCCATTTGATGTTGATTGTGCGGCGCTTGCCGCCCCGTGTCAACGCGCGAAGATTTTCCTTGCCAGCCTCAGGGATGAGCGGTTATCGCGATGATCGTGATCGTCGCGGCTCCGGCTCCATAATGCCAGAACACACGAAACGCCGCGGCGGTTCGATTCTCCGCGTACGCCTCGAAAATTTTCTCACCGCGCGGGCCGCTCAGGCTCGAATACTCGTGGGTATTAAGGCTGGGATGACGAGGATTCGTTTCGAGCAGCCCCAGAGTCTTTCGCACTGCCTTCAGGCGCTTGGCGAGTCCTCTATCGCGTTCGAGCGCCCCAAGATTACGCCGCGCCTCATCTGTAAACAGAAGTCGAAAAGGCGGCAAGCTTTACTCGATCGCGTCGCTTGCATGTTTGGCGAACGATCCGGCTTTGCGGGTACGACGGCGTGCCGAGTCTCGCAGCCCGCGGCCGATGCTCGCCAGCGCATCAGGATTTTTGAGCAGCCACGCTTCGTGGAGGGGAATCGAGAGCTCGGGCGAGAGCAGTATCTGGCCGGCGCTGTTGATATAGATCGCGAAGCGGAGCGAATCCTTTTCACGCCCGGCAAGGCGCCGGCGCCCCGGCGCGAGAGCTTTGGTCAAAGATATCCTGCCGCGCTCATCGACGGCGCCATGCCCGGCGGATTGAAATTCCCGATCGATGAGCGGTTGCAAATTTTTCGCCATTGGATCATTACTCCAGACTCTATTCTAGCTGACCTCCCATAATCCCACAAATGGGAACATGGGAAATCAACTTCGAACCGCTTTTCAGCCGGTCTCCATGTAGCGCTTGAGCGCGGCGCCGCGCAGGCGATTGCCGAGCGCCACCATCAGCTTGAGCCGCGCCTTGTGCGCGGCGATCTCGTGGGCGGCGATTAGACCGATCGAGCGAAGGTAATGCGCGCCGCCGTATCCGTATGGATCGTCGATCGCGCCTGCTCCCGTGCGTGAGGCGAGCACGATCGCAACTCCGCGCGCGAGCGCCGCTTTGAGTTGTGCAATCCACTCGCGCGGAACTCGTCCTCCGCCAAATCCTGCGATCACTATCCCGCGCAATGCCGGCCGCGCGAGCGCCTCGCGCAGCGCGTCGGCCTCCCCCGGCAGCGCCGTCACCATCGCCACTCGAAGGTCCAGCCGCGGAGCCAGCACCCGCCGTTTAAGCGCCGGCGCCAGCATGATCGACGGCGCGCCGTTATAAATTCGTCCGAGCGGTCCGCAAGCCGGCGAATGAAAAGTGCTGATGGCCTGGCCGTTGGTCTTGGTGACGAAACGCGCGGAGTGGATCTCTTCGTTCAGCGTCAGAATCACGCCCATCCCGCGTGCCGCCTGCGACTGAGCAATCTTGATCGCGTCGAGCAAGTTGCGCGGTCCGTCCCACGACAGGTCCGACGCCGTGCGCATCGAGCCCGTGAACACCGCAGGCTTTGAACCGGGCACAGTCAGATGGCACAGGTATGCGGTCTCTTCGATCGTATCGGTGCCGTGCGTGATGACCGCGCCGGCGACTCCGGCGCGTCCGAGTTCGCGCCGAATCAGAGACGCCAGCTCGGCCATCCGCATGGGCGTCATCTCGCTTCCCGGAATGCGCGCGAATTCGATCGTGCGCAGCGGAACATCGGTGGGCCGTACTCCGACCCGCGCCACCAAATCGCGCGCGCCCAGCTTGGGTATCGCGCCGCGTCCAGAATCGAAGGTCGAGATGGTTCCTCCGGTAGTGATCAGAACAACTCGCTTTGGCGTTTTCACTACTTCCCTCTTAGTCCGTCAGTAGTGGCCGGCGGTCCGCCGGCCGGCGCGAAGGGTCAAAATCGGAATTCCTCGCGCGCGGCAGCAACGCGCGTGAGAGTGACACGAGGATGATGCGCACGCGCCTATGAATCCGTAAGATATAGCGCTTGGCATCGAAATCGAAAAAGCGCGCCGGTCGCGGCACATCCGCAAAGCCGCCCCGGAACAACAATCAGCCCGCTTCGCCAGCCAGTCCGCCACGTGTCGGCGCGCACAGCTCCGCGCGTCGATCAATGCTCGATTCTCCGGCGCTCGGGCCGTGGATCGCGGTCGGCGTCACGTTGCTGGTCTATCTGCGATGCTTCGGCAATGCGTTCGTTTACGACGACCACGAGATGATCGACCTGAATCCGCTGATTGGGCAGTGGTCGTTTCTGTGGAAATCGTTCGGACACGATCTCTGGTGGTTCCGGCCCAACGGCACCTTTCCCAAGAGCAACTACTATCGTCCGCTGCAAGACGTATGGCTCGGGCTGCATTACCAGATGTTCGGTTTCAACCCGGTCGGATGGCACATCTCGATTGTGCTGATGCATCTGGTCGCCGTTTACGCGCTCTACTGGGTCGGATTGTCGCTGACCAGGAGCCGCTATGCCGCGTGCGCGGGCGCGGCGCTCTTCGGGATCTTGCCGATCGGAGTGCAGGCGGCGGCATGGCCATGCGCGATTCCGTTTCCGATGGTGGCGGCGTTCTACCTCGGCTCGATGTGGTTTTTCATCGAACGCAGACGCGCGCCGGTTCGGAACCTCGCGATCTCGCTCGCCCTGTTCGCCGGAGGGCTGCTGAGCCACGAGCTCGCCGTGATGTTGCCCGGGCTGCTTATGGCTTACGTTTTCATTCTGGAGGACGGCCCGCCCGGCGGCGTGTCAGCGGATTCCCGCAAACCCTCGCTGCGTGAACTTGCCGCGCGCGCGGCCGGG
>JBOHWH010000001.1:0-25997 GCA_050736695.1 Binataceae bacterium (SeqCode) | reverse complement strand
GGGCGCGGCGCCGCGCGGCTCCGTGCGAATCTCGCGCGCGCGGTCTTGCGAACGATCCATCGAAACCGAGCCTTGCCCGCGTACGGGAGAAGCGGATGCGGCCGCGCTCTGCCGCAAATGAAACTTCAGTTCGTAACCGCCGGCGCGAATCTGGTCGCCGTCGTGCAGCGGCGTGCTTTCGACGCGATTTCCATTGACGAACGTGCCATCTTGAATCGCGAGGCTCCTAAGCCAGAACTCGGAGCCGTGGCGCTCGATCACCGCGTGGCGCTGCGCGACGGCAGGATCGCCAAACAGGCCGATAGGATTTTCTTCGGCGCGGCCGAGCGTGGCGCGCGCACCTTCGACTCTGAACTGGCGTCCGCGCAGGCGGCCCTGTTCGACGGTGACCCACGCGGCCTTGGTCAGCTCCTGCACGAGTCCGATGAACAAGCCGATGAAGAGGCCGATGAGGCTGAGTCCGATCAGACGCGACCACAGGCCTCCGCCGGTCATCTGGTTTATCGGATCGAACAAAAATCCGCCGGCGAATCCGCCGATGAATCCGCCGATCGCGCCCTTTGGGATATTCGGCATCGAGAGCGACGCGAGGCCCACGCCAGCGCCCAGGATCGCGCCCATGATCACCCAGCTCAGCACGCGCCCCAGGAACAGAAAGAAGCCTGAACCCGGATGACCGAGGCCCCATCCGCCGACACTGAGCATCGCACTGAAGACATAGTTGGAAAAATAATCGGCGGGCAGCGCGAGCAGCAGGCAGATGACAAACCCACGGATGAGATTGTTGCGCGTGGCCGGGTTCCATTCGATTTGCTGCGCGCCGGCCGCAAGGATAAATCCGCCGATCAATCCCGACAGGATCGCCATCGAGACGTAAGACATCGCGGCCTCGAACGTCGTGATCTGCTCGGTCAGAGTGTGGCCGTGATTGGCGAGTTCGACCGGGAGCCATCCGAGCGCGCCGCCGAGCAGGCCCGCGATTGCCTTGTTGAAAAGTTCGCGACGATTGATCGAGTCATTCATGCGGGAATAATCCTCGCGCGGATCCTGATTCTCACAAAGGCATCCTCATATGACCAGCACTGCACAAGATATGCCGCATCCATAATAGCCCGCCGCGGGGGCAGGTTGAATGCACGCCGTCGCGCACCTGCGCAGACAAGGCGCCGCTCTTTTCCTCCCCCGTTCTATGTCACGGGGGAGGATTAAGGAGGGGGTGCAGGATCTTCCGCCGCGTCGCGCACCGGCAAGCTCGGACACCCCCTCCTTAATCCTCCCCCATGCCAAACCATGGGGGAGGAATCAGAAAGCGTTTCCGCAGTGTTGCGGCGATGCGCCTGCACGCGGCAGAATCTTCACGCGAACGTGACTCGTATCGGAGAATCAATGTCTGAGCAGACCCTTGTCCCCGAATCCTTTGGTCCTTTGCAGGGCGTTAAGATTGTCTCGAGCGGCACGCTGATCGCGCAGCCGTTCGCGGCGGAACTCGCCGCCGAGATGGGCGCCGAGGTGATCCAGATCGAGCGCCCCGGCGGCGGCGACATCG
Source organism: Binataceae bacterium (SeqCode) (assembly GCA_050736695.1). GTDB lineage: Bacteria > Desulfobacterota > Binatia > Binatales > Binataceae > JBARDN01. Next base: position 24,451 of record JBOHWH010000001.1, on the reverse strand, counting down.
GATGGCGCAGTATCGGAATTCGCCTCGAGACGCGAGACGGCAGCCCGCCGGTCGCGACGAGTTGGATCCAGGAGCGCCGCAACGTCTTCTGCGTCTCGCTCGATCTTTCGAAGCCGCGCGGCCGCGAGGTTTTTCTGAAGCTCGCCTCGCGGGCCGATATCTGGATGGAAAGCTCAAAGCCCGGCACCTATCCGAAGTGGAACCTCGATGATGCGGCGGTCTGGAAGCTCAATCCGAAACTCGTCATCACGCACGTGAGCGGCTTCGGGCAGACCGGCGATCCCGAGTACATTACGCGCGCGTCTTACGACATCGTGGGGCAGGCCGTCGCCGGCATGATGTATCAAACTGGTTATCCCGATCCCACGCCGCCCACCCGCGCCGCGCCGTGGACGGGCGACTATATCACCGCGCTGTTCACGCTGTGGTCGTCGCTGGCGGGGCTCACCTACGCGCGCTCCACGGGCAAGGGGCAGGCGATCGATCTGGCGCAATACGAGGCGATTCACAAAACGATGGGCGGCACGATGCTCGAGTATTTCCAGAAGGGGATCGTGCGCGAGCGTTCGGGCAATCGCGCGCAAGGCTTCCAGCCGCTGGATTCTTTTCAAGCGAGCGACGGATGGATCGTGTTGGGCGCGCTGGCCGAGGTTTACGATCGCCTCCTTCAAGTAATTGGGCTGGACCCGGCGGATCCGAAATGGCAAAGCGCGCGCGTCAATCTCGAATCGATCGAAGGAATCGAGTTCGACGCGATCCTGCGCGGATGGGTCAGCGAGCGCACTGTCGCGCAGGTCGTGCATGCGATGGCTGCGCGCAAGGTTCCGTGCTCGGCGATCAACTCGAGCAAGGACGCGGCCGCGGACCCGCAGTATCGCGCGCGCGAGATGCACATCGAGTGGGAAGATCCGCAAGTCGGACGGGTCAAGGGAACCGGCATCGCGCCGAAATTTTCGCTGACGCCCGGAAAGATCGTGCGCGGCTCGGTCGGGATCGGCGCCGATAACGCGCGGGTCTATGGCGAGCTTCTGGGGATGGCGGCGAGTGAAATCGATGCCTTGAAGCGCGACAAAATCATCTGACGCGATCGCGGGCGCCGCTCAGCCCGCGACCTTGCCCATGAAGGTCTCGGCGGTGCGGGCGAACGCGTGCTCGTCCGCGTAGCGGCCGAGATCAAGGATGAAGTAGCTCGCGCCCGCCGCGCGCTCGTCGTCGAGCTTGGCGCGGGCGGCGGCGGTATCGTCGAGTTTTATTGCGCGGCGGACGATAATTTCCGGCTCGGGGCGTCCAGCGGCGCGCATCCGCGCGCGCAAATCTTCAACCAATGGTTTAAGTTCCGCGGCACGCTGCATCGGATGCCATCCGTCGCCGAACTCGATCACGCGCCGGATCGCGTTCGCGCCTGCGCCGCCGATCCAGATCGGTGGACGCGCCGGGCGCGGTTCGAACACGAACGCGGGAAAGTTCACCAGCTCTCCGCGAAACGGCGCGGGTTCCCTACTCTCAAACAGATGCCGGAGCACGCGCAGCGTTTCAGTCGCGAGCGCGCCGCGCTTCTTCATGTTAACGCCCAGCGCGTCGAACTCGGGCTTCATCCATCCGACGCCGACGCCGAGAATCATCCTGCCGCCCGATAATTCCTGGATCGTCGCGACCTGCTTGGCCGTCAGCACCGCCGGCCGATACGGCAGCACCAGCACCGACACGCCAAGCCGGATGCGCTCGGTCACGCCGGCGAGATAAGCGAGCGTCGCGAGCACATCAAGGTAGCGCCCGCCGGAGCCTTCGGTCTGGCCGGGCGGGATACACAAGTGGTCCGAAACGAATAGCGCGTCGAAGCCCGCCTTCTCTGCGATAGCGGCGCAGGCGCGGAGCGTGGCGCGCGAGGACTGCGGCCCCATATTGCGAATCGCGATGCCGTATTTCAATTGCCACCTCGGCCGGAGCGGATTTCAGCTTCATCGCAAGACTGGCAAGCATCGCGAGCGCGCGTCAAACTGCACGCGGGGACAAACTGAATCAAGGGGAGAAGACTCGTTTGGGGAGACCATCGGCGAAAGAGCGCAGACCCTACAACAGCGAAGCGATTGCGGATGTCGCGGTGCGCGTGTTCCTGGAGCGCGGCTACGACGGCGCGTCGCTCGACGATGTCGCGCGCGCGGCCGGTATCACCAAGGCCAGCATTTACTATCACGTCCGCGGCAAGGAGGAGCTGCTGGCGCTCGGCGTGGGGCGCGCGTTTGACGCGCTGGACGCCGCGATACGCGAGCCGGGAGCGAAGCAGGGCGGCGCAGAGGCCAGGCTTGGGTATATCGTGCGGCGCACCGTCGAAATTACCGTTGAGATGCGGCCGGAGGTTGCGCTGTTGCTGCGCGTGCGCGGCAACACTCGTGCGGAGAAGGCGATCGTCGAGCGCCGGCGCGCGTTCGATCATCTGGTGGCGCGCCACTTCGCACGCGCGCAGCGCGCCGGCGAGTTCCGCCGCGATATCGATCCGCGCCTGGCGACGCGGCTGCTTTTCGGGATGCTGAATTCGATCACCGAATGGTACCGGCCCGGCGGCGAGCTGGGCGCACCGGAGATCGTGCAAGCGGTGTTCCGGCTTGCATTCGAGGGTCTGCGGAGCAAGCGAAACCGGGTCTCTTGATTTATCTACCGAATGGTTGATAAACCATGAGATGGAGGGCAGCATCGCGATGAGCGAATTTATTATTCCGTCCGGCGGCCTGACGCCCGCGCCCGCAGTCGAACAGCCCAATATCTTTCCGATGGAATGGCGCTGCGAAACGCCCAAGCTGCGCGAGATTTACGAACGCGCCAAAGTCGAGGGCTTCAACCCGGCCGCCATCGCGTGGGACCAGTTGTCGCCCGAAGCATGGAGCGACGATGAGAAAGTCGCGATCATGTACTGGTGGGCGCTGCTGTCGAACTTCGACTCGTCCGGCCCGGCGGTGTTCGCGCGCGCGATGATTCGCGCGTTCGAGACGCACGAGGAAGATCCAATCCGCAAATGCTTTTTCTCGATCACGCGCGACGAAACCAACCACGAAGAATGCTGCCAGCGCGTGATTCAGCGCCTGGTGCCCAACGGCCCGCAGGGCTTCACGCCGGCGAGCGAGCTGCAACGCGTCGCGCTCAACAATATCGGATGGCTCTACCACAACGGCGGACGTTACTGGACCGGATACAACCGCGCGCTCGAGAAGTATCCGCTCGCGATTATTTTCACCTCCTTCATGATGGGCGAGGTTGCGTCCTCGACGCTGTTCCACGGCATGTCGCGCGCGACCACGCATCCGGTTTTCCGCGAAATTTTCACCTGCATCGGCCGCGACGAGGCGCGCCATCTGCAGATCTGCATCAATCTGCTCGAGAAGCAGTGGCCGGGCCTGACCGACGCCGATCGCGGCTTTATCACCAAGCAACTACGCGCCGGGTTCGTGTTTCTCTCGATGGTCCTGTGGGAGCCGCCGAATCAGTTCTGGGATCTGCCCGGCTACTTCCTGCACAACCATCGAATTCTGCTGCGCGTCGCGCGCGAGGCCGGCTTGGGGATCCTGAGCTACGAGCAGCAGGCCGAGAACTGGAAGCTCGCGATCGCGCGCGTGCGCAAGCTGGTCGAGCGCTGGGGCATTGAATTTCCCGCGATTCCGGAACTCGACATCGAAGGCGTCGATGTCGGCGACATCACGGCCGAGGACATCATTCCAGTTTTTTGATTGCCGGTTTTTTGATTGCCGGCTGTTTGATTGCAGGAGGAATGGCGCGATGGCTGTTGATCTGCAAATCACTGGTGCGCTCGCAGAGATTGTTCTTAATCGTCCCGGCAAGTTGAACGCCGTGAACGACGCGATGGCGTCGGAGCTGGGCGAGGTTTTAGATCGGGCCGAGCGCGCGGGAGTTCGCGCGCTGCTGATCCGGGGCGAGGGCGCGGGGTTTTGCGCCGGCCGCGATCTGGCGGACGCCGACCCCGGCAACGAAGATGGCGAGGCGATTCTAGAGCGTCTGGCAAATCCGATCATCAAACGCCTCGCGCTTTTTCCCGCGCCCACCTTCGCCGCCGTACACGGCGCGTGTCTGGGGCTCGGCCTGGGCCTCGCGCTTGCCTGCGACGTGGTTTATATCGCCGACGATGCGAAAATCGGCTCGCCGTTCGCGCGAATCGGCGCGGTGCTCGATTCGGGAGGCCATTCGTTTTTCGTCGAACGGCTCGGGACGCATCGCGCGCTTGAATTGATTTACACCGGCCGTCTGCTTTCCGGCGCCGAAGCTGCCGCATGGGGGCTGGTCAATCAGAGCATGCCGAAGGACAAAGTTCTGGAACACGCGCGCGAGGTCGCGGCGCGCGTCGCGGCGGGACCGACCGCTGCGTTCATGGAATCCAAGCGGATGGTCCGGAGGATCGACGAAGAAGGGCTCGGGCTGCTCGCGGTCTTGAAGTGCGAGGCGCGCGCGCAAGGCGTCGCGGGGCGCACCGCAGATTACAAGGAAGGTATCAGCGCGTTTCAACAAAAACGCGCGCCGAAGTTTACCGGAAAGTAGATCGCTCTGGCGCGCTCACGATCCGCGCCGCGGCGGATGCGCCAGGCGGCGCGCGGTCTCGCCGAGCGCGCCGGCAGGGTGAAAGCGGCTGTATTCCTCGACCGTCAGCCCGCGCGCCACTTCCAGCGCGACCGACAATCCCGCCAGCACGAACACCTCCGCCAGCACACTGATACGCGGCGCAAGACCAAGCCCGCCGCCCTCATGCCGCACGGGCGCGTACATCACCAGATCGGCAACGTGCGCGAGGTCGGAGTCGCGATTTCCAGTGACCGCGATTATGTCGGCGCCCTGATCCTTGATCGCGGTCGCGGCGGTCGTGAGCTCGCTGGTGTTGCCGCTGTTCGAGATCGCAATAACGACGTCGTGCGGATGCACCTGTCCGAGACTGCCGTGCAGGGTTTCGGTCGCGTGCAGGAAAGTCGCAGGCGTGCCGACCGAGCAGAAGAGGCTCGCCGCGTAGCGCGCGACGTGCTCGGGCTTGCCGACTCCCGTGACGTGGACGCGGCCGCCGCGCGCCTGCGCCGCGCGAATCATCTCGACCGCCCGGGCGATAGCGTCGAGGTCGAGCGCGCGATGCAGTGTGGTCAGCTCCTCGAGCGATTGGCCGAAGAAGCGATCGATCTCGCGCACCTCGCGCCGGGCCTGCTCGGCGGGCGAGGGCGGTCGCACATCGGGTGCGGCGGCGTGCGGCGCGGGCAGAGGCTCGCCGTAGAGTTTTTCGATCTCGCCGCGCAACTGAAAGCCGCCGGGAAACGCGCCGAGCTGGGTTACGCAGATCGCGCCCGCCGCGTTGGCGAGGCGAACGGCTTTGTCCCACGGCAGCTTCCATCGCATTGCCGCCAAAAGGCCGCCCATGAACGCATCGCCGGCGCCGGTTGAATCGATCTGCTTGACGCGAAACGCCGGCGCCTTAATCGCGGTGTCCTTCGCGGCGATGACACATCCGTGATCGCCAAGTGTGATAATCACCGCGCGATTTTTGTATTTCGCGCGGATGCTGACCGCCTGCGCGAGCGGATTCCTGTCCTTGCCCAGGCTCGCGGCCGCGGCCTTGGCCGGCTTCAGGATCGTCGCGAGGCGCATCGCGCGTTCGAGCTCCGCGCGCGTTCCAAGCATCGGAGTCGCATCGGCGATCGGCAGATCGACATCGAGGACGGCCGGAATCGAATGCGCGCGCGCGATCTTCAGAATCTCGATAACGGCCGGCAGCGGAAGCTGCGATATTTCTGTCGATACGATATGTGCGCCGCGGATGAACGCGGCGTGGCCGCGGCGAACTTCCGCGGGCGTAAGCTCGGCGGTCGCTCCGCGCGCCATGTAAATCGCGCGATTGCCGGCGGAATCGACCAGCACGTTGGCGAACGAGCTCGCGCTGCCATCGAGCGTTAGATGATGCGCGATTCCGAAACGGTCCATCCCGGCGCGCAGAAATTCGCCGTGTCTGTCGTCGCCGATTTTTCCGAAGATACCGGTGCGCAAGCCCAGCACCCGCGCCCATCCGAGATGATTCAGGGTCAGGCCGCCGACGCGAGCGCGCTCGATCGCGCCGTCGGACTCGTGCACGTGGAGCACAGTTTTTTCGTCGGCGTGGATGATGCGCGGTGTGCGGTAGTAAAGATCGGCCACCATGCTGCCGCATCCGGCGACATCAAGCTTCGTCTCAGGCATGGGGACGCACAGCTCGTGGAACTTCCCGCAGATGCGGCCGCGAGCCGGCTTCGCTGATCCATCCAGGCTCCAAAAGGCCGGCCGCATGACGGCGCATCGCGCGGATTCGGGTCGCGAGTTCGCGGCGTTCGCCGGCTTCGAGCGCCGGAGAGCCTTGCGCGGCCGCGTCGCTTTCGATCACGCCCATTTCGCGCAGCGCCGTTTTGTAGCACGCGATTACCGGGCTGTAGGGCTTGCCCGAGCGCTCGAATTCGCACGCGGACCGCAGCAGATCGGTTGCCTGCTCGTAGCGCCGCATCAGCTCGGGATTTCCCGCGCGGCACACCCGCCATGCGCGCTGCCATTCGCGCGGCATCACGTTCGAGGCGCCGGAGACGACGCCGTACGGCATCGCGCGCTGGGTCAGGTAGCGGTTCCATCGATGCTTGATCGTGCCTGAGATTCCGTCGGCGGGTGCGAACAGATCGAAAATCAAATACGGAATTCCGGCGTACACGGCGAACTCGTGCGAGAGTTTGAAGTGGGAGGCCGCGCGCGTGTAGTTGCCGAGCACGGCTTTGCCGGCGGTCACCTTGATCCCGCGCACGAACGGCAGGCGCGCCATCTGCTTTACATCGCGGGTGTGAAGATGCGGAGATTTGCCGGGCGCCGCGATATCGGCGTTGTCATAGAGGAAGATCGGAATCATCTCGCCGCGGCGCTGGAAGACGCCGCCCAGCTCGCGCTGGACAAAGTCTGAGGGCGAGCCGCTATCGCGAATTGAAAGCGGCGCGATTACCGCGGCGTCAGCTTCAAGATCGATCGCGTACTCGAGGTTCGCGATCGTCTCGGCGCGGGTGTGCGCTGTGATTCCCGCCCACGCCTCGATCTTGCGCCCGATTCGCCCCGAGATGCGGCGGCATTCGTCCACCGCGATTCGTATCACGTCCTGCCGGCGCGGATTGTCGATGCGATCCCATTCGCCGGTGGTGCCTGCCGCGAACACGATGTCGGCGCCGCGTCCGTCCTGCACGACGAAGCGAACCACAGAGCGCTGCTCGTCTTCGAGCACGCGGCCCTCGCGATCGAACACGGTCACGATCGGCGTCGAGAGCCCCGGGCGGGGAATATAATCGTCAAGTGATTGCATCTCAGCCATCCTGGCCCGGCGCGGGCACAGTCGTTGACTCTCCCTTATCCAATGACTTGTTCTTACACCTTGTCGTTAGAGCAGCGCGAGCCCGACGTAGGTTTTGAAGTACCAGCGTCCGTCGTCCATCGACGCGAAGTTTTGCATTCTGAGCTCCACGCGCACCTGATAGATACCGCCGGGCAGCGCGGCTTCCGGAGGCGGATTGGTCGTCCACAGCGCTTGTTTCGCCGCATCGATAAACATCCGATCGATGATGCCCTTGCCGCTGTGCTCCTCGAGCACGATCTCCTTGAGCTTGCCGCGCGAATCCAACGTGGCGGTCAGAACCACCGGTTGCAGATCGGCGGGCAGCTTGTGGTGCGAAACATCATGATCGTTCTCGCGCGCGCGAACCGCAATCCACAGATGATCGAGCATCCCGCCTGAGAAGGTCGCGAACTTGGCCGCCTTGGGATTGAGCAGTTCCTCGACGCCGGGGCTCTGGTCGTTGCCAACATGACGGAGGCTGCCGGGAGCTTCCTCGCTCGCGCGGCTCATGCCGGAGATGCTGCCGGCGTGAGTGGCGGCAAAGGCAGCCGAGGGATCCATGATCGGGTTGATCGGCTTGGTCGAAAGCGCGGACAGATCGTTTACGAAATGCGGAGTCGAAACCGCGCCCGGTTCTTCTAACGAATCGGAACTGCATCCCGCGATTGCGGCTGCGAATATCGCGGCTAGCGCCGCGCACGCCAAAATCCCGGGTAACCTCACTTGGACTTCACTGGTAGTTCCTGGCTTGCGTTGGGCGCTCCCGCGTCGAGCGCCATGATTCGCGGGCGAGCGTTATTGTAGTCGCTTGCGAATGCGTCGAACAGTTCCTCGCCGAATTTGCGCTCTTCGATTCGCACCGCTTCATTGTGCTGATCGGCGATCGCGTCGCCGACTTTGGCCAGAAATTCGAGCGTCGGCGAATACTCGAACTCCCCGCTGAAGCCGAGCGCGTAGTGATCGAGCCCGTCGCTTAAGCGGCGCGAGGCGAAGGTCGAAGTCAGTCCGCCGTTTCCCTGTGCCATCACGCGCATGAATTCGCCCGCGATCAGATCGATCACCTTATGGATTCCCGGCGGCGCGACAAGTTGCGGCACCTCGTTCATCGTGCTCGTCGCGACTATCGAGTCGCCGTCGCGCCGGTAGTCGGTGGTGAAGCCCAGCTTGTCCAACCCGAAGACCATCGCCAGCCGGTGCACGCGCACCGAGGCTTCCGTCCGGTAGGTCCCATGCTCGACCCGGCCGAGCGCGATACTCTCTCCGGCGGGACGAAAATTTTTGTCGAACGGTGTAAGCCTGCCATTTCGATCCATGAAGGTCAGATGCATCCGGCCGCGGTCGAATCGCGTCAGCATCCAGTAGTTCCCCGCCGCGTCCGTGATCGCGGACTGCGCCACCACCACCGCGGCGACCTTGCGATAGAAATCGTAAAGATGCGGAAACGCCTTGAGCGCGTCCATCCGGACTTCAACGTCCGCGTTGAACAGCACGATCGTTGCGCCGGGTCCGTCGAACTCGTCGAGCACGTTGTGGAAGATGAGATAGTGATCGAGCTTGGCCGCGAACGCCGGCATCTCGCGATGAAACCGCGCGAGCGCCGCGCGATCGTGATGATTGAATTTGCCCGCGGCGGTGTCCCAGGGCGATTTCAGATCTCCATGAACCTGCGTAAGCGCGGCGCCCGCCAAATCGACCGCCGCGCTGGCCGGATAGGTGTCCATCAGCAATTCGCCGCCAAGCAGTCCGATCACGCTCGACGTGCCCGCGTTCGCCTGGGGCGCGGGAACCGGCGTGATCGTAAATTCGCCCGCAATATGTTCGGGCGACTCGGGGCTCGCGTATTTGGCGGTCAGTTTGTACAGGTAGTCGGATAAGTGGGGCGCACCGGCGACGGAAATCTGATGGCCGCCGCCCTTGATGTCGTGCCATGGGATGTCTGCTTGAGAATAGAGCGCGGACGCGCGGATCAGAGTCGATTCGCGCGGTGGCATTTTCCCGACGACCTGGGTCAGCGCGTCGTCGAGCTCGGGATGAAACCAGATCGCGCGCTGGAAGGCGAGCTGGCGATCGAAGATCGCGATCGCGCGCGCCGCGCGTCCGGGTCCCGGCGGCGCAAGCTCGATAATCGGCGCGAAAATCGTCTCGCTATCGGGAGCGAAACCCGGCGCCTGAACCGGAGGCATCGATACGGGAGCGGGTTTGGCGCTTGGATGCCGCGCCGCAGACGCCGCGATGGCTGGGGCGGCGGCCGAGCCTGCCGGAGCGGAAAACCCCAGTATTGCTATGATTGCGACTGTCGCGATCGTGGTTAGATTTCCCAGCAGAAAAGTCCCGCACCTGCGAATTGTGCCGGATCGCAGTGGATGATAAACTCTCCGGCAAGAGCTTGGATGTCGAGAGTTGAACCAATGAAAGCCGCAATCCATCCCCAATACCGTCGCTGCGTAGTCACCTGCGCCTGTGGCAACACTTTTGAGACGCGCTCGACGGTGGGCGAACTCCACGTCGAAGTCTGTTCCAAGTGCCATCCGTTTTACACCGGACAGCAACGCCTGGTCGATACCGCTGGCCGCGTAGAGCGGTTCAAGCGCAGGTATGGAATTAAGTAGCATAGTAACTCCCGCCGCCCGAGGTCGCGGTCCTGCAAAGGACTGAAAGACCCGCGGGTGTGCGGGGGATTGGTCTTGCGGCGGGTCATTTTCCCGCCGCGTTTGTTTTTGGGGCGAACCTCTCCGAAAGGACTATTAGAAGGCCGGTAGAAGGCCGGCGCGAACACGCCTGAGAGCGGGTAATGCTGGACAAACTCCAGGGAATCGAGGATCGCTACTCCGAGCTCGAACGCAAGCTCAGCGATCCTGCCGTGACCAACAACAATCGCGAATACGCGAGGTTGGCCAAGGAGCGTGCTTCGCTCGCCGAGCTTACGGAATCGGCGCGCGAGTACCGCAAGCTGCTGAGCGAAATCGCCGAGCACAAGGCGCTCCTTGAAGGCGACGACCCCGAGTTGCGCGAGCTCGCGAAGGCCGAATTGCCTTTGATGCAGAAGCGGCAGATTCCGCTCGAAGAAAAAATCCGCCAGCTCCTGATCCCTCGCGATCCTAACGATGATCGCAACGTGCTGCTCGAAATCCGCGCGGGCGCCGGCGGCGCCGAGGCTTCCCTGTTCGCGGGCGAGCTCTTCCGGATGTACACGCGCCACGCCGAGCGTCACGGATGGAAAGTCGAGACGATGAGTCTCAGCGACACGGGGCTTGGCGGAATCAAGGAAGTTATCGCGCTGATCGCCGGCCGCGGCGCATACTCGCGCCTGAAGTTCGAGGGCGGAGTGCATCGCGTGCAGCGCGTGCCTGAAACCGAAGGTTCCGGAAGAATTCATACCTCGGCGGTGACAGTCGCGATCATGCCCGAAGCCGACGAAGTCGAGATCAATATCAACGAGGAAAAAGATTTGCGCATCGACGTGATGCGCGCGTCGGGTCCCGGCTGCCAGAGCGTCAACACGACCGACTCGGCGGTGCGGATAACCCATATTCCGTCGGGGATGGTGATTATCTGCCGCGACGAAAAATCGCAGCACAAGAACAAGGCGCGCGCGCTCAAAATTCTGCGTGCCCGCCTGCTCGACAAGGCGCGCGCCGAACAGGACGCGCAAATCGCGGCGACGCGGCGCTCGATGGTTGGCACCGGCGATCGCTCCGAACGAATCCGCACCTACAATTTTCCGCAATCACGCGTCACCGACCATCGCGTCAACATTACGATCCATCAGCTCGATCAGTTTCTCGACGGCGCGATCGATTCGCTGATCGACGCGCTCGCGACGCAGGAGCAGGCGCAGCTTCTCTCCGCCTGAGATTCGTGATGGCGTCATCGGGCGATGCCGGCCGCCGGCGCACGCAACTCGTCCGCCTCCTCGACGCGGCTTCCACGCGCCTGACGCATGCGGGCGTCGAATCGGCGCGGCTTGACGCCGAGCTGATGCTCGCGCGGGCGGCAGAGACCTCACGCGTCGCAATTATCGCCGCGCCACCGGAGATTTCCGCTGCCGCCGCCGAGCGATTCGACGCGATGCTGACGCGGCGGGCCGCGCGCGAGCCGCTTGCATACATTCTCGGCTCCAAAGAATTCTATTCGCTCGAATTCGAGGTCACACCCGCGGTCCTGATTCCCCGTCCTGAAACCGAGATCCTCGTGGCGGCCGCACTCGAATTCGCGCAGGACCGTCCGGATGCGCGCGTGCTCGATATCGGCACCGGCTCAGGCGCGATCGCAGTTGCGATTGCGGCGGGCGCGCCGCGTACTTCGGTCGTCGCCGCCGATATGGAGGATGACGCGCTGGCCGTCGCACGGCGCAACGTCGGGCGGCATCACGTCGCGGGCCGCGTCGAGCCGCGACTCGCGGATATTTTCGAACCTCTCGACGGCGGCGATGCGCTTGGCGATTTCGACTTGATTGTCTCCAATCCGCCGTATGTCGAAACCTCGGCAATCGAATCGCTTCCGCCCGAGGTCCGCGACTTCGAGCCTCCGGCCGCGCTTTTCTCCGGCACCGACGCTCTCGAATGCTACCGGCGGATCGCAGCCGGCGCGTGCGAGCACTTAAAGCGCGACGGCGCCGTGATGCTCGAAAGCGGGCTCGGGCAGGCGGAAGCGGTGAGCGGCCTTCTGCGAGAAGCGGGTTTGCACGTCACGCGTGTGATAAACGATCTGGCCGGGATCCCGCGCGTCGTGACGGCGCGAGTTTGAACTTCAGATGGACAAGATGATCATTCGCGGCGGAAAGCCGCTGCGCGGCACTGTGTCGGTGAGCGGGAGCAAAAACACCGCGCTTCCGATTCTGATCGCCGCGCTGATGACCGACGAACCGGTCCGCCTGTACAACGTCCCGCGCCTGCGCGACACCGCGACCACGATCGCGCTGCTTAACAAGCTCGGGGTCGAAGCCAAATGGACCGGCGACAACGACGTCGTCGTCCACGCCAAAGAAGTTCGCTCGCATGAAGCGCCATATGATTTGGTGAAGACGATGCGCGCGTCGTTCCTGGTGCTGGGCCCGCTGCTGGCGCGCAAGGGAAAGGCGCGAGTGTCCACGCCGGGCGGTGACGCGATCGGCCTTCGTCCGGTGAATCTCCATATTGCCGGCTTGCGCCGCCTGGGCGCTACTATCCAGTTTCGCAACGGCTACGCCGAGGCTCGAGTGCGGACGCTTAGGGGCGCGCGAATCTGGCTCGACAGCCCGTCGGTCGGCGCAACTGAGAACATCATGATGGCCGCGGTCCGGGCGCGCGGTGCGACGCAAATCGAAAATGCGGCGCGCGAGCCCGAGATCGCGGATCTTGCGCTGATGCTGACGGCGATGGGGGCGAAAATCTCCGGCGCCGGGTCCCACGTTATCGAGATCGAAGGCGTGGAGCGGCTGCACGGCGCCGATCACGAGATCATTCCCGATCGAATCGAAGCCGGGTCTTTGATGGTGGCTGCTGCAATCAGTGGCGGCGACGTGGTGCTGCGCAATGCTCCGGCACAGCATCTCGAGGCTGTCGTCGCCAAGCTGACCGAAGCCGGCGTCGAGATTGAATCCAACGCCGGCGGCATGCGTATCCGCCGTAACGGCAAACTCAAGCCTGTGGAACTGCGCACGCTTCCATACCCGGGTTTCCCGACCGATTTGCAGGCGCAGATGATGGCGCTTTTGACCCAGGCCTCGGGCACCTCTGTAATCACCGAAACGATTTTCGAGAATCGCTTCATGCATGCGATGGAACTGCTGCGGATGGGCGCGGATATTGTGATGAAGGGCTCGACCGCGGTCGTTCACGGCCCGTCGCCGCTGCAGGGCGCGCCAGTCATGGCGTCGGACCTGCGCGCGAGCATGAGCCTGATTCTGGCCGGACTTGCCGCCCAAAACACGACTGAGCTGAGCCGCGTCTATCATCTCGATCGCGGTTACGAGGCGCTCGAATCCAAGCTCTCTGCGCTGGGCGCGCGGATCGAGCGCGTCAAAGAATGATGCAGCTCAGGATTCTCAAATCCGGCACACCGGCGACGGGCCGGTTCATGGCGACGATCCGCGCCCGGCGCGGTGGCGCCGACGACGCGCGGATCAACGATACGGTCGCAAAGATAATCGCCGACGTTCGCCGGCGCGGCGATGTTGCTCTAATCGGCTACACACAAAAATTCGACGGCGTGAAGCTGACGCCGCGCACGCTCCGCGTGACCGCGGCGGAGCTTGCGGCTGCGCCAAAAAAGCTTCCCGCACGCGATCGCCGCGCGCTGGAGCTGGCTGCGCGGCGTATCGCGCGGTTCCATCGCAAGACGCTCGAGCGTCCGTTTGCGTTCGTCGACAACCTCGGGATGCGTTTGGGGCAGCTCGTGCGTCCCCTTCGCCGAGTAGGCCTGTACGTGCCGGGCGGGATGGGCGCGTATCCCTCGTCGGTGCTGATGAACGCGATTCCGGCGCGAGTTGCGGGGGTCCTGGAAATCGTGATGGTGGCGCCACCCTCGCGCGAGGGCGAGCGCGACTCTGTGACGGCGGCGGCGGCGATCGCGGGAGTGACGGAGTATTACCGGGTCGGCGGCGCGCAGGCGGTTGCGGCGCTCGCCTACGGAACGAAAACGATTCGCGCCGTCGATAAAATCGTCGGACCCGGAAATGCCTACGTGCAGGCCGCCAAGCGGATGGTCTATGGCGTGACCGATATCGACAAGATGGCGGGGCCGAGCGAGGTGCTGGTGATTGCCGACGCAAGTGCTCGCGCCGAATGGATCGCCGCCGATCTGATCGCGCAGGCTGAGCACGGTTCCGGCGACGAATCGGCGATCCTGCTGACACCCTCGGCTCGTCTCGCGCAGGCCGTCGAACGCGCGCTCGAATCCGCGCTCGCAACGCTGCCGCGCGCGGCGGCGGTGCGCAGAGTTCTCGATCGCCGGGGCGCGGCGATTATCGTCAAGGACCTGGAAGAGGCTTTCGCGCTCTCAAATGAGATCGGCCCGGAGCATCTGGAGCTGGAGATTCGCGATGCGCGTCGATGGCTCCCGAGGATTTCTGCCGCAGGCGCGGTTTTCCTGGGTGCAATGAGCCCGGCGCCGCTCGGCGACTACCTTGCCGGACCGAATCACGTCCTCCCGACCGGCGGATCGGCGCGCTTCGCCTCACCCCTGGGTGCATACGATTTCCTCAAGCGAACCAGTATAATCGAAGCGTCTGCGCGCGCGGCGCGGAAACTGGGCCCGGCGGTCGCGCATCTGGCGCGGATGGAAGGGTTCGAGGGGCATGCGCGCTCGATGGAATTGCGCAGCCGGGGAAATCAGCGCGGTGGGGTGAAACGCGGATGAAAGAAACGACGACTCGCAAACGGAAGTCGAAAGCCTCACGCGGCTTGAATGGAACCAGCCGCGCGATGGTCACCGTCGCAGGCGACACGCCCAAGCGCTCTGCCGAGATCGAGCGCAAGACGCGCGAGACGCAGATCGCGCTTGCGCTCAAGCTCGACGGCTCGGGCCGCGGCGACGTTTCGACCGGGGTGCCGTTTCTCGACCATATGCTCGAGAGCTTCGCGCGCCACGGCTTTTTCGATCTCAAGGTCCGCGCGAGCGGCGATATCCAGATTGATGAGCATCACACCGTCGAGGATGTGGGAATCGTACTGGGCCGCGCATTTCGCCAGGCGCTCGGCGATCGCACCGGAATCCGCCGCTTCGGCGAGGCGACGGTTCCGCTCGACGAAGCGCTGTGCACCGCGATCGTCGATATCAGCGGGCGCGCCTATCTGAGCTACGACATCACGATCACGCAGGAGCGGGTCGGAAATTTTCAGACCGAGCTGGTCCACGATTTCATGAAAGCGCTCAGCGACGAGACCGGGATGAATCTGCATCTGCGGATGCATACCGGGCGTAATCCGCATCATATCGTCGAGGCGACGTTCAAGGCGCTGGCGCGCGCGATGGATTCGGCCACCACGCTGGAGCCGCGAATCGTCGGAGCGCTCTCGACCAAGGGTACGCTCGCTTCCTGAGCGATGTTCGAGAAGTTCACCGTTGTCCCTTCGATCGATCTGAAAGGCGGCGAGGTTGTACGCCTGCTGCGCGGCGACATGGCGCGCGCGACCGTGTACGGCAGCGATCCGGCGGCGGCGGCGCGCAAATTCGAAGCGCAGGGCGCCGAGCTGATTCATATCGTCGATCTCGACGGCGCCGTCGCAGGGGCGCCGCGCAATCTGGCGGCGACCCGGCGCATCCGGGCGGCCGTGCGATGCGCGATCGATGTGAGCGGGGGGTTGCGCACGATCGAATCGGTGCGCGCGGCGTTCGCCTCCGGCGCGGACCGTGTGTCGATCGGGTCGGCCGCGTTCCTCAAACCGGAGCTCGTTCGCGGCGCATGCACGGAATTCCCCGGCCGCATCTTCGGCTCGCTTGATATCCGCGACGGCAAGCTCGCGATCAAAGGATGGGTCGAGACGAGCGCGCTCAGCGTCGAACGTGCCGCCCGGATTTTTCGCGAGGCGGGTGTGTCGGTACTGACCGTCACCGATATCGCGCGCGATGGCGCCGAGACGGGCGTCGATGCGGCGCGGATGGCCGTGCTAGCGCATCGGGCGCGACTGCCGGTCATCGCATCGGGGGGCGTGGCTGCGCTGTCTGACCTGCGCGGACTCGCCGATCGCTTCGCCGACGGAGTGATCGGAGCGATTGTTGGACGGGCTCTGTACGAAGGTCGCTTCGAGCTCTCTGAAGCCATCGCAATCACTCGCTAACTACCCTGAGACCTCACGCATCCGGATCGCCATTTGAGCAGGCCTTCCGGGCATCGACTCGCGATTTCTCTTCTATTTCAAATAGTTAAGCGGAGGAATGCGATCGCCGCGTACCGACGGAAATCTCGGAAATGACCGGATTACGGCTAGTTACGGCCAAATAGCTTTGATTAAAAGATGCAAATAGCGATAGCACGAATGTAAACTCTTGACATGATTACGGCTCTTCAAGAGAATAAATGCATAGCAGAACAAGGCGTAGCGATAAGTATGAGACAAAACGGGTGTCAAACTGGCTTGGACCCTTATTGGACCCGTTTAAGCAAGCGCCGGAATGCGCTCCTAAAAGATGCATTCCGGAAGAGTCGGAGGACACACCATGGACCAGCTTAGAAGGCTTTACGTCCGAGTATCAGAGCGTCCGCGCGGGCAGACGATGAGCGAGTATGCCTTAATTATCGCGGTTCTTGGAATCGTCGTTTTCGGCAGCTTGAAGACGATCGGAAATCACGTACACGCGCTGGTCAATGGAGCTGTGGCTCTCCTCTAGCATCGCGCAAAGCTGCGGATGCGCCTATTGTCGCAGCTTGACGGCAGGGTTCGCGCACCAAGGCGGCTTCTTTCCATCAAACACCGTAAGTAGATTTCGAACCGCGAGCGTCGCCATCTTTTCCCGCGCCGCATAGCTCGCGCTTCCGATATGCGGTGTGATCACCACGTTCTCGAACGTCAGCAGCATATCGCTGGGCAAAATCGGTTCGGGGTCGGTCACATCGAGACCGGCGCCGCCGAGATGTCCCGATCTCAACGCGGACGCCAAGGCGCGCTGGTCGATAACGCCGCCGCGTGCGGTATTGATCAAAATCGCGCCGTGCTTCATCCGGCGAAACTCCGGCGCGCCGATCAGATGACGGGTTGTAGCGCTTAACGGAATATGGAGCGATACAAAATCGGACTCCGCCAGAAGCCGATCCAGCGTGACGCGCCGCGCGTTCGGAATTTCGCTGGACGGCCGCGCGCTCGACGGCCGGCCGCGCGTAGTGTACAGCACGCGCATCCGGAAGCCCGCGGCCCGCCGCGCCATCGCGCGCCCGATAGCGCCCCATCCGACGATCCCGAGCGTCGCGCCAAAGACCTCCGGCCCGAGCAGCACTCGAGATCCCCAGGTCTTCCATTTTCCCGCACGAACCTGCCGGTCGCCCTCCGCGACGCGCCGCGCCGCCGCGAGCATCAGCGCGAACGCGAGGTCCGCTGTCGCCTCAGTAAGCACGCCGGGCGTATGGCCGATCGCGACGCCAGCACGCGTGGCGGCCTCGAGATCGATATTGTCCACGCCGGCCGCCAAATTACTGACGATGCGAAGCCGTGGCGACGCGGCCAGTAGCGCGGCGTCGATTCGGTCGGTAACCATCGTCAACGCGCCGTCGGCCTCACGCATCCGCCGGCGAAGCTCAGCGTACGGCGGTGGCATCGGGCCAGGCCATAGGTCCACCCGCGCGGCACGTCGCAACTCGCCCAGGGGGGTCGCGGCGATCTCTCGGGTGACGAAAATCTGGGGACGGCGATGTTGTTTCATGGTTAGGTTCCGGGTCTCGCGAATGCCGGCGTTATCGCGCACGGTTCAAATGCTCGCGAAGCTTTGCTATACGCGACGATTGTGAGTGATTCCACAATATCGCAAATAATCGCGGACGCCTCGCGCGCGGGGCGGACCGCACTTTCAGAAATCGAAGGCAAGCGTCTCGTCGGCGCGCTTGGGATAAGCGTCGCGATTCCGGTCCCGGCAGCGACTGCCGCCGAGGCCGCCGCAGTCGCGGCGCGCCAGGGATTTCCTGCCGTGCTCAAGGTGCTCTCGCCCGATGTGAGCCACAAGAGCGAGGTCGGTGGCGTCGAGCTGGGCTTGCGCTCTGAGGACGCGGTGCGCGCGGCGTTTGCGACGATCGAGAACAACCTCGCCGCGAAGGCGCCCGGGGCGAAGTTCGAAGGGGTCGCAGTGCAGCCGATGGCGGCGGCGGGCGGAGTCGAGCTGCTGGTGGGAATCGTCCGCGACGATCGCTACGGCGCCACGATCATGGCCGGGCTCGGTGGAATCTTTGTCGAGGTTCTGAAAGACACCGCCGTCAGGCTCGCGCCGGTGACTGAGCGCGAGGCGCGGGCGATGCTTTCCGAGCTGCGCGGCGCGGCGCTGCTCGCGGGAGTTCGCGGACGGCCGGCGGCCGACATCGACGCGGTCGTCGCGATGCTCATGAAGCTCTCAGAGTTTGCGGCGGCGCATCCTGAGGTGCGCGAGATGGATCTCAATCCTGTTGTCGCCTATGAGCGCGGAGTAACTGTGCTTGACGCGCGGGTGCTGCTCGGCGCGGCGACGGAAAAGGCGATCGCCGATCCGCATCGCGCGGCGCGGCTCGAAAATCTCCGCCGCGCGTTCAATCCGCGATCGGTCGTCGTGATCGGCGACAAGAAGGCGGGCGGCTACATGTGGCTGCGCGCGCTCGCGAATCTCAAAACCAGGCTCTACTCGATTCAGATCGACCCGAATGAAATCGCCGGGATCGAAGCGCTGGGAGTTGAGAATCACAAAAGCCTGGCCGAGATAAAAGAGCCGATCGATTACGCGGTCAGCGCGGTGCCGCGCCAGGTCGCGCCGCGGATCCTGCGCGACTGCGTTGCGAACCAAGTCGGCGCGATTGGATTTTTCACCTCGGGATTTTCCGAGACCAGCGAGGAGCTGGGAATCCGGCTCGAGGCTGAGTTGCGCGAGATCGCGCTCGGCTCCGAGATCGCGCTGGTCGGACCGAACTGCATGGGACTCGCGAATCCGTCGATTGGGATGCGCAATTATCCCGACGGCAAAGTGGGCGAACCGGGCGACGTATCTTTCATATCGCAGAGCGGCACTCATACGATAAATTTTTGCGTGCAGGCGGCGGCGCACGGCGTCCGCGTCAATTGGGCCGCGTCGATCGGCAACGTGCTGGTGCTCGAAGCGGCCGACTATATCGACCTGATGGCTGCCGATCCGGCGACGCGGGTTATCGGGATGTATATCGAAGGCGTGCGCGACGGACGCCGCTTTTTTGAAAGCCTCCGCGCCGCGGCTGCGCGCCATCCGGTCGTGGTATGGAAGGGCGGCGCGACCGAGGCGGGTGCGCGCGCGACCTTTTCGCATACCGGATCGCTCGCGACGCCCAAGGCTCTGTGGAGCGCGCTGGTCCGCCAGGCGGGAGCAGTCGAGGTGGGTTCGCTCGACGCGATGCTCGATGCGGTCGAGCTGCTCTCGCGCGGGCACAAAGTTGCGGGGCGCGCGATGGGGCTGGTCGCGATGACGGGCGGGCAGTCGGTGGTGGTGACCGATACGTTTGCTGCTGCGGGGCTCGAGATTCCCGCGCTCTCGCAGGACTCGTACGAGGAGCTCAAAACATTCTTCAACGTGATCGGCGGCAGCTACCGCAATCCGCTCGACGCCGGCGGGACGATCGGAACCGGAGTTCATCCGGGCGGACTCGATCGAATCCTCGCGATTCTCGATCGCGACCCCGCGATCGATTCGATCGTGCTCGAGGTCGGAACCGGTTTTCGCGCGGCAAGATGGGCCACACATGAAGACGAAATCACGACGCTGCTCGACAAGCTCGGCGAGTTCGCGGCAAAGACGAGCAAGCCGTTCGCGCTGATCCTTCATCCCGCGCATCTGGAGGCGATCGTCGCGCGCGGCAAAGAACTCGCACGCGCGCGCGGCCTGGTGGTGTTCGACAGCTTCGAGCGCGCCGCTGCCGCGTTTGCCACGGCGTCGTCGTACTGGCAGGCGCACCGTTAAATCGTAAAGAGGAATCGCCGCATTCTTGACTCTCGGCGGCACGCCGCTAGAATCACGGTTAGCTGACCGCGATCGCGAGGGAAGCTGCCGCCTAATACGCGGTAACTGACGTTCGATCCGGCGGCTGTTGCCGACCGCGCCGCGAAGGAACTGGTGGGTTCTTCGGAGGTCACCACGACATCCGGCGCGGCGGCAGTTTAGATATCTGAGCCTGCTGCGCGATCATTCGCAAAGCATGCCAGCCGCATGGAGACGCTCCGTGGTTGTCCAGAATCGAACGTTTTGGGCAGACGCGGAGCGTCCGCCGTTGGGAGGGCTGAAAATGGAAGCGGAAAACAATGAGTTCAGGAGTCTGGTAGAAAGGCTGGGCCATCGGGAATCGTTGCCGGATGCGTGGCGCGCGCTCAGCGAGGCAGGCCAGCCTGCGGTGTCGGCGGCGCGCGAGGGACTGTCGCATCCGAATGCGAAAGTGCGGCAGTTCTGCGCGATGTTTCTTGACGCGCATTGGGACGAGTCCGCGCTCGAGCGCCTGATTCTGACCTTGCACGACCCAAAGCTGAAGGTGCGCAAGGCGGCGGTGCATTCGCTCGGATGCGACCGATGCAAGGGCGGTGAGAATCCAATCGACGTGCTGCCCTACGTGGCCGAGCGAATCCGCGAGGACAAGAGCATCAAGGTGCGCCGCGCGGCAGCCTGGACGATCGCATCGCAGACGCCGAATAAGCAAATCGCACGCGTGCTGCGCCGCGTTCTGCGCGACGAGACCGATTCAAAGATGAGAATGGCGGCGCAGTGGGGCCTCGGCCGCTACGAACAATCGCGCCACGCCGATGCGACGGCCGCGAGCGGCTGATCGATCTACGCGGGCGGCAGGATAATCGTCAGAGCGGCGCCGGATGCGTCGCCGTCGATGATTCCGATCCATCGCCCCTTCGGCGACCAGCTAATCTCGGCGACGCCGCGCGCCGGACCGTATGCGATTTGAAACGCGTCGTCCGCGTGCGTCGTGTACGTGATGATCTTGCGCAGCGCGACTGGATTGGCGGGCTGGAAGGTCTGGATCACCGCGCGATCAGTGGCCTTCGAATAAGCCATCGAGCTCGCCGCAAACATCGGCGGCACGCTCTGGAATCCTAGCTGCTTGATATCAATTTCCGGCTGATCCGGATCGAAGATCGCCAACTCCGCGGTTACCGGAATGAAGGGCGTTGTATCGATCAGTTTGTACGTGAGCTTCTGGTTGCCGAGCGCCAGGACCGCGCCGCTCGCCGCATAGGCGGCCGCGCCGCTCGATACGGCGATCGTCTTGTCGCGCCCGGTCGCGAGTTCATGCTCGTACACGCCGAGGCTCTTGCTTGCGGGGATCGGCTGCACGTACAGGAACGAACTTTCGTCCACCGGATTCCAGCCCAGCACCCGCACCGGCGCGTTTGCATTGAGGCGCGTGCAGGTCGCGTGGCGCCGATCGACGATCGCCGGCGGATATCCAGCTCCTCCGGTGCTGACCGCATACGCTCCAAGCGGGTTCCAATTAAGTGCGCCGAGTGCGCACGGCAGCTTCATCGGCACGACCGAACCGGGGCCCGCGACCACGAGGATCTGAAGCCCTTCGGCCGGCTTTGCCGGCGCGTCCGGCGCAATGCCGCTGTCGTCAGAAACCGGAGGCGCGGGCTGATCGGCGCTGGGCCGCAGCGTGATTGCGATCGAGTCGGCGTTGAGCCAGGCGAGGCTTGCGAGATCGTAAGCTCCGTCGAAGCCGGCAATCGGATGGCCCGGACCGGTCGCGATCAGATCGCGCATCACGAGGTCGAGCCGGTTCTGTCCGGCCGCCGCCACCGCGATCGCGAGCGTCATTCCGTCGGGGCTCGCCGCCAGGTCCATGATCCGTCCCGGCTCGGCGGAACCCGCGCCGGTCTCGGCCGCCAGTACGCGCGAATTGCGCCATCCGATTCCGCTGAAACCGAGGACCACCAGATGGCCGGAAAGCGTGCCGACGACGGCGATCTCGTTGCCGTTCTGAAGCCATAGCGGCGGACGCCCTGCCATCGGGGCGAATCCTCGCGGCATCGTAACGTTAGCTACCACGTGGATGCCGGCGGTGATGTCGAGCGTTGCGGTGCCCTGGGTATGAGTAGGAACAGGTTTCGCAGTTGCATTTTTTTTGGTGGTCGAGCATCCGCTCGCAGAGGCGAGCGCGGCGCATACCAATAGGATGAAGAAAGACCTGTTCATAGAAAAACGGTAGTCTAGATTGCGCGGTGTCAAAAGGCGACCGTATTACTCCCATGAATAAATCTTTCCTGAAGAACTTGTGGATAAGCCGTGAGCTGCGGATCGCGATCGCGGTTGCGGTTCTCATCGGAGCCGGAGTGATTGCCTGCGCCGCCGGCGATTGGAAATTCGGCGTGATGCTGATCGTCGTGGCCGCGGCGATAGTCGCGGCGTTCTGGTTTTTCGTCGTGCGGCCGGCAAAAATTCCGTCCGGCGCAATCGTGATGCTGCATCTGGGCGGTGCGATTCGCGAGGATGCGCGCCGCTCGCCGCTACAGCAACTGATAGGTAGCGGCGCGCCCAGTCTGCGGCATCTGCGCTACGGGCTGGAGGCGCTCGCCGCCGACGCGTCGGTGCGCGCGGTTATCGTGCACGTGACAGGAATCGAAACCGGCCTCGCGACCGCGCACGAGCTTCATCGGCTGCTCCGCGCGGTGGCCAAAAGCGGCAAGCGGGTGATCGCGTTGCTGACCGGAGATTCGCCCTCGGTCCGCGACTACCTGGTTGCGTCGGGCGCCGACGAGATCGTTGCGAATCCGGACGTGATGCTCACGATGCTGGGCGTGGCGGTCGGAAATCCTTTCGTGCGTGACGCGCTGGAAAAGGCGGGGGTGCGCGCGCAGACCCTGCAATGGAAGGAATACAAAGGCGCGGGCGAGATGTTCAGCCGCGACACGATGTCGCCGGCGGTGCGCGAGAGCCTGGAGGCGATTATCGGCGACTGGATGCGGATTCTTGCCGGCGCGATTTCGGACTCGCGCCGAATTCCGATCGATCGCGCGCGTGAGCTGGTGAGCGCCGGATTTATCGGCATGAAAGCGGCGCGCGAGGCGGGGCTCGTCGATCGCGACGGGTATATCGAGGATCTGCGCGCGAGTTTCGATCCTGACGGCAAGCGCAAATGCTTCATCAGCTTCGCGCGGTATTTGCGGCATGCGGTGTACGTGCGCGAGCGCGGGAATCGGCCGCGAATTGCGCTTATCGTCGGGGCTGGTCCGGTGATTTCAGGAGAGGCGCGTCCCGGCGGCGAATTTATTTCGGGTGAAACGACCTCCGCGCTTTTCGAGCGCGCCTCGCGCGAGGAATCGATCCGCGCGATCGTGTTCCGCGTCAACTCTCCCGGCGGATCGGCGGTCGGCTCCGATATGGTTTGGCGCGCGGTCCGCGAGGCGCAGGGACGCGGCAAACCCGTCGTCGTATCGATGGGCGACGTGGCGGGATCGGGCGGGTATTACGTCGCGATGGGCGCCGACGCGATCGTGGCCGAGCCGGCGACGATCACCGGATCGATCGGAGTAGTGTTCGCGAAATTCGATCTATCGCGCTTGATGGCCAAGGTGGGCGTGCGGTTCGATTTCGCCAAGAGCGACGCGCGCAGCGACGCGCTGTCGTTTGCCCGGCCGATGAGCGATGACGAGCTCGGGCAGATCAACGCCGCGATCGGCGAGGTCTATGGCAACTTCACCGGCAAAGTCGCCGAAGGCCGCCGCCTGAATCCGGAGGAAGCCGAAGCGCTCGCCAAGGGACGAGTGTGGAGCGGAGTCGCCGCGAAAGAGCGCGGCCTGGTCGACGAGCTGGGAGGACTCGCCCGCGCAATCGAAATCGCACGCGAACGGGCGCATATTCCGGCGAATGAAGCGCATCAGTTAGTGGCATACACTCCGCGCGAAGGAATCCTGTCGCTAAGAAAATTCTTCGCGTCGGGCGCATCAACCTCGTGGAGCGCGGGCCTGATCGCAAACGTGTTAGGAGTGCCGGCAAGATGGGCTCCCGCAATGATGACAATCCTCGCGCGCGGCGGCGCAATGCTGATCTGCCCCTGGCTCGAAAGGTAGGGCGGCATTCGCGAACGGCGTGAGCCTTGCCTTGCGTCATTTCGACCGCAGGGAGAAATCCCGAGCGGAGGACTATTGCAGGTGGCGTCGGCGCCGAGAGTCTGTGAGCTTTTTAGACCCGCTGCGGCACTCGCCTTCCGTCATCTTGAGAGGTTGTGATTTTTTCGACTCTGCCGCCTTTTCCGTCATCCTGAGCGGCGGCCGTTTCGGCCGGAGTCGAAGGATCCCGGATGACCATGCAGACCCTCACGATTGTATACTGCGAGTTTGGGGACGACCTGCATCCTCTCGCGTTCCGATTCCTCATTCGCGGTGCGAGCAGTACGGCGATGTGCAGGTAACGAAAAGGCTTGCGGAGGAATCGCGATTGCGCGCACGAACGTCCGGGATCCTTCGA